>NZ_JBQJIM010000025.1:0-177998 GCF_052078295.1 Crossiella sp. CA198
GCGATCTCCAAACACCGCGCGAAAGGCGACATCGACCGCACCAACCATCGAGCAGAGATCACCGTGATCGTGCTGACAGCAGCAGGCTTGACAACAGACCCCAAACCCTAACTACGCGGCATTGGGGCTAGCGTTCCGGGGTGGTTCGGACGTGGGCGCGGACGCCCTGGGGGTCGAACAGGACGAGGACCTCGACGGCCTCGCCGCCGGGGCTGCCCAGCCAGTGCGGGGTGGAGGTGTCGAACTCGGCGGCCTCGCCGGGGGGCAGGGTGAGGTCGCGTTCGCCGAGGATCAGGCGCAGGTGGCCGTTGAGCACGTAGAGCCACTCGAAGCCGGGGTGGGTCTGCGGGGTAGGTTCGGCCGGTTCGCGGTGGGCCGGGATGAGCATCTTGAACGCCTGCACCCCGCCCGGCCGCCGGGACAGCGGGATGAAGGTCAGGCCGAACTTGTGGATCGGTTTGAGGTGGATCCGCGGGTCGCCGGTGCGTGGCGCGCCGACCAGGTCGTCCAGCGGCACGTCGTAGGTGCGGGCCAGTGGCAGCAACAGTTCCAGGGTCGCCTTGCGCTGCCCACTCTCCAATCTGGACAGGGTGCTCTCCGAGATCCCGGTCGCCGCGGCGAGTTCGGCGAGGGTGAGGTCGCGGGCCGTGCGCAACGCGCGCAGGCGCGGGCCGACCGCGTCGAGCACCTGGTCCATCTCGTCGTCCATGGCTCCAGGTTGCCAGAACGGCAAGATTCCGTGCCAGCTTCGGCAACCCCTGGTGAGACTGGCCGCGGCGCCATCCGGTGCCGCCGACCTCGTTTCCAGGACAGGAACCCATGATCACCGCACCGCGCCGCCCCGCCCGCCGGATCGCCGCCATCGCCCTGGCCCTGCTGCTCAGCACCGCGGCCTGTGCCGCGCCGCCCGCCGCCGAGATTCCCGCGCACGCCACCGCCACCCACGGCGATCCGGCCTTCGCCAAGACCTTCCGGCACGAGTTCGCCGAGGTCGACGGCGTCCGGATGCACTACGTCACCGGTGGCCGCGGCACTCCGGTGGTGCTGCTGCACGGCTGGCCGCAGACCTGGTTCGGCTGGTGGCCGATCCTGCCCGCACTGGCCGAGCACCACACCGTCTACGCCGTCGACCTGCCCGGACTCGGCGACAGCACCGGCACCCCGGCCGGCTTCGACAAGGCCACCCTGGCCCGGTACGTGCACACCCTGATCGCCGAGCGCCTCGGCCTGCGCGACGCCCGCGTGATCGGCCACGACCTCGGCGCCGCGGTGGCCTTCCAGTACGCCGCCCAGTTCCCCGCCGACACCAGGCAGCTTGGCTACCTCGACCTGCCGCTGCCCGGCCCCGGCATCAACGCCGCCACCTACCGTTCGCTGAGCTGGCACATCGCCTTCCACTCCCAGCGCAGCGTGCCGGAAGCCGTGGTGGGCGACAACGTCCGCGAGTACCTGGCCCTGTTCTACCCCCAGGTTTCCTTTGGTGGCACGGCTTTCGGCGGCACCAGCGACCGCTCCCCGTTCACCGGCGCCGAGATCACCGAGTACGCCCGCACCTATCGCCGCCCCGAGGCGCTCTCCGGTGGCTTCGAGCTGTACCGCAGCTTGGACAAGGACGTCCGGGACACCGTGGCGGCCGCTCCGGTGCGGGTCCCGGCGCTGGTCATGACGGCGCAGGGACAGGTGGAGGCGATCAAGGCCACGGTGGCGCCACGGCTGACGAACATCGTGCGCGCGGTGGACGTGCCGCAGGCCGGGCACTGGCTGGTGGCGGAGAACCCGCGGTTCGTCACCGAGGAGTTGTTGCGCTTCCTCAAGGGCTGAGGCCCGGAAAACGGTTGCCGCCGGGTGCGAGGATCAGCTGGTGACCGTCTCGCCGCAGGACGCCCGCCTCGACCACGCGTGCGCCACCGCCGGGCTGCGGCCGACCACGCCACCACGGCGGATCGTCAGTCACTCCAACGACACCTGGTTGATCGAGGACGAGTGGCGCGGCCCGGTGGTGCTGCGGGTGTCCTGGCGCGGCGATGTCGCCCGGATCGGCCGGGAGGTCGCGGTGACCCGGCGGCTGCCCGCCGCGATCCGCCGCCCGGAGGTACTGGACCACGGCACGCTGTTCCTGCACGGGAGTCAGCTCGCGTATTCGCTGACCCGTCTGGTGCCCGGACGCCCGCTCGACGAGTGCTGGCCCGCATTGACCGAAGGGCAACGCCGGTCGGCGGTGTCCCAGCTCGCCGCGATGCTGCGGGAGCTGCACGAGTGGACGCCGCCGCCCGACCTCACCGCGTTGCTGCTGGAACGTCCCTACCATCCGGAGAACCGGATCACCGGTCTGCTCGGCGCCGACCTCAACCCGCTGCCGGTGGCGCGTGCGGCCGAGCTGGCCGAGCACGCCAGCGGCCTGCCGCACGTGGAACCCGGTCTGCTCCGCGCCGCGGCCGAGTTGCTGCACCGGCTCGCGCCGTTCGGTCAACCGGTCGACGATCCGGCCGCGCACGGGCTGATGCACGGCGACCTCCAGCTCGGCAACCTGCTGTGGTCCGAGTCCGGCGAGCTGACCATGCTGGATCTGGAGTGGGTGCGGTTCGGGCCGCCACTGCTGGACCTGCAGCGACTCTGTGCACGCGCCGATACCGACCACCTGGTCGGGGCCGACACCCATCCGACCGTGCTGCGCTGGCTGGCGGCGGATTACCCGGCGGCGTTCGCCGGACCGCACCCCGCCGCCCGCCTGCGGCTGTACACCCTGGCCTACGCCATCCGCGACCTGATCGTGCACCCGCCGGACCGGGAGGCCGACCCCGCACTGCACCGGCTGCGGCGCCTGGTCGAGGACTCCTGGCCGGTTCCCGGCGCCTGGCCCGACTCGCTGGAACGTCACTGAAAGACTGGGCGGGCAGCCGGACATAACCCAGGGTGGAGCAGGTGGACGTGGAGCCGCGCCAGACCGGGTTCGAGGCGGTCGCGCAGGGGCTGATCGAGCCGTTGCGGCGGTACCTGGCCCGGCGGACGGATCCGGCGACCGCGGACGACGTGCTGTCCGAGACCCTGCTGGTCTGCTGGCGGCGGCGGGCCGAACTCCCGGCCGAGCCGCTGGCCTGGGCCTATGCCGTGGCGCGGAACTGCCTGGCCAACGCCGACCGGGCGCGCCGCAGGCAGGACCGGCTGCTGGTGCGGATCTGGCAGTTGGCCAGACCGCCGGAACAGGCCCCGCCCGAGCCGCCGCCCGCAGGGCCGGACCCGGATCCGGAGCTGGCCGGGGCGCTGGCCCGGTTGTCCACTGTGGACGCCGAGCTGGTGCGGCTGTGGGCCTGGGAGGAACTCGGCCCGGCCGAGATCGCCCTGGTGGTGGGGCTGAGCCCGAACGCGGTCAGCATCCGCCTGCACCGGGCACGGCAGAAGCTGAGGTCCATGCTGCCCGAGCACGAGCGGGCGCAGGCGGAAGTGGAGCGGCCATGACCGAGGACAACCTGCGCGACCGGTTGCGCCGCGCCGACCCGGCGGCCGGACTGCGCCCCCTGCCGCCCGAGCAGACCCGCCGACTGCTCACCGAGGCCAGCACGGCCGCGCTCGACGTGCCCGCGCCCCGGCCACCTTTCCTCCGGCGGCCGCTGGTGCTCATCGGCGCCGGCGCCCTGGTCGCCACCACGGCCGTGGTGATCGCCCTGACCAGCGGCGGGAACGGCGGCGGCGCCGAACCGGGCCCTGGGCCGGTCATCGCACTGCCCACCGCCACCGAGCGGCCGGGACCGGGCCCGGGAACGTTCCCGGGAACGGTCACGGGGGTGCCCGGCAGCAGTGCGGCCCACCCGAGCCCCACCGGCCGACCGCCCTCGGGCACCCCGCACACCACCAGCCCGCCACCAGCAACTACCTCGCCAACGACGGGCGGCAAGATCACCGTGAACGTGCTCACCGACCGCGCGGACCCCGGCGGCCGGTGCCCCAGACCGGAAGCCCGGCACCTGGCCGAGACCGCGGGGCTGGCCTTCGAGGGCACCGTGCTGCGGGTGGTGGACAACCTGGTCACGCTCCAGGTCAAGCGCACCTGGACCGGCGCGGAGACCGACCTGGCCGAGGTCCGCAACGCCGACGCGGCCAGTTCGGCGATCCTGGCCGGGCTGACGCCGGAACCCGGCCAGACCTACCTGGTCGCCGCCGCCGACCGGCAGGTCATGGGCTGCGGGTACAGCGGACCGGCCGACGCGGAGCTGCGGGCGCTCTACGACCAGGCGTTCCCGCGCCGCTGAACAGCACGAAGCGCCCGGCCGGGGAGTCGGCCGGGCGCTTCGTGTCCTTCCCCGCGCTACTTGGTCAGATAGGCGTCGAGCACGGTCTGGGTGACCGTGTCCCCGCCCTTGCCGACCGCGGTGGCCCGCAGCGACACGCTCTTGCCCTTGGCCGGGTTGACCACGAACACCGCCCCGCCCGCGACCCAGGCCTGCTGCCAGCTGGCGCCCCGGTCGTAGGAGACGGCCGCGGTCAGTGACTTGAGCTGGTCACCGGCTGCCGCGCCCTGCACGGTCAGCGGCACCCGCTGCCAGGAGTGCGCGGGCAGCGTGCCGTCCAGGCCGAGGGCCGGGGTGAACCGGACCATCGACACCGGCACCCTGGTCAGGCTGTCGGTGTGCGCCGAGGTGAAGCCCCAGGTGGTGGTGACCGAGGTGCTGATCGAGGCCAGGTCCTTGCGGTTGGCCGTGGTGCTGAACTCGTAGCGGCCCGATGCCGCGGGCAGGGAGAAGAAGGTCTCCGGGTCCAGCGGACGGTCGGTGGAGCCGATCACCTTCCCGTCCAGCTTCAGCACGGTCGAGCCGGAGTCGATGGCCGAGCCGCCGCCGCGGCCCTGGCCGTCGGTGAACAACGGCAGGCCGCCGAGCAGGATGTCGCCGTCCCGGAACAGGCCGGCCCGGCGCTCCGCGGGCAGGGCGGGGCCGAAAACGCCGGTGTTGAACGTCTTCTGGTGGGTGCGGCCCGGCTTGAGCACCTCATCCTCCGTTTCCCAGGCTGCCTCGGTGCTGCTGCCGTGGTCCTGCTCGAAGCGGAAACCCCAGACCTGCTGGGGCGAGTACAGGTGCATGGTCCGGGTGTGCGGGAGTGCGTAGCCGAAAGCCCCGGTGATCACCGGGCTGTCGCCGATGGCGGCGTTGGCGTAGAGGAACCCGGTGCGATCCGGCGCGGTGGCACCGGCCGCGGCGGTGACGGTGACCAGGTCCTTGTTCGTGAGGTGCTTGCGGTAGCCGGTCCAGAACCGGGTCAGGGTGGTGGACTGGTCGACCAGGTGGAACTCGGTGCGGTCGGTGGCTCCGGAGTAGGACCCGACGAGCAGCTCCTCCGTCTCACCCGGCTTGCCCGCCGGGCCGACGTGCGCGGTGTGCAGCACGGTGAACGGCAGGCCCAGCAGCCCGAAGCCGTACTCCATGCCCGGCGTCTTGTGGCCGACCCTGATGTAGGAGTGCCGCTGCACCGCCTCGCGGTCGGGCAGCCTGATGTCCACCGGCTTGGCCTGCCGGGCGTCCAGGGTGAGGGTGGTGTCCGCGCCGACCTCGATGTTGCCGCCGTTGAACCAGTTGTAGCCGGCGTCCGGCTGCTCCGGGCCGATCCAGCTGCGGCCGCTGAGCAGGTAGCGGCCCTTGGGCAGGCGCAGGGTTTCCAGGCCGGTGCCGAGCTGGTGGTAGGAGCCCTTGGCCTCCCCGGTGATCCCCTGCAGGTCGGCCCGCCAGTCCGCGGCTGGCCGGCCCTTGCGGTCGATCGCGTTGATCGTGACGCTGTAGCGCTCGGGCTCGCGGGTCACCGCGGCCGGGGTGCTGACGGACTGGCCGCCGCCGGTGGCGGTGACGTAGGCGCTGAAGGTGCCCTCGGCGTCCCCGCCCAGCCTGGTGTCCGCGGTGAGCGTGGTGGCGGCGCTGCCGCGGGCGGGCACGGTCAGCGTGCTGTGGCCGAGGGTGAAGAAGCCCTGCGGCGCGGCGGAACCGTTGGGGCCCTTGCCTTCCGCGCTCAGCGAGAGGGTGATCGGCTGGTCGCCGGTGTTGCGGTAGACCAGGTCGCGCTTGATCGGGATGTCGTCGCCGTGCGGCCACAGCGCGGTGCCGAAGGACAGCGAACTGTCGGCGGAGACGGTCTGGGTGATCGCCTTGGCCACGTCGACCCGGCCGGCGCCTTGCTCGAACGGGTTGTGCGCGCCCGGTTTCGCCGCAGCCATCAGCGCGGCCTTGAGCTGCTCGCCGCGCCAGTCCGGACGGGCCTGGGCCAGGATCGCCGCGGCCCCGGCCACGTGCGGGGTGGCCATCGAGGTGCCGTCCAGGGAGATGTAGCCCTCGGCCGGTTTTGGCCGGGACTCGCCCAGCCTGCTG
Source organism: Crossiella sp. CA198 (assembly GCF_052078295.1). NCBI lineage: Bacteria > Bacillati > Actinomycetota > Actinomycetes > Pseudonocardiales > Pseudonocardiaceae > Crossiella > Crossiella sp. CA198. The sequence goes on from NZ_JBQJIM010000025.1 coordinate 6,348, forward strand.
CCCGCCGCGGCCGCCGCGCCGATGCCCACCCCGGGCGCGGTGAGGTCGGGTTTGATCGCGCCGTCGCCGTTGCGCGGACCGGTGCTGGAGAACTCGGCCAGCTTGTCGTCGCGGTCCACCGCGCCCACGGTGAGCGCGGCCTGCGCGCTGCCGGGGGAGCCGACCGAGTTCGGGCCCGCGTTGCCGGAAGCGACCACGAACAGGGTGCCGGTCTGCTCGGAGACCTTGTTGATCAGGATCTCCATCGGGTCCAGCAGCGGGCTGTCGTGGCCGCCCAGGCTCAGGTTGACGATGTCCGCCCGCTGCTGCACCGCCCACTCGATCCCGGCCAGGATCCCGGACTCCGCCCCGGACCCGTCATCGCCGAGCACCTTGCCGTCCAGGATCCGCGCGCCCGGCGCGACACCCCGGTACTTGCCGCCGGACTTGGCGCCGTTGCCCGCGGCGATGGAGGCCACGTGCGTGCCGTGCCCGACCCGGTCCTTGTTGTCCGGCGCGGGCGTGAAGTTCTGCTCCGCGATCTCCTGACCGGCCAGATCGGGGTGACTGTGGTCGACCCCGGTGTCCAGCACCGCGATCTTCACGCCCTTGCCGTCGAACCCGGCCTGCCAGGCCGCGGGCGCGCCGATCTGCCCGGTGCTGCGATCCAGCGCGGCCCGGTGCACGGCGTCCAGCCAGATCGTGCCCACCCCGGGCGCCGGGCGACGTTCCTTGGCACTACCGGCGGTAAGCGCTTCCCATAACGCGCCGGCGCGGTCCGCGGACACCGTCAGCGCCTCCGCCCCGATCCGCGGGAACGACCGGGTCACCTCGGCCCCGCTCCGTCGCCACCCCGGTGCGCCACCCTGGGCGGCGACCAGCAGCCCGAGGCCCTTGCGCGCGGTGTACTCGGGACGGCTCAACAGGGCCAGGTCGAACAGTCGCCGGTCGAGCTTGCCCTGGGCGATCATCACCTCCGCGTCGGCGGGCACCGCGTACACGTGCCCGGCGTCGGAGCGGACCGCGACCGGGATGCGCTCCCGGCCTGGCGCGGGCCGGAATTGCGCTGGCCTGCCCTTGTCGTCGGTGCGCACCTGGTCACCGGTGACCAGGGTGATCCACTGGTGTCCGGCGGAGGCGCCGGTGGCGGACGGCGGGCTGGTGGGGGCCGTGGTCGCGGCGGCGGGGGTCGCGATCGCGAGGGCGAGGACCGTGCTCAGCGCGAGGCTGAGCGCGGCCCGCGGGCGGTGGTGTCTCAACGGGGGCTTCTCCTTTGGACGGACTGCTCCTCGGAGGAGATATGTCCGCCAGGGGACCCGGTCTTTCAGTTCGGGCCGGGATGTATCGCGGGCGTATCGAAAACCGCATACGTCCTGGCAACAGTCCACCGACTTCAGTGGAGGCGACAAGCGACAACGGTCGGCGCGCCGGCCAGGGAAGGACCGTGGGTATGAACTCGGATTCCGCAGGTGCCATGGACCGGCGGCGGCTGCTCGGCCTGGGTGGGCTGGCGGCCGCGGGCGTGGTGGCCGGGGCGCCGCTGTTGGGCGCCGGGCTTGGTCAGGCGGCGCCGGAGGAGTCGTCCCGGCAGGATCGGCTGCCGCCGGAGACCCTGCCGGGTGGGGCCTATGACCGGTTCGTGGCGAAGCTGGCCGCGGAGGACAAGTTCTCCGGCACGGTGCTGCTGTCCTACCGGGGGCGGACGGTGCTCTCGCGCAGTTATGGCCTGGCGGACAAGGAAAAGGGGATCCGCTTCCACGACGGCACCGCGGTCAACCTCGGTTCGGCGATCCAGCCGTTCGCCGCGGTGGCCATCCTGCAGCTCGCCCAGCAGGGCAAGGTGCGGCTGTGGCACAAGCTGGGCACCTACCTGCGGGGCTTCGCCCCGGACATCCTGGAGAAGGTGACCATCCACCACCTGCTCACCGGCTCCTCCGGGATGGCCAACCCCGAGCACGACCTGCGGCGGGTCTTCCACAGCAAGGAGGAGGTGCACGAGTACTGGGAGCGGTGGACCCGGCTGGCGAAGCTGGAGTTCGTGCCAGGCTCGGGCTCGGAACGGTCGGGCGCCTGTTTCGCCGTCGCCGCGCAGGTCGTGGAGGCGGTGACCGGCCTGAAGTACTGGGACTACGTGCAGGAGCACATCTTCAAGCGCGCGGGCATGACCGGCTCGGGGTTCTTCACCAGGCCGCAGTGGCTCACCGAACCGCACATCGCGCATTCGTACATGCGGGACGCCGACGGCAGCCGGGTGGACATCGTCCGGAACCTGGACAAGGGCAGCCCGGGCCAGTACCAGCTGGGCAAGAACAACGCCCGCAGCTTCATCGACCACGCCGCGGACGGCGGCTTCGCCACCGCGCGGGACCTGGCCCGGTTCGGGCAGGGGCTGCGCGACGGCACGCTGCTGGAGAAGGCCTACGCCGACCTGTTCACCCAGGCCAAGAGCCCCATCGACAGCGGCAAGTTCGGCGGTCCGCCGCCCGAGTTCCCGGCGTTCACGACCTACACGATGCCGACCTCCATCCACAAGGGACAGTGGGTGACCGGGCGCGGCGGCGCCAACCCCGGCAGTGGCGCCAACTACAACCTCTACCTGGACAGCGGCTGGGTCGGCGTCGTGCTCAGCAACTACGACGATTTCCCCCTGGTGGAGATCCTGGAGCAGGAGCAGAACGCCATCATGGGCGCGCCCTGACTTCTGGTGGCACCGCAGGAGATTCCCGGTCGAAGGAAAGCGGAGTAAGAGTGCTCGACAAGTGGCAGGACTGGATCGGCACGGAGACCGGCCTGGTGGCAGGCACGGTGCTCGCACTGCCGGTGGCAGGGGCGGTGGTGTGCGGGCTGGCGGTGCTCCGGCGGGCCGCGGGCACGCCGACGGGGTGGGCCTGGCGCCGGTCGCTGGCCGAGGTCGGCCTGGTCTACGGGACGCTGCCGTTCGTGTGGCTGACCCTGATGCCGGGCAGTCGCGCCGGTCTGGTGCCAGGCCGGACGAGCCTGGTGCCATTGCAGGATTTGCTGGAGATGGACACCGGCCAGATCATCGGCAACATGCTGATCTTCGCGGCGCTGGGGTTCTGCGCCCCGATGCGGTTCTTCGCGATGGGGTCGCTATCGCGGGTGCTGGCGGTCGCGGGCGGCGCCTCGATCCTGATCGAGACCGCGCAGTACGTGTTCCAGCTGGACCGAGTGTCCTCTGTGGACGATGTGCTGCTCAACGCCACCGGCGCCGTGCTGGCCGCGCTGATCTCCCGCCGCTGGTGGCGCACCAGAACCGACGTCCCAGTGTCGCCGATCTGCCAGGCTGCCTAGGCATGTCCGAAATTCACCGGCGTGTTGGCCGTTGTCGTACACAGTCTTGGCCGAACTGGTACCACTTGGGCCAAGTGGTACGCCCACTTCAGCCAACCCGGCGTACCAGTTGGGCCAACTCGCCGTCCACTTCGGCCAACACGGTGGCGGGTGGGTGGGGGCGGTTGCCTAGGCTGCTGATATGCGTGTGCTGATCGTGGAGGACGAGCCGCACCTGGCCGAGGCCGTCCGGGACGGGCTCCGGCTGGAGGCGATCGCGGCCGACATCGCCGGGGACGGCGACACCGCCCTGGCGTTGCTCAGCGTGAACTCCTACGACCTCGCGGTCCTCGATCGAGATATCCCCGGCCCCTCCGGCGATGAGGTCGCCCGGCGGATCGTGGCCTCCGGCAGTGGGATCCCGATCCTGATGCTCACCGCCGCGGACCGGATCGACGACAAGGAAACCGGGTTCGGGCTGGGCGCCGACGACTACCTGACCAAACCGTTCGAGCTGCGGGAGCTGGTGCTGCGGTTGCGGGCACTGGATCGCAGGCGCGGGCACGCCCGGCCGCCGGTCCGCGAGATCGCGGGCCTGCGGCTGGACCCGTTCCGCCGGGAGGTCTTCCGGGACGGGCGTTACGTCGCGCTCACCCGCAAACAGTTCGCGGTGCTCGAAGTGCTGGTCGCGGCCGAGGGCGGGGTGGTCAGCGCCGAGGAGTTGCTGGAGCGGGCCTGGGACGAGCACGCCGACCCGTTCACCAACGCCGTGCGCATCACCGTTTCCGCGCTGCGCAAGCGACTCGGCGAACCCTGGCTGATCGCCACCGTGCCCGGCGTCGGCTACCGGATCGACGGCGGCGATGCCCGTGGATAGGCACCCGGGGGCGAGCGCCCGGCTGAAACTCACCCTCAGCTACGCCGGGGTCGTGCTGGTCACCGGCGGGGTCCTGATCGCCGTGGCCTGGCTGTACCTGCTGCGGCACGTGCCGAACAAGGAGCAGGGCCTGCTCGGGATCAGCCCCAACCGATTCCTGCTGTCGCGCATCTTCGGCGAGGCCGCGGCCGTGGCCATGATCGTGCTGCTGGTGATCGGCCTGGTGGGCGGCTGGTTCCTGGCCGGGCGGATGCTCGCGCCGCTGAACCGGATCGGGGACGCGGCCCGGCTGGCCGCGAAGGGCTCGCTGTCCCACCGGATCCGCCTGCCGGGCCGCCAGGACGAGTTCCGCGAACTCGCCGACGTTTTCGACACCATGCTGGAAAAGCTCGAATCCCATGTCGCCGAACAGCAACGCTTCGCCGCCAACGCCTCGCACGAACTGCGCACCCCGCTGGCGATCTCCCAGACCCTCCTGGAGGTCGCCCGCACCGACCCCGCCCAGGACCGGGGCGAGCTGATCGAACGCCTGCACACCGCCAACAAGCGGGCGATCGACCTCACCGAGGCCCTGCTGCTGCTCAGCCGCAGCGACCGCGGCGGCTTCACCCGCGAGCCCGTCGACCTCTCCCTGCTCGCCGAGGAAGCCGCCGAAACCCTGCTGCCGCTGGCCGAACGGCGCGGGATCACCCTGGAGGTCACCGGCGAGCCCACGCCGACCGCGGGCTCCGCCGCGCTGCTGCTGCGGATGGTGACCAACCTGGTGCAGAACGCCATCGTGCACAACCTGCCAGCCGGTGGCGCCGTCACGGTGCACACCGAATCGCGGCACGGCGCGAGCGTGCTGCGAGTGGCCAACACCGGGCAGCCGCTGCCGCCGGAGCTGGTGCCGACCCTCATCGAACCCTTCCAGCGCGGCACCGAACGCGTGCGCACCGAGGACCACGCGGGCGTCGGCCTCGGGCTGGCCATCGTGCACAGCATCGTCCGGGCCCACGACGGGAGCCTGGACCTGCGACCCGGCCCCACCGGCGGTCTGCTCGTCACGGTCCGGCTGCGCGGCACACCGCGGGCACTGTTCGCCGACTCATGACCCGGGGTGCGGCCGCCCACGGGTTCGGCGCTGGGACCGGGTGGTAGGGTGACGAGGTCGGCGCCGTCAACGGATCTGCCCGGCAATTGATGTCACCCGCGGTGTTGTGTTCTACCCGCATCGAACGCCTCGACGTTCACCCACCTGTTCCACCTTTCGGACGCATCGTGCTGTCCGCCAATCCCGCATGGAGTGAAAGCCTTGAGTACCAACAGAATCACCAACGGCAACGAACGAACGCTCATCGAGAACATGCTCGATCGCAACCGCGAAGCCCTGATCGAGACCGTCCGCGGCCTCTCCGAAGCGGACGCCCGCCGCCGGCTCGTCACGTCGCTGACGACACCGATCTCCTTGCTCAAGCACGCCGCGGCCGCCGAACGGATCTGGTTCCAACGGTTCTGGGCGGGACTGGACGCGTCCGAATGCGACGGATACTCGGAGCGGGATGAGGGCACCTTCACCGTCACCGACGAGGAGTCCCTGGCCGAGGTGATCGCCGAGTTCGAACGCGCGAGCAGGCGATCACGGGAGATCGCCGCCCGTTTCACCCTCGACGACACCAAGGACATCGCCCTGGAAGGAACGGTCAGCATGCGCTGGACCCTGCTCGCCATGATCGAGGAATTCGCCCGGCACGCCGGACATGGCGACATCCTTCGCGAACAGATTGAGCAGGCCGCACAGCCGAACCCGTGAGACTTCCGTAGTGCCCCAACCTGCTCTCAGCGGTGTGCGCGCTGCCAGAGCGCGGGCCAGCCGCCCTTGCCCAGCAGTGCCGCCGGGATGAACAGCCCGTGCTCGGCGATCCGGTCGGCGAAGACCCGCACCGGCGCGCCGAGTTCGGCCGCCGCGGGCAGGGCTCGTTGCCACGGTCCGTTCTCGTCGAACAGGTCGCAGGCGGGAAAACCGGGCACCGTCGCCTGCTTAGGCTCGGTCACCCGTAGTACACCGTCCATTGTGGACGGAGCGGCGCAGGTGGTCGCGATCGCCAGCGCGCACACCAGTTCGGGTGCGGGCCGCCGGGCCACCGACCGGCCCAGGGTCTCGTCCCTGGCCAGTTCGCCGATGGCCGCCCGGACCGCCCGCGCCACCTCGTCCATGGCGTAGGCCGGGGTGATCGCCGCGCGGCGGACCAGCGCGCGCAGTGAGCGCGGCAGCGGTCCGGCGCCGGTGAGCGTGGCCACCCGGTCGTACTCGCGCTGGGCCGGGTCGAGGCGGCCCACCGCGGTGCTCAGCGGCCGGACCCGGGTGGCGTGCCAGAGGGCGGTCGCGCCGAGTCCGTTGTCCAGGGCGGTGCGGACCAGGTCGACGTGCTCGGCCGGGCTGAGTCGTTTCAGCGCGATCACCGCCGCCTCGGGGTCGAAATCGGCGGGCTGCCCGGCTCGGCCGAGCCCGCGCGCCAGCGTGACGTAGGTGCGCCGGGCCGTGGCGACCGGTGTCGTGGCCAGTTCCCGTTCGACCTCGGCGGTCAGCTCGCGGGTGAGGTCGGCGGGCAGCCGGGTCGCCGCGTTCCGGCGGGCGCCGCCACCCCGGGCCCGTGTTGGCGCCACGGGTTCCAGGGGTTCGGGTTCGGGTGGTGCGGGCACTGGCAGGCCGGTCACCCAGGTCTTGATGTGCGTCGCCAGCGACTCGTCGAGGTCGTCGTTGAACCGTGCCCGCAGCTCGTGCACGTGCCAGCCGCCGGTGTGCCGCCGGATGTCCAGGTTGGCCACGATGCGGCCATGGGCCGGGTCCCGCAACGCCATCAGCACGCACTGGCCGCGGCGGGCCACCTCGGCGTACCAGGTGTCGCCAACGCAGTTGCCCATGTAGCCGGACCAGGCGGCCAGCTGCCGCGGCTCCCGGCCCAGTTCCACCACCAGTTCCGCGCCCGGGATGACCTGTTTGTCCACAGTGGACACTTCGCTGGGGATGGGGAAGGCGCCGACACTGGCCTCGGCGATCACCGCGGCGGCGCTGACTCCCTCGGCGAGTTCGGTCCAGCTCCGGCAGCGGGGTGGTGGCGTCGCGCCGAAGGCGACCAGCTGGGCCACCTCGGCGGCGGCCAGCGGCACCGAGTCGGCCCTCGGCTGCTCCTGGTCCGCCGCTCCGGCGTAGGACAGTTCGGGCATCGACTCACCGGGCACCGCGGTGGCGGACTCGTGGCCGGCGAAGGGCGCCAGCGCGTCGGCGAGATCGGCGTACCACAGCAGGTCGTGCGGTTCCTCCACCGTGACCGGGTCCGCGTCCGGGGCGGCGGCCAGTCGCTGCGCCAGCGGCTGGGTCAGCTCCTCGGCGTGCGCGTCCTCCAGCGGCGGCTGCTCCCAGCCACCCGGCGCCCTGGTGAACCCCGCCGCGGCCCGCCACCTGCGCAGGTGGCCTGCCTGCCACCGCTGTTGGTGGCGCCAGCAGTGGTGCAGGTACTGCCGCTCGAAGGCGGGGAGGTGCTCGGTCACCGCGTCCAGGACGACCTCGCCGTAGTTGCGGGCCATGGCGATCCGGATCCGCACCGCGTTCTCGGTCTTCGGGGTGATCGCCCGTCCCGGCGCCAGCAGCTGGAGCACCTGATGCAGGTAGCACCCTGGCCGCGCCGGGTGGCTGTAGTCGCCTTCCCGGCGACGGGCGGCCTTGGACCGGGTGTCCTCATCGAGGATGGCGTCGGCCGCGAGCAGCTCGCCGCGGTGCTGCTCGATGGCGGCCGCGAGACCCTGGTCGGAGACCGTCCTGGCGAACCGCAGCAGCGCGGTCGCCGCGATGGCGTCGTGCAGCAGCCAGGTGATTTCCCAGGTGGCCCACCAGGAGGGCGGCCGCCACCGGGCCGCGCCGGCCAGCGTCATGCGGTTGCCGAGGCTGTACCCCGCCTGCCGCAGGATCGCACCGTCGAAGAAGTCCTGGTGGCGTTTGCGGAGTCTGTCGATCCGGTCGGCCTTGGTCTGCGTGGCGGCCAGGCGGGCCAGTCGCTGCCGGTGGCGAAGTCGCGCGCACACCTGTTCCCACAGGCTGAGGATCAGCGCCAGCCGCCGTGGCTGGGGATAGCCGCTCAGCGCGAGGGAGAAGTGTTCGGCCAGGGTGGAGGCGGCGCCGCGCGGGAACGGGTCGACGCCGTCCGGGGCACGCAGTTCGAGCAGGCGTTCCAGCTGCTCCGGGCCGAGCAGGTCCGAGGCCGCGGCGGCCAGTCCCAGTGCCGCCCAGCGTTCCTCGGTGACCGCGGTGTGCGCGGCCGCGCCGACCCGCTTGGTCGCCGACGGCCCGAACAGCGCCACCAGCCGGGCACTCCGGTCACCCAGGCGGTCCGCGCCGTCCGCGCCGAGCACCCGCAGCGCGGCCAGCACCGCGTCCCGCCGGTCCCCGTGCGCCCCGGCCAGGCGGGCCGAGGTGAAGCCGCCGCCGAGGTCGACGCCCGCCGCCGCGACCGCCTCGGTTCCCTTGCCCACCAACAGGACGAGCTGCCGGCACGCCTCCCGCACCTGCTCGGGTCCGGCCTCGGCCGGTCCGATGGCGACGGGTGCGCCGGGCGGGTGCGCGCCGGCCCGGTCCTCGGCGGGTCTGGGTGCGAGCCTGCCGCCGGAGGTGGGCAGCCAGCAGCGCGACCCAGCCGCGGCGGTCAGGCCAAATGCGAGCTGTACGGACATCGGCTCCCATGTTCGCACCCGCGGCACCCCCTCCGCCGCCGAGTTGGCCAAAGTCGTACGCCCGGTTGGGCAAACCAGGCGTACGACTTGGGCCAACTCGACGGGTTTGGGTCAGGGCTGGATCGCCGTCCAGCGGGCGGTGATCGGTTCGCCGGTCAGCCGGACGGAGTCGCCGGACCACTTGCCGTCGGCCCCGCGCTGGCCGGTGTACTTGCCGATCGCGCCGTCGATCCAGTGGATGACGAACTCCACCTTGTCCACGCTCCGGCGCCCGTCCCGGATCTCGCCGGCGATCCCGTTGTAGGTGCCGCGGCCGCCCAGGGCGCCGGTCCGGTCGCCGGTCATGTCCAGGGTGACCACGTAGCCGTTGGTCTGGGTCATCGTCCACCGTCCGAGGAACGCGCCGAGCTGGATCAGGCGATTCCGGGCCGCCTCCGCCCTCGCGGTGTCGCCGGTCCGGGTGTGGATGGCCACGGCCTCCCACAGCGCGCCGATCAGCCCGTCCGTCAGGGCCCGGTCACCGGGGTTCTCCCGGATGAGCTGGTCGTACAGCTCGGTGGACTCGGTGACGAATTCGACCGCCTCGCCGTGCCTGCCCAGCTCGCCGAGGTAGTTGGCCGCCGGGTTGGCCAGCCACTCCGCCAGCTGTTTGCGGTGCGCCGGATCGGCCGCGGCCAGTGCGCGGATCAGCTCGATCGCCCCGGCGGTCCGGAGGTATCCGTCCGCCCGCTCGCCGCGATTCCACATCAGGTTGCCCTGCTCGATCAGCTCCTTGGCCCGAGCCAGATCCGGGCGGACGGTGTGCGTTTCGGTGACCGCGGCCCCGGTGAACACCTCGTCGCCGGTGTAGACCGCGGTGACCCGCCGTACGCCCAGCTCCAATCCCCTGATGGTGAGCATCTTCGCCGACACCGTGCCGTCGGGTGCGACGGTCACCGGCTGCTCGGAGATCACCCGCGCGCCGACCAGGAAGGCCACCTTGCCGGTGGGGACCCGGTTGTCGGTGTCGTGGATGGTGGCGGTCAGCGCGAACTGCTCACCGGCCGCCGAGGTCCGGCCCGGCGTGGTGACCAGGGAGACCCTGGGCACCGGGTAGCGGCCGCCGGTCAGGGTGAGATCACCGCTGAGCGCGCCGGCGCCGGGGAAGCCGCCCTGGCCGTTGATGATCAGCTCGAAGCCGGGTTCGCCGGTGCACAGGGTGCCGTGCGCGGTCACCGGCCTGCCCTCGGTCACCCCGGTCAGGTCGATCCGGTCGGCGGGCGGCTGCTTGGTGTGCACCTTGATCCAGTACTGGTTGGGTCCCTCGCAGCGGTCCCACTCCGCACGCGGGTTGCCCTGGATGGCCATGTACTCCACGAACGCCTCGAACCACTTCTTGCGGTCCGCGTCGCTGCTGCCCGGTTCGCAGGAGTGGGTCACCAGGTAGGCGATCTCCGGCAGGCCGGTGGTCAGCGCGATCTGCTTGCCGTAGGCGAAAAAGCAGTCGCCGGTGTAGGACAGGCCGGGTTCCGGTGAGCAGGACCGGTCGAACCGCAGCCCGATCTCCAGTGGTTGTCCCGGCTGGGACAGGGTGATCCGGCAGTCCGGGCTGTCCCGCACCACCCGGTCCGGCACGATCAGCTTCTCCCCGCAGGCGATGTTGCGGTCCACACAGGAGATGTGCTTGCCCCAGGAGGATTGCAGCCGCACGTGGTCGAAGTACTTCGGGTTGTCGGTGGTGTTGGCGGTGCCGGTGCGCAACTGGCGTGGGATCAGCACGGTGGGCTGCATGGTGCCCTCGTCGTTGCCCGCGCCAACGCAGATGCCGCCGGGTCCCGGGTAGGGGCAGGGCGTGCGGCGGCCGCCGCCGGTGAGCACGAAGTCCCGTCCGCCGTAGGCCACCTCCTGCTGGCCGCGGCCGTTGAAGTACTGCAGGAAGTCCCGGTGCCGGGTGTCCAGCTGGAGGTCGGCCATCCAGTCCGGCGGCCGGTAGCTCGCGCTCGCGGCCAACGCCATCTCCCCGCTGAAGCTGCCCGGTCCGGCGGTGGGCCGGACCGGCTGCGGCAGCCCGCCCACCCACGCCTCGACCATGGAGTCGGTGGTGCTGCCCTGGAACAGGTACGGCGACTGCTCGGCCTGCTTGCGCCGGAACGGCGCCACCCGCTGGTTGTCCTGGGATTCGGCGGCGTGCTTGAGGGCCAGGAAGTCCAGCACCTTCTTGGCCTCGGCGCGCACCGACTGGTCGAGGGCGAAGTCATACAGGTTGAGCAGCCCGAACAGCTGGTAGCGCACGTAGGGCCGGGCGTTGTACTCCTTGAAGTCCTCCCGCAACCACTGCGCGGTCATGTCCCCCAGGTAGGCCCGGACGCCGTTGGTCCGGTTGTCCGGGTTCGGGTCGCGGTTGTACTCCACCAGGTACTTGGGCTGGTGCGGTGGCGTCTGGGTCTGCGGCAGCAGTTCGTTGTGCAGGAACCGGGTGGTGCGGATCATCCAGGTGTGGTTCTCGGTCTCCGGGACGTCGGGCACGATGATGGTGCAGACGATCTCGTCCACCTTGGCGGTGCCGCCCTGCAACCACGCCCTGGCCGCGACCTCCTTCTCCAGCGCGGCCATCTTGGCCGGGTGCGAGGCCGGGTCCTCCGGTCCAAAAAGGACGGTGTGCGGCACCGTGCGCACCATGCCCCAGGCCCGCATCACCAGGGCCATGGTGATGTCCCAGTCCTCGGTGTCGGATCCGTTGGTGCGGCAGGCGGTCACCGCGTCCGTGCCCGGTTTGCCCGCGTGCGGGGGCACCCGCATCAGGTCGCTGATCACCCGCCGCCAGCCCGGATGCGTGCTGAACCGGTCCCTGGCCCCGGTCGGCGGCGGCCGCCAGCCCGGCGCCAGCCGGTCAAGGCAGCGCCGGTAGAGGCCGCTCGGATCGGCCATCAGCGGCGGGTCGGCGCCCAGCGCCCTGGCCAGTTCGGACCGCCCGGTCGGGTCCTCGACGAGTTTGAGCAGCGCGGCACTGGACACCACGTGACTCAGCGAGCCCTCGCCCCGGCCGGTGTTGTCCGGCTGCACGCAGGATTCCCACAGCAGCGCGGGAATCCGGCGGGCGTAGCCGTCCCGCACTGAGTCGGTCAGGGTGTCCGGCTGCGCGATCCAGCCGAAGTCCATTCGCTGGTACTCGCTGGGGTAGTCGCCGATGGCCCAGCGCTTGGTGGTGTTGTCCTCGGACAGTTCCAGGCCATCCGGATCGGTGCCGATCCGGGAGCCGTCGGAGAAGAACAGGCCGACCCGCAGGTTGAACCGCCAGGTGTCGTTGCCGTTGGGATCGATCACCATCGTGGTCATCCCGGCGTTGATCACATCCCGCGGGATCGGGGTGGTGATCCGCATCGGGAACGGGCCGTGGTCACTGCCGTCGTCGAAGTGCCCGAAGGTGTCCTCGACCACGGCCGCCTCGGTGCCGTTCTGGTCGGTGACCACGATTTTGATCCGGGTGTCGTGATCCTTGTCCTCATCGTTGGTGTGGAAGAAGACCTCGGCGCGTCGCAGCGTCACCTCGGCCGGATTCTGGTTCACTGCTTGGGGTTTGGCCTGCACCGGTGGGGTGAGCACGCTCGCCACCACTGCCGCGGTGAGCACGGATAGCCATCTCCGCATGGGGAATCCTTTCGTGGTCAGGGATTGTGGCGCGGAGTGGTCAGGTGGCCGGTGACCAGGTGTCGAGGGCGAACTTCTGCCAATGGATGTTCTGGCAGTCCATCTGCACCACCTCGGTCGGCACGGTGTGCTGGGTGTAGCCCGCGCTCAGGCATTTGTCGCTGTGCTGGGCGTGCTTTTCCAGGAACTTGGCGAAGGGGTCACGGGAGACGGATCGCCAGCGCTGGTTCGGGCTGCCCGCGCAGGGCTGCTGCACGATGTCCTCGCCGTGGCCGGTGCCGCTGTTCAGCACGGTCAGGCACAGCTCGGACGCCGCCGATTGGAGGCCGATCCAGCCCCCACCGTGGCTGAGCATGCGCCAGGCCTGGGGCCTGGACTTGTCGCACAGCTCGAAACTGATGTAGGCGCCGGGATCCGGGCTGCCCCACAGCGGGGCCAGGCACCCATTCCCACTGGTGATGACCCGCAGGTCCTCGGCCGGGGCGGCGGCCGCAGGGGTGAATCCGGTGCTGACCAGCGCGACGGCGGTGACCAGAACCAGCGTACGCATGCGTTGTCCCATGATGATCGTCCTTCGTGTTGGCCGTTGTCGTACGGTGTGTTGGCCGGATGGCGTACCAATTCGGCCAACACTGGGTACGACAACGGCCAACACACCGGGGGTTACGGTCGGGCTTAGCGCTGGAGTTCGGTCAGCTTCTGCTTGGCGGAGTCGAGCTTTGGCTGGTACTTGGCGTCGGCGGCGGTGAGGCGGGTGAAGATGTCCACCGCTTCCTGGGCCATGGCGATCGCCTCCGGCTTCTTGCCGTTGCCCATCGCGAATTCCGTGCCCGGCCACAGCAGCCAGGTGCCGAGCGGTTCGGCGTAGCGCGGACCCTTGTCCGCCACCTTGCGGCCCTCTGCGAGACCCTCCTGGACCTTGGCCAGCGCGCCGGGTTTGTCGCCCTTGTCCCAGGTGCGGATGCCTTGCCACATCAGAGCATCCGCTTCGTTCAGTTTGTGGTCGTGGTTGCCGGGTTCCTGTTGGCCTGCTTGACGTTCGGCGGTGACGGCCTCGCCGAGCAGGGCGATCGACTCGTCCAGCTTTCCGGTCTCGGCGAGGTAGGCGCTGACCGGCCAGCGGATCCAGGTGGCGAAGTGCGAGGCGTAGCGCGGTCCCTTGTCCACCAGGGCGCGGCCGACGGTGACGCCTTCGAGGGCCTTGTCCCTGCCCTTGTCCTTCTCGCCCTTGTCCCAGGTGCGAATTCCTTGCCACACCAGGGAATCGGCTTCGTTGAGCTTGTGCTCGTGGTTGCCGGGTTCCTGTTGGCCCGCTTGACGTGCGGCGGTCACGGCCTCACCCAGCAGGGCGATGGCCTCGTCGGGTTTGCCGCTCTCCGCGAGGAAAGCGCTGACCGGCCAACGGATCCAGGTGGCGAAGTGGGAGGCGTAACGCGGGCCCTTCGCGACCAGCGGGCGGGCGACGTTGATGCCTTCGAGGGCCTTGTCCAGGCCTCGGCCCTTCTCGCCCTTGTACCACAGGCGATTGCCCTGCCACACCAGGGCGTCCGCCTCATCTCGCTTGTGCTCGTGGTTGTCCGGTTCCTGCTGGGCCGCCTGACGGGAGGCGGTCACGGCCTCGCCGAGCAGCGCGACGGACTCGTCCACCTTGCCGGTCTCCGCCAGGAAAGCGCTGACCGGCCACCGGATCCAGGTGGCGAACGCCGCGGCGTAACGCGGGCTCTTGGACACCAGCGGGCGGGCCAGGTTGACGCCCTCCAGGGACCGGTCCCTGCCCTTGTCCTTCTCACCCTTGTCCCAGATCCGGCTGCCCTGCACCACCACGGTGGCCGCTTCGTAGAGCTTGTGCTCCAGGTTCTGCGGCTCCTGCTGGGACAGCTTGCGGAAGGCGGCGATGGCCTCCTCGTACAGGGCGATCGACTCGTCGAGCTTGCCGGACTCGGACAGGTAGTGGCCGACCGGGTGCCGGATCCACTGCCCGAACGTGGCGGCGTAGGACGGCCGCTCCCGGACCAGTTCCCTGGCCAGCACGAGTGCCTGCTTGGCCTTGGCGATGGCCGCTTCCCGCTCGTTGCGCGCCCACAGCTGGGTGGCCTCGGTGATCAGCGACTCGTTGTGCTGGTGCCGGATCTCGAAGGCCAGCTTGCTGATCGGCTCGGGCGCGGACCAGGTGATGCCGTCGGTGCTGGTGGAGACGTCGACCCGGTCGGGATCGGTGGCGTTGCGCCAGATCGCGGCGAGTTTGCCGCCCACCACGCCCAGCGAGGGCACCCCGACCGCGTGCGCGTTCGCGTGCAGGGCCCGTGGTGCGGCCCAGGCCCCGCCGTTGGCGGTGTCGCTGACGGACAGGCCGTCGTTGGGGCCGTTGCGCCAGACCGCGAACACCTTGCCGGTGAACTCGGTCAGGCTCGGCCCGTACTGGCTGAAGGCGCCGGGCAGCAACTGCTGGTTGCTCCAGTCGATGCCGTTGCCACTGGTGGCGAACCAGAGTGCCTGGTCGGCGTGCGCGCCGCGCCAGAGCTGGACCAGGGTGCCATTGAGCGTGGCCAGTCCGGGTGTGGCGTTGGTGCCGCCGTTGTTCTCGGTGTACCGGGGCCGCTTCCAGTTCTTGGCGTCGTGGCTGGAGGTGACCCACTTGCCCTGGTCGGCGCCCGGACCGCGGAAGATCAGCTGCAGCCGGTCGTTCTGCACGGACAGGCTGAGGCCGCCGGTGCCGACCGTGGCGGGCACCAGCCGGGCGGGCGTGGTCCAGGTGCGGCCGTCGGTGCTGGTGGCGATGGCCAGGGTGCGGCCGTTGTCGCCGTCCTGCCAGGAGAACGCCCCACTGCGCCAGATCGCGACCAGCTTGTTCTGGAAGGCGGCCAGGACCGGGACGTCGCCGGAGGTGTGCGGGCCGGAGATGGTGACCGGCGGCCACCATGCCTTGCCGTCCTCGCTGGTGGCGACCAGAACTTCGTCCTGCCTGCCCTGCCACACCATGAAGTGCTTGCCGTTCAGCGTGGCCCGCGCGGAGCCGCCGAGTCCGCCGACGGTCTTGCCGATCTCGGTGGGCGGCACCGGGTTGGGCTCGCCGGGGGGATCCAGCGGGTAGTCCGGGTGGGTGGCCTTGGTCTGGATCCGCAGCGAACGCATCAGTGCGCTGGTGATCTGCGGGTCCTGCGCGGCCGGGTTGGTGACCAGGTCGGTGGAGTAGTACTCGATCCGTTCGCCGAGCGCGCCCCGGCGCAGCCCGGAGATGGTGACCAGGCAGCGGGCCACCGGGTCCTGGGTGGTGACCTGTTCCGGGGCCGCGGCGCAGTTGGGCAGCTCGGACTGGCTGAACACGTTCTGCTCGTGCAGTGGAGGCAGCTGGGCGGCCGCGTTCTGCGCCGCCTTGGCGTACAGCCCGGCGAGCGGGCTGATCTCGTTGGCCACCGAGGGCCGGACGTTGAGCGAGGCCGGGATCGCCTTGGTGCCGTAGATCAGCTCCCGGAAACGCGCGTCGCTTTGCAGCGCGGTGGGGAAGCCGACCTCCAGGTAGGCGCGCAGCAGGCGCAGGTTGGTGTCGACCCGGACCGCCTCGGGCAGTCGCGGCGTCGGGTCCTTGACGTCGTTGGTGATCAGCCCGTAGTAGGCGGCCCTGCGGGTGGCCAGGGTCTTGTCGATCAGCGGGTGGGTCTGGTTGGTGTAGCTCTCGCTGACCGTGCTCGTCTTGGGCTCGTACCCCGTCTCGCGGATCTTCTTGGTGAGTCCGGGCTCATGCGGGACGCACGCACCCTCCCGCGGTTGATCACGGACGGTGTCCTTGCCAGGGAACTCGCACAGCGTCACGGTGCCCAGGCCATTGGCCGTGGCCAGGTCCAGCTTGGCGGAGTGGCCCGGGATCACCCCCCGGACCTCGAACGAGACATCGAGCTGCACCTTCTTCCGCTGCCCGACCTTGGTGAACTTCGAGCAGACCACATGCGCGGGCTGGCCCCACTCGCACGGGATGATGACCTCGTGCGGCAGGTCGTACTGCTCGTAGTCGATCCGGTTGTCGCGCACCCGGCTCCAGCAGGTATCCAGCTCCATGCCGGGGTGCAGCTGCTTGAGCAGCCGCAGTGGCGCGGGCAGCTTGTCGCTCCTGATGAACGCGGGCATCCCCGAGATGGTCGTCTCGGGGTTGCCAGGCTCCTGGCACCGGGGGACGTCGACGTCGTCCCGTTTCATGAAGCCCTCGACCCGCTGGTTCCGGTCGGCCCACAGGTTGAACGGGCGACCGGGCTCCTGCACGGCGGGGTCGGACTCGTACCGCTTCAGCCCGTTGGCCAGCTCGGTGAGCCGGGCGGCGTTGTCCTGCTGGACCCGCTCCAGCAGCGAGTTGGTGGCGGTCCACGGTCCGGTGGCCGGTTTGAACCGGGGCTGGTTGAACCGCCGGGCCGCCGCGATCACGTCCTCGCCCGCGGTCAGCAGGTACTGCACCCTGGCCACGGTCTTCTTGCCGTTCAGCTCGACCAGCTGTTCCTGCGCGGACAGCGCCGGGTTCTGGTTCATCAGGGTGCTGTAGGAGCGCATCGCCGCGGCCAGCAGGTCGGCGTTGGGCACCCCGGAGCCGGGGTGGCCGTTGCCGTACTGGGCGCCGACGTTGTTGACCGCCCAGGTCTTGAGATAGTTCACCAGGAAGGTGGAGTTGTTGCCGGGCAACACGCTCTCCGGCGCCGCGTCCTGGCCGTTGTGCATGAACAGGGCGGTGCGGGCGAGGTCGTCGCCGCCGTCGGAGTACGCCTGCGCGGCCTCCTTGTAGTTGTCGTTGCCCTGGTCGAAGGAGGGAATCGGACGCCCCTCGCGGGCGGCGTAGTCCAGGTACTTGCGGACCGCGCCGCGGAAGTCCTTGGCCCCGTCGGCCTGCACGGCGGCCATCAGCTGCTGGTGGTTGGACTGCATGTTCGAGGCGATGCCCAGCAGGTGCGCGTGCAGGTCCTTGATCTGCTGGGTCAGCTGGAAGTTGGACCGCGCGATGGCGATCAGCACCTCGTCGAACTTCAGCAGCATGTCGCCGTACATCAGGTTGAGCGTGGCGTCGATGCGGTCGAACCGGACGTTGACGTGCTGGTGGAAGGCGATCAGGAAGTCCTTGAGCTGGGTGAAGCTCTCCCGCATCTCTTTGTGCATGTTCTGGATGGCCACCAGCTCCGGGCTGGGACCACCGCCGCCGCTGCCGAGCAGGCCGACCAGGGTGGCGATCAGGCCGACCGCCGCGCCGATCACGGTGCCGATGGCAGGCACGATCGAGCCGATCGCGGCGCCGGTGGCGATCCCGGTGTACAGCGCGGCCACCGCGTTGATCATCGGCGCCACGTGCTTGCCGATTTTGATCAGGGTGTCGGCGAACTTCATCAGCTCCGTGGCGTAGCGCGGGCTGAGCACCTTGGCCACGGTCGCGATGGCGGACAGGCCGCCCTCGATCTGGTCCAGGTACTCGTCGAACTTCTTGGCGTCCTCGGCGTACTGCTTGAGCTTGTCCTCGGTCGGGCGCTTGATCTCACCGGTGACCGGGTCGACGTGCTCCTTGACCCAGGCCAGCGCCTTGCCCAGCGGGCTGTCCGGCGAGTTCGGGTCGCCGAGCACCTTGATCAGCGGCTTGATCTGCTTGCTCAGCGCCGCCATGCCCTCGGGGAAGCCCTGCTGGAACCCGGCCTGGATGGCCTCGACGTCGATGACCTTCTTGATCTGTGGCAGCTGCTTGAGCGCGTCCAGCGGCGCGGTCGGGTCCACCGCGGCGGTCTCGGCCACGGTCGCCTTGCCCAGCCGGTTCTGCCAGACGCCGTTGAGGGTGGCGTCCTGGCTCGCGGCCTCGCGCAGGGCCTTCCAGATGGTCGGCGCGATCTCGATGGAGGAGGCGGTGATCTGGGTCAGCACGCCCCGCAGATCCTCCGGCGCGCTGGTCGCCTTGAGATCGCGGGTGGTCAGCGCGCCGAGCAGCACCTTGAGCTGCGGGCCGCCCCGGTCCACCTCGGGGATGGCGTAGAGCGCCTCCACACCCCTGCCGAGGGTGTCCGGCACCAGATCGCGGACGGTGGCCGGGGCCACGGCAAGGCCGACCACCCGCTCCACGTCGGCGGCGTGCCGGTCCAGGGCGTCCGCGGATGCGGCAGGGTTCTTGGCCCGCCAGTCCACCAGCTCGGCGCTGAGCAGCAGGTTGCGGTCGTGGGTGCGGCCGTTGTCCTTGAGCTGGACGGCGGCGCTGAACAACGCGGTGGACAGCTGCTCCGGGGTGATCCCCGGATCGGCCGCGACCGCCTTCGGCACGGCCACCGCAGTCGCCAGCACCGCGGTCGCCGCGGTGGCTATGACGAGGCGTCTGGCGAGCCTGGTCGGATTCGTCATCAGGAAGTCTCTTTCGGCTGTACGGGGTATGTGCGGTGGGTCTACCGTGACCGCGTTGTTTACCGCCGGGCCGATGATCGGAAACAACGTTCGGCTGCACCAAAGTGCGATCAGGAGGCCGTTGTGCCACGGGGGGAACGGCCGCTGGACGCGGCCGACAGCGCGCTGGGCCGCTTCGCCGCCGAACTGCGCGAGCTACGCGCTCAGGCCGGGTCGCCGACCTACCGGGAACTCGCCGCGCGGGTGGGCTACTCGGTCGCCGCGCTGTCCAAGGCCGCCGGTGGCCGGGCGTTGCCGAGCCTGGCGGTGACGCTGGCCTACGTGCGCGCCTGCGGTGGGGATGCCGGGCAGTGGCAGGAGCGGTGGCGGACGGTGTCGGCCGAACTCACCGCCGGTGACGACCCGGTGGACACCGGTGCGCCGTATGTGGGGCTCGCGCCGTTCCAGGCCGGGGACGCCGGGCGGTTCTTCGGGCGGGACGCGGTGATCGAGGAGCTGCTCGGGCTGGTGCGGGAGCGCCGGTTCACCGGGGTGTTCGGGGCCTCCGGGGCTGGCAAGTCCTCGGTGTTGCGGGCGGGGCTGCTGGCCCGCGCGGAGGGGTCATCGGTGCTGTTCACCCCTGGTCAGCACCCTGTGGCCGAGTTGGCGGCGCGGGTGGGCGAGGGTGATCCGCTGGTGGTGGTGGATCAGTTCGAGGAGCTGTTCACCCTCTGCGAGGACGAGGCCGAGCGGGTGGCGTTCGTCGAGGCGCTGGTGGGCGCCGCGGACCAGGGACGGGCCCGGGTGGTGATCGGGGTCCGGGCCGACTTCTACGGACGCTGCGGGCGTTATCCGGCGCTGGTGGCGGCCTTGCGTGGTGGGCAGTTGCTCGTCGGCGCGATGGGCCCGGAGGAACTGCGGCAGGTGATCACCCGGCCGGCCGCGGACGCGGACTGCATGGTCGAGGCCGCGCTGGTGTCCCGGCTGATCGCGGACGCGGCCGGCCAGGCGGTGGTGCTGCCGCTGGTCTCGCACGCCTTGCTGGAGACCTGGCGGCGGCGCAGCGGGGCCACCCTCACCCTGGCCGGATACGAGGCGGCGGGCGGGATCGAGCACGCCATCGCGCGCACCGCCGAGCAGGTCTACACCGGGTTCACCGAGCCGGAACGGGAGATCGCGCGCCGGGTGTTCCTGCGGCTGATCGCCTTCCCGGACGGCGCCGAACCGGCCAAGCGGCGGGTCCGGCGGGACGAGCTGGAGACCGGGGCGGTGCTGGACCGGCTCACCGCGGCCCGGCTGCTGACCGTGGACGCCGACACCGTGGAGTTCGGCCACGAGGCGTTGCTGCGCTGCTGGCCGCGGCTGCGTGAGTGGATCGCCGAGGACCGCGCCGGGCTGCGCGTGCACCGGATGCTCACCGAGGCCGCGCAGGTGTGGCAGGCGCACGAGCACGACCCCGGCACGCTCTACCGCGGCAGCCGCTTGGCGGTGGCCCGCGACTGGTCGGCCACGGCCGTGCTCACCGCGGTGGAGCAGCGGTTCCTGGCCGCGAGCACGGCCGCCGAACAGGCCGAGGCGGTCACCGCCCGGCGGCAGGCCACCCGGTTGCGGCGGCTGGTCGCACTGCTGTCGGTGCTGCTGATCGCGGCCACGGCGGCAGGCGGGTACGCGGTGCGCGCCGAGCAGGAGGCCACCGAGCAGCGCAACGTGGCCATTGCCCGGCGGGTGCTCACCGGTGCGGACGCGGTGCGGGCCGTCGACCCGGCGTTGGCCGGGCAACTCGTGCTGGCCGCACACCGGATCGCCCCGCTGGCCGAGACCAGGGACACCCTGCTCAGCGCCTACGCCGCCCCGCGCTCGACCCGGCTGGCCGGGCACACCAGCACCGACGTCTTCGCCGCCTACGCGCCGGACGGCAGGCGGATGGCCACCGTCGGCGGGGACCTGACCCTGCGGCTGTGGGAGGTTTCCGGGCCGCCCACGCAACTCAGCGTGACCACGCTGCCGGAGAAGCTGCTGGCGGTGGCCTTCGCGCACAACGGCAGCACGCTGGCCACGGTGGGGGAGTCGAACCTGCGGCTGTGGGCGGTCGGCGATCCAGGCAAACCGGTGCAGCTGTGGGCAGAACCCGGTGGCGCGGCGGCGTACGGCTCGCTGGCCTTCAGCGCCGACGACGGTCTGCTGGCGGTCGCGTCCAACCAGAAATCCGTGCGGCTGCTGGATGTCCGCGATCCGCGACAGCCGCGCGAGCTGTCCGCGCCCGCCACCGGTTCGACGCCGGAGTCGGTCCGCTCGACCGCGGTCGGATTCCGGCCGGACGGCCGGGTGCTGGCGGTGGCCTCCGGGGACACGGTGCGGCTGTGGGAGATCAACGAGCCTGCCGCGCCCCGGCCGCTGGGTGTCCTTTCCGGACACACCGGGCTGATCACCGGGGTGTCCTTCGACCGGGACGGCCGCTGGCTGGCCACCTCCAGCTGGGACAACCGGGTCCGGCTGTGGGCGGTCGCCGACCCGGCCGCACCGGTGGCGGGCGCCGTGCTCACCGGGCATCCGAGCGCGGTGTGGTCGATCGCGTTCAGTCCGGACGGCGCCACCCTGGCCTCCACCGGCGGCGGCACGATCCTGTGGGATGTCAGCGATCGCGGCGCCCCCAAGGCGATCACCACCATCCCGGGCGGGCGCGCCTCGGCGGTGTTCAGCCCGGACGGGTCGACCATCGCGGCCGCTGATGAGGATCGCGGCGTCCGGTTGCAGGAACTGCGGGCGCTGCCGCTGGTCGGCCACCGCGATGTGCTGGCCGCGGTGGCTTTCGCGCCGGGCGGGCGGGTGCTGGCCACCGGCAGCTGGGACGGCACCGCGCGGCTGTGGGAGATCGGCGATCCGCGGGAGCGGCGGGAACTGGCCACCATCGCCGGTGGCGCGGGCCCGGTCCGGTCGGTGCGGTTCAGCCCGGACGGGCGGGTGCTCGCGGTCGGCCAGGAGGACGCGGTGCGGTTGTGGGATCTCGCCGATCCGCGCGCGCCCCGGCGGCTGGTCGTGCTGCCGGAACCGAGTGTGGCGGTGGACTTCGCCCCCGACGGCAAGCTGCTGGCCGTCGGCGGGCCGGGCGCGCTGAGCCTGTGGAGCCTGGACGGGCAGCCGCGCTCGGTCGCCCGCCGCCCCTATCCCGGCATGGTGTGGACCGTGCTGTTCAGCCCGGACGGCCGGACCCTGGCCACCGGCGGCGACGGTGAGCGGCCGACCCGCCTGTGGGATGTGCGCGATCCGGCCAACCCGGCCGCCGTGGAGTTCCCGGCCGGTAAGGAGGACATGGTCACCGCCCGCTCGTTCAGCCCCGACGGCCGCCTGCTGGCCACCTGGCACGAACCGGCGAAAGCGGTGCGGCTGCTGGATGTCTCCGATCCCGGCCGGCCGCGGGCGCTGGCCACGCTGTCCGGTCACACCGGCGTGGTGTGGATGACGGCGTTCTCCCCGGACGGGCGGCTGCTGGCCACCGCGGGCGCGGACCGCACGATCCGGCTGTGGGACGTGACCCGGCCGCACCGGCCGGACCATGTCGGCACGCTGACCGGGCATACCGACCAGGTGGCCGCGGTGGCGTTCAGCCCGGACAGCCGGTTGCTGGCCAGCGCGGGCACGGACCGGGCGGCGCGGCTGTGGGAGACCGACGTGACCCGCGCGGCCGCGGCGACCTGTGCCGGGGCCCGGCCGATCACCCGGGAGCAGTGGGCCCGGCACCTGCCCGAACGCGACTACGCCCCGCCCTGCGGCGGCTGACCTGGCGGGGGATCGATCCCGGGTGGGCGCGGTAGCGTCCGGGTATGCCGAGGTTCTGGTGGCTGAAGGCGCTGCTGGTGGTGCTGTTCCTGGCGACGGCGCTGGCCTGGCGGGTCGGGTGGTGGCCGTTCAACGCGCCCGGGTTCCCGGATGCCAGTGCGCCGCAACAGGTCTGTCCCGCCCCGTCCGCGCAGGGCCAGCCCGCGCCCGCCGCGCTGCCGTACAACCCGGCCGGTCCCGCCTACACCGGGCCAGGCCCGCACCCGATCGTCGTGGTCGACCGCGTCTGGGTCGACCGGCAACTGCTGGCGGGCGGGCAGCTGCCGTACTCGCAGTCGGGCGGGGATGAGCTGACCGGGCTGCACCTGCCGGAGCAGTGGCGGTCCGCGGCCCTGGAGAACACCCCGGCCGAGCAGGGGTACGGGTCGCAGAACCGCTCCGAGGTCCAGCTGGTGGCCTGCGTGTACTACGCGGCCCTAGGCGCCGAGGAGCGGATGTGCAAGTACTACGGCAGCGCGGTGTTGTTGCACAGCGCCACTTACACGGTGGTGGTGCGTGCGGCGAGGACCGCGCGCGAGGTCGCGACCTTCGACCTGGCGAGCCGGTTTGTCAGCACCGAGCGGCGGGAACCGGAGTTCATTGGCTGTCCCAAGCTGAACCCGCCGTCCAGCACCCGGAGCGACCGCACCATGCCGCCGGTGAACGCGGAGTTCCGGGATGCGTTGCGTCCCTTGGTCGAGCAGTCCCGCCCCGGCTGACCGGGTAGACCACCGGCGCGGTGAGCACCGGGTACTCCCCGGCGGCGTTGCCGGGCCGGGTGCCGGCCAGGAACTGAGTCACCGCGGCAGTGGCTCGTCCACGCAGTCCGCCAGCTCGGCCGCGGCGGCCTGGTGACCGGCCTCGACCGCGGCGCGCAGCAGGTGCGGGCGGCGTTCGGTGCGGCCGATCCGGGTGCTGCCCAGCGGTGGCCGGATCTGCAGCGTGGCCGGATGTTCGGCCAGCAACCGCTCCTCCTCGGCCCGCATGAGGTTGCCGCGCAGCCAGGGTTCCAGCGCGCCGGGCGCCCGCCGGGTGAACCACCGCCTGGCCACCAGGCGCTCGCCGAAGGACGGGGGAGTGGCGATCTCGTCTGTGCGCCGGGTGCGCAGCGCGACGAGGTGGGTGGCGCCCTGCGCGAGCGCGGTGCGCACCGGGACCGTCTCGCTCAGCCCGGCGTCGACGTAGGACCGCCCGCCGATCTGCACCGGGTTGCCTGCCAGGATCGGCATCGCGGTCGAGGCACGCAGCGCCGCCTGCACCCCGGCCTTGTCCTTGATCTGCTCGTGCAGATCCACGGCCTGACCGGTGTGCGCGTCGGTGGCCAGCGGGTGGAACTCCACCGGGTTGTCCAGGATCTCCTGGAACCCCAGCGGCATGATCTCGGTGTACACGGTGCCGACCAGGAACCCGGTGTCCACCACGGGCTTGCGGCGCAGGGCGTTGCGCAGGTTGATGGTCGAGCCCATGACCACCGGGTCCCACCAGGCGTGCATGGTGCTCTCCGCACGGCCGCACAGCAGCCAGGCCGCGTTCAGCGCGCCGGCCGAACTGCCGTAGACGGCGTCGAACAGCGGCAGCAGGCCCTGGCGTTCGATCGGGATGGTCATCCCGCTGGAGTAGGCGCCGCGAGAGCTGCCGCCCTCGATCAGCAGCACCAGGCGCGCGGTGTCGCGCCGCTGTCCAGGGGTGCTGCCCTGGCGCCTGCGCTCGCGCAGCAGCTGGGTCACGGAGAGGCTCACCCGTCCTTTGTACCATCGTTTCGTATCGTCGTTCCGTAACGTCTGTCCAGCCTTTGTGGACCAGGTGCTAAGGTCGGCTGATGCCCAGGGTGAAGCAGCGCACCGACGCCCTCCGCGAGCGCGGACTGGCCAGCGCGCTGGAGGTGCTGGCCGAACAGGGTGTGGCCGGACTCACCACCCGCACCGTGGCCAGCAGGGCGAACGCCTCGGTGCCCGCCATCTACGAGGTCTTCGGCGACAAGTCCGGGCTGGTCCGGGAGGTCTTCTTCGAGGGCTTCCGGCTGCTGGCGGCGGAGCTGTCCGCACTGCCGCCGACCGAGGACCCGCTGCGGGCGTTGCGGCAGCTGGCCGAGGGCTTCCGCCGGTTCGTCCGCACGCACCCGGTGCTGGCCGAGGTCATGTTCGCCCGGCCGTTCGCCGATTTCGACCCGACCGCGGCCGAGGTCAAGGCAGGGGTGCTGGTGCGCAAGATCTTCATCCGGAAGGTCAGGGCCGCGGTGGACGCTGGGCTGCTCTCCGGCGACCCGACCGATGTCGCGCTGGTCTTCTTCACCCTGATCCAGGGCCTGGCCGCGGCGGAGAACGCGCGCCGCCTCGGCGGCTCGAAGCAGTCGGTGGATCGGCGCTGGCGGCTCGGACTCGACGCTCTGCTCAGCGGTCTGGCCTAGGTTCCGGCCGGGCTCCACGCACCCGGGGAACGGAGCGCGTGGAGCCGCCTGCTGGACTACCGGTGGCTGGTCACCAGGTGATGCGGTGCGAGACCGCCAGGACCTGCTGCGGTTCGCACCGCGGCAGGTGACCCGTGCCCAGCATGGTGCCGGTGACCGCCGCCGTGTCCCACGCACGGCTGGCCCTGCCGACTGGTAGTGCGTTCGTGCTGACCCTCGTTGTGTTCACTGTGACCCCTCACGTCCTGGACCCCCGGTAGGACCCGGACGGTCAAGGTCTACGCGGCCAGGGGTTGTCTGGTGTCGGCGCTCCCGCCGTACAAACAACCTCCGCATTTCCCCGGACCCGCGGTAACGCGCAGGTCACGGCCGCGGGCGGCTGGTCAGGACCACGGGGTAACGCACTGGCCGCCCGGCGCGGCCTCTGCTACCTTGGCCTCGTCTACCGCTTGCGGGTTCTGGACGAATGTCCCCCGAAGCGCGTGTGTGAGATCCCGGAATTCCTGTGCTGGACGTGGCCCGAGTATCGGCCTTCCCCAGCCCGAACGGGTGTCTCGAACAACCTCAGTGATCAACAACATGATCAACAAAACCGAAAGAAGACTCCATGTCCGACCTCCTCAGCACGGTCGCCGGGGTGCTTGACACCACGGCGAACCGTCACCACCACCTGCGCGTCAACGGCTACCTGCCCGGACCCGAGGACGTCGCCGTCCCGGCCGCGCTGGTGGCCGCGTACGGACTGCGCCGCGGTGACCTGCTCGCCGGCTCCGCGCAACCGGCGGGCAACGGCACGCCACGCCTCACCCAGCTGGATACGGTCAACGGACTCAGCCCGCTGCGCAGTGCCCGCCGGCCTGCCTTCACCGACCTCACCCCGCTCTACCCGCGCGAACGTCTGCGGCTGGAAACCGGACCGCGGGTGCTGACCACCCGGGTGATGGACCTGCTGACGCCGGTCGGCAAGGGCCAGCGCGCGCTGATCGTGGCCCCGCCCAAGGCGGGCAAGACCACGGTGCTGCGGGCCATCGCGGAGGGGATCAGCCACAACCACCCGGAGTGCCACCTGATGGCGGTGCTGGTCGGCGAGCGCCCGGAGGAGGTCACCGACTTCAGCCGGGCCGTGCCCGGCGAGACCATCGCGGCCAGCTTCGACCAGCCGCCCGCCGAGCACGTCCTGCTGGCCGAACTGGCCATCGAGCGCGCCAAGCGCCTGGTCGAACTGGGCCAGGACGTGGTGGTGCTGCTCGACTCGCTGACCAGGCTGGGCCGGGCCTACAACCTGGCCGCGCCGCTGTCCGGCCGGATCCTCTCCGGCGGGGTCGACGCCGCCGCGCTCACCCCGCCGAAACGCTTCCTCGGCGCCGCGCGCAACATCGAGGACGGCGGCTCGCTGACCATCTTCGCCACCGCCCTGGTGGACACCGGCTCGGTCGGCGACGCGCTGATCTACGAGGAGTACAAGGGCACCGGCAACGCCGAGTTCACCCTGGACCGCAGGGTCGCCGCGCAGCGCCGCTTCCCCGCGGTGGACGTGCGCCGCAGCAGCACCCGCAAGGAGGAACTGCTCTGCTCCCCCGCGGAACTGGCCGCCACCCACACCCTGCGCCGCGCCCTGACCAACACCGAACCCGCCCAAGCCGTCGACAAACTCCTGGACGGCCTACGCGCCACCAAGTCCAACACCGAATTCCTCACCCAACTCCGCGCAACCCACCCCCACGCAGCAGCCTGAGCACCCCCCGCCATCGTGTTGGCCGTTCCGGACGGCGAGTTGGCCCAACTGGTACGCCGGTTTGGCTGAAGTGGGCGTACCAGTTGGCCCAAGTGGTACGAGTTCGGCCAAGACGGGGTACGACAACGGCCAACACGCCGGTGAGTCCTTGGTTCACCGGGGTGGTGGGGGCTGGAGGCGGAGTTGTAGCCAACAGGAGAGCCGGTCGTCGGGGTGGCCGAACAGGTCGAGGCCGAACAGGTCGTGGGCGCGCCGGAGGCGGTACTTGAGGGTGTTGGGGTGCACGGTCAGGCGCCGCGCGGCCTCGCCGACGTTGCCCGCGGCGTCCAGCCAGGCGGTGACCGAGGCGGTGTAGTGGGTGCGGCGGGCGCGGTCGTGTTCGACCATCGCCTCGATGCCGGGGTGGCGCAGGACGGGGTGCCGGGCCAGCTCGTCGGACAGGTGCGCGAGCAGCACGCCGGCGTGCACCTCGCCGAGCGCGGCCACCGGCCGTCCGCCGGGATCGGCCGTGGTCACCCGCAGGATGCCGTCCACCTCGGTGCGCAGCGCGGGCAGGTCGGCGACCTCGGCGGTGCCGCGGCTCTGCGCGCAGCGCACCGGCGCGTCCAGGCCGCGCTCCAGTGCGGCGACCGCCTGTTCGGCCAGGCGGCGGGCGGTGGCGGGCGGGTCGTCGGGCAGCAGCACGTAGACGGTGCGGTTGATGGTGGCGGTGGCGGCCTCGGCGGACACCGCGGCCCAGTGCCGGGCCGCCGCCGCGCCCAGCCGCCCGTCCACCGTCGGCTCGCCCTCGGGTGGGCGGGCCGGGGCGAAGGCCAGCAGGGTCAGCCGCGGCGGGTCGGGCAGGCCGAGCCGGACCCGGACCTCGCCCGCCGTGCCGTCGCCGAGCAGGGCGCTGTGCAGGGCGTCCTCGCGGACCTGCCGGTCGAACTCGGCCGCGCCGCGGTGCCGCAGCAGGTGGGTGGCGGCCAGCCGGGCGCCGTCGAGCAGCGCGGACTCACCCGTGGCGCCCAGCGGCGTGTGCCCCTCGATGGCCCAGATGGTGCCCAGCGGCCGCTCGCCGTCCCGGATGGCGACCGCGGCGCGCGGGAGTTCGTCCGGGGCCAGCACGGGCAGCCGCACCACTCCCGTCGCGGCCAGGACCTGGCGGTACTGGTCCACCTGCTGGGGCTGGTCGGGGACCCGGCGGTCCAGGATGCCGCGGCGGCGCAGCTCGTCGATGCGCTGCTCGGGCAGCGCGGAGTAGGCGAGCACCCGGTTGTCCAGGTCCTCGATGGACACCGAACCGCCGATGACCGCGGCCATGGCGTCGGCCAGGGCGTACAGCTCCTCGCTGGTGCCGCCGATGCTGGGCGGTTCGGTCCTCCGCACCGGCCCAGCATAGGTGCTCGGTTCCGGCGCGGGGGTCCTTGATCCACGGCGATGCTTCGCGGTGACTATCCACTGTGGATGGATGAGGGCGCCGCCGCGGAGGTTGGGCGGTTCCGTCAGACGGGCCGGGCAACTGTAGGCGGTTCCGCCAACGACGGGGCGGGCGCGGGCGGCCAGGATGGCGGGACCTCCCGGACACGGAAAGAGGTCCTCTTGGGAACCGGTGTCTCACCGCGGAACCAGCTGTTCCGGCGCAAACCAGTGCGGGCCTTCCTCGCCGAGGCCGAGGCCGAGGCCGAGGCGGATAGCGGTGGCCTGCGCCGCACCATGGGTGTCTTCCAGCTCACCATGATCGGTATCGGCGGCACCATCGGCACCGGCATCTTCTTCGCGCTCAACACCACCGTGCCCAAGGCCGGTCCCGCGGTGATCCTCTCCTTCGTGCTCGGCGCGGTCACCGCGGCGCTGACCGCGTTGTGCTACGCCGAACTCGCCTCCGCCGTTCCTGTCGCAGGCTCGTCCTACTCCTACGCCTACGCGACCCTCGGCGAACTGGCCGCGGTCGCGGTGGGCTGGTGCCTGCTGCTGGAGTACGCGGTCTCCGCCGGGGTCATCGCGGTCACCTGGGGCCAGTACCTCAACGACCTGACCGAACGGCTCTTCGGCGCGCAGCTGCCCGCGGTCATCTCCGCGCCACCCGGCAGCGGCGGTTACCTCAACCTGCCCGCCGTGGTCCTGGTCGGACTGTGCTGCCTGCTGCTGGTCCGGGGCGCCAGGGAATCGGCGGTGGTCAACACGGTGATGGTGCTGCTCAAGCTGGCGATCCTGGCACTGTTCGTGGTGGTCGGGGCGGCCGGATTCGACGCCGGGAACCTGCACCCGTTCGCCCCCATGGGTTTCGCCGGCATCGGCGCCGCCGCGGCCACCGTCTTCTACTCCTTCATCGGCCTGGACGCGGTGTCCACCGCGGGGGAGGAGGTGCGCAACCCGCGCCGGACACTGCCGCTGGCCATCCTGTGCGCGCTGCTGGTGATCACCGCGGTGTACGTGCTGGTGGCGCTGACCGGCATCGGCGCGCAGCCGTGGACGGCCTTCGAGGGCCAGCAGGCCGGGCTGTCCGCGATCCTGGAGCGGGTCACCGGCGGCGGCTGGCCGGGACCGGTGTTCTCCGCCGGCGTGGTGATCTCGGTGGTCAGCGTGATCCTGATCGTGCTCTACGGCCAGACCCGCATCCTGTACGCGATGGGCCGGGACGGCATCATCCCGCCGGTGTTCTGCCGGATCGAACCACGCCGGGGCACCCCGGTGACCGGCACCGTCCTGGTCGGCGGTTTTGTCGCGCTGATCGCCGCGGTGGTCCCCCTGGAGGCGCTGGCGAACCTGACCAGCATGGGCGCCCTGGTCGCCTTCGCGGTGGTCTCCCTGGGGGTGATCATCCTGCGGCGACGGGAACCGGACCTCCAACGCGGTTTCCGGGTGCCCGGCTACCCGGTGGTGCCACTGCTGTCCATCGCCTGCTGCGGCTACCTGATCCACCAGCTCCCGCCGGCCACCTACCTGCTCTTCGGCGGCTGGCTGGCGCTGGCGCTGGCGGTGTACCTGCTCTACAGCCGCCACCACTCGCGGCTGAGTGCCTGCGGAGAAAGGGAAAACGCGTCATGACCGTACTGCCCCGGCGGCCCGTGGCGGCCGTGCTGGCCACCGGACTCCTGCTGTCCTGGCCAGCCGCGGCCACCGCCGCCCCGCCACCGGAGTTGGACACGATCATCCACGGCGGCAAGGTTTTCGACGGCAGCGGCGCACCCGGCCGGCTCACCGACCTTGGCCTCAAAGACGGTCGGGTGCACCGCCTCGGCGACCTCGGCCGGACCCGCGCCCGCACCCGGTACGACGCCACCGGCCAGTACGTCACCCCGGGTTTCATCGACATCCACGCGCACACCGAGACCGGCCCGCCACTGGCCGGGGCGAAAAGCTCGCTCACCCAGGGCGTCACCACCGAACTGCTCGGCCCGGACGGCGGCGGCGCCTACGAGATCGACCAGCAGCTGCGGCAGCTGGACGCGGCGCCCAAGGGCATCAACGTCGCGCCCTATGTCGGGTTCAACACGGTGTGGCAGGCCACCATGGGCGAGCGGGACACCCGCCCGACCGCGGCCCAGTCCGCCCAGATGCGCGCCCGGATCGAAAGCGGTATGCGCCAAGGAGCCTGGGGTGTCTCGGGTGGACTGGGCTACCCGCCCGCCTCCTACGCCCGCACCCAGGAGGTCGCCGACGTCGTGCGCGGCGCGCGGTCCTGGCGGGCAATGTTCACCGACCACATCCGGGACGAGACCAACCAGGTCGTCGAATCCACCGCCGAGGACATCGCGATCGGCAAGGCCGCCGGGCTGATGCCGGAGATCACGCACCTGAAGGTGGCCGGTCCGGGCAACTGGGGCAAGTCCGCGACCATGCTGCGGCTGCTCCGCGAGGCGCGGGCATCGAGCACACACGCCGGTGGCGACGTCTACCCGTACACCGCCGCCTCGACCGCGCTGGAGTTCTACGTGCCGGGCTGGGCCAAGGACGGTGGCACAGCGGCGATGCTGGCCCGCTTCGCCGATCCGGCCCTGCGCTCGCGCATCGACGCCGAGATCAGCGCGTTCGTGCGCGACGACGTCGGCACCCCGGACAAGGTGGTGCTGCCCGACCTGGCCAACAAGACGATCGCCGACCTGATGGCCGAGTACGGCGGCGTGACCATCGGCGCGGCGATCATGCGAGTCCTCAAGGCGCACAACGGATCCATCCTCGCCGTGATGCACATCGGCTCGGAGCAGGACCTGGCCAACTTCATCGCCGACCCGTTCGTCGCCTTCTCCTCCGACGGCGGCGTGACCGAGTCCGCGCAAACCCATCCCCGCCACTACGGCAGCTACCCGCGCGTGCTCGGCCGCTACGTCCGCGAACGCGCCCTGCTGTCCTGGGAAGAGGCCATCCGCAAGATGACCGGCCTGCCCGCGACCATGGTCGGCATGGTGGACCGCGGCTATCTGGCCGAGGGCATGGCCGCGGACGTGACGGTCTTCGACCCGAAGACCATCGGCGACCGGGCCACCTTCGAGCACCCGAAGCAGTATTCCGTTGGCGTGCACTGGGTCTTCGTCAACGGCAAGCTCGCGCTCACCGGCGGCGAACCCACCCACGCGGCCGCCGGACAGGCACTGCGCCGCGCCTCCAGCATGCCCACCCGTCCGCAGCATGCCGGCAAGGACCTCGCGGTGACCACGGCCGGACTCGTGCGCCCGGAGACGGGCGGTGCCACCGCAATCGTTGCTGCGCTGGCTCAGCACTCCGGCGCCCGGTCCGCCGTGGGCACGGTGGTGATCGCCGGGCCGCAGGGCGTGCTGCACTCGGTGCGCCTTGGCCGGTTGCAGACCGCCGACGGGTGGTTCAGCGTGACCGGCATCGGCAGGCTCGGCGCCGGCCCCGAACGCGCGTTCACCCTGACCCTCGATCACCGCGATCCGCTGGCCGCACCAGGTCAGCGGCGCGCGACGGTCCGGATCGACGGTGCCCCGACGATCTACGGCATCCTGTCCTGACGGCCACCCCTGTCGAACACCTGACCACCTAGGAGCAACCATGAGCGGCCGGTTCCGGCACTGCTTCCTCATCCTGGTCCTCGGCATGTCCAGCCTGCTGCCCACACCGGCGGCCGCGGCCCCGGTCGAGGATTTCGCCCAGCGGATGGACCGCGCACTGGCCAGGGCCACCGCGGCCTTCGGCCAGGCCGGGGTGCAGGCGGTGGTG
Organism: Crossiella sp. CA198; assembly: GCF_052078295.1. Classification (NCBI taxonomy): domain Bacteria; kingdom Bacillati; phylum Actinomycetota; class Actinomycetes; order Pseudonocardiales; family Pseudonocardiaceae; genus Crossiella; species Crossiella sp. CA198. The sequence goes on from NZ_JBQJIM010000025.1 coordinate 38,277, forward strand.
ATCCGGCACGGCCAGGTGCTGTGGTCGGGCACGCGCGGCCTGGCGATCACCGACCCGCCGCGGCCGGTCACCGCGGACACCCTGTTCGCCTACGCCAGCCTCAGCAAACTGGTGCTCGCCGCGTACGCGCTGCACCAGGTGGAGAACGGCTCGCTCGCCCTGGACAAGCCGATCTCGGCCTATATCGGCGACACGGTGCCGGGTGCGCGGCGGGTCAGCGTCCGGATGCTGCTCACGCACACCTCGGGCTACCCGGACCTGTACGCCGATCCGGCCACTGAACCGCTGTTCCCGCCCGGCGAGCAGTACGACCCGGACCGGCCCTACACCTTCGCGATGCTGGCCAAGGGCATCCGCACACCGGTCGAGCCCGGGGCGCGTTTCGCCTACTCCAACACCGGCTACATCCTGCTCGGCCACGTGCTGACCACACTCGCCGGCGGTGACGACGCCCTACGCCGCGGCTACCGCGAGTACCTCCAGCGCGCGAGTACCCCGCGGACGCCGATCACCGAGCAGCTCATCACCCTGGACCGCTCCCCGGAAGCCTTGCGCCGCCTCGCCCACGGCTACCACCGCCAGAGTGACGGCTCGCTGCAGGACTACTTCACCGCCTACGGCGCGACCGGCATCCCCACCGACCTGTACGGCCTGCCGTTCACCGACGGGCACCACGCGGGCACCGCGACCGGCGTGGGCCTGGTGCTCGACGCGCTGTTCGCCCGCGGCCGGCTGCTGCGCCCGGAAACGGTGCGGCACATGGTGACCCCGTCGCCGCAGGCGGTGCGCAGCCCGGACTTCGACCGCAGCTACGGGATGGGCAGCTACCGGGCGCAGGCCGGCGGCGTCAGCTGGCAGGGCCACGGCGGCAGCTACGGCGGGTTCAACTCCATGGCGGGCACCAACCGCGCCCGCGGCCTCACCGTCGCCGTGGTGACCAACCGGTTGCAGCCGGAAGGCCCGGCCGAACCGATCTGGCGGCAGCTCGCCGAAGCTGCCGCCAGACCATGACCCCAACAGTCCACAGTGGACTATAAATCAGCCCACTTCTTGCGGTAACCGGGATTGAGGCCCAACTGGACGTACCCACCGCCGAGACTGGCGTGCACGCCGGTGCCGAGTTCGGCTTCGAGCGAGGCATGGCGGCCACCGTCGGTCAGGCTGTGTTCGGCCACCGCCTTGAGACCGCCGCCCACGCCCGCCATCACCTTCGGACCGAGTTCCCCGGTGAAGTAGAGCCCCTTGTCCACCTTGTCCGCGGCCACATCGTTGGCCCGGATGACCACCGAGACGTGCGCGCCACCACCGGCGATCAGACCGCCCTTGACGTTGCCGCTCACCGTGAAGCCCACCGAATCCCAGTTGACGCACCCGGTGACGGAGGCATGCACCAGGACACCCGCACCCGCCTCGACGCAGACCGAGCCGGACTCGAACCTGGCCCAGTCGACACCGTCGAGTTCCAGGATGAACGCCTTGGCCTCCTTCGGGAAGTTCGCGTTCATCTGCTCCCGGATGACGCGTGAGCGCTCCAGATCCCGCTGGTGCCGTTCCCGCGCCTCGGCCGCGCCAACCCCCGACTTGCAGGTCTTGGCGCCGTCGGCACAGCGGATGCCGTCGCCGTTGCGCATCACCGGCTGCCGCAGCTTCTCCTGGGTCCGCGCCCGCGCGGCCCGGTAGTTGTTCACCCACTTGTTCTGCGCCGCCTTGTACCTGTCCCGGTTGGCCTTGTCGCGCTGGTCGCCGTAGCCCTCCTTGCTGACCTTGTGGCCGCAGCCGATGCCGTCCGGGCCGCTGCAGGCCAGACCGGAGGGGTCGCTGAAGGTCACCGGATTGCTGTTGGCGTAGGCGTAGCCGTGCATCTGCTGCGGGTCGGCCACATCCAGCACCGGGTCGGGGCTGATGAACCGGCCGGTGCCAGGGTCGTACTCGCGGGCACGCAGATTGGTCAGCCCGGTCGAGGTGTCGATCGTGCCGCCGACGAAGCCGCGTTCTCCCGGCCAGCTGCCCTGCGGCTCGCCACGCGGGGCGCCGTAGGGCAGCTGGCGCCGCTGGGCCACGGCCAGCGTCCCGGTGTTGACCGCCACCTGACTGGTGCCCTGGTGATCACCGGCCAGCCAGGTCATCGTCGCGCCGGTGGCCATGGCCACGACGGACTTGCCGTGGGTGTAGTAGCGGGTGACGATCGGCTTGCCGCCTGCCGCGGACAGGAAGACCTCCTGCTTGCCCAGGTACAGCGTGGTGCCACCAGGTTCCTTGCGCAGCAGGCGGGTGCCGTCGGCGTCATAGACGTAACCGGTCTCGCCGCCGGTGCCGGTCACCTTGGTCAGGCGGCCTTCCAGGTCCCAGTCCAGGGTCTGGTCGGCGCCGGGGGTGCTGCGCCGGGTCAGCTGCCCGATGGCGTCGTAGTCGTAGGTCTCGGCGCCCGCCGGGCCGGCCACCGAGCGCAGGGTGTGCGGCTGGGACCCGGTGGGGTAGCGGTACTCCCGGGTGCGCTTCGCCCCGGCCACGTGCTGGGTCTCCTCGACCCGGTTGCCGCCGGGGCCGTGCCGGTAGCTGTGCCAGTACGGTGCGGGACCCTCCGCCGCGGCGGGTTCGCCGGTGCAGCCGCCGTCACTGGCGCCGTCGGACTCCTGCCAGCGCGCGGCCGTGGTGGTCCACGCCTCGGTCAGCCTGCGCAGGTGATCGTGCCGCAGGCACTGGATGTCGGCTGGCCGCTCCAGGGTCCGGTCGGCCATCGAGGTGATCGTGCCCGCCTTGTCGTAGGTGTAGTGCAGGTCCGACCGCATCGGGGCAGGCGTCTCGGTGTCCACAATGGACCGCATCAGGCGCCGGGTGCTGGTGTGGTAGTAGAAGGACTGCCACGCCCGGCGTGGCTCGGCGCCCTGCTCCAGGCGCTCGATCTCGCCGTAGCGGGTGTACAGCGTGCCGCTGACCAGTGTGACCCCGCCGCCGGTGCGGGTGATCGTCGGCCGGCCCGAGTGGTCGTGGTCGTGGTTGACCGTCTGCGCGCCGACCTGATCCGCGTTCGGCACGGCCGGGTAGGTCTCGCCGGTGACAGTGCCGTCCGCGCCGTAGCCGAAGCCCCAGGTGTAGGTGCCGGCGAGCAGTCCCGCGCTGCCTGGCAGCGTCACCGAGGTGGACAGCGCCTTGTTCAGCGCGGTGTAACCGCCGATCTTGGTGGTGTAGGCGTCCGTGCCGAGGAACCTGGTCGCGGTGGCAGGCAGGCCCTTGCCCGCGCCCGCCGTGTCGTAGGTCCACCGCGCCAGCACCGGGCCCGCCGGGCCGGACTCGCGCAGTTCGGTCTTGCGGCCCAGCTCGTCGTAGCCACGGAAGGTGGTGCGGCCCAACTGGTTCCTGGTCGAGGTGAGGCGGCCCGCGTCGTCGTAGTCCATCGTGGTGGCGCCCGCGTCCGGATCGGTGGTAGAGGTCTTGCGGCCGCGCAGGTCGTAGCCGAACCGCCACACCGCGCCGTCCGGACCGGTCACCTCGGCGAGCTGGCCGTTGGGCGCGTAGGCGTACCTGGTGGCCTCGAAACTCCCGGTCGGCGTCGGCGCGTGGTACTGGCGCCGCTCGGTGGTGCGGCCGTGCGCGTCGGTGATCACCGTGGTCGCGGTGCCCCCGGCGGGCGGCGTGCTGTGGGTGCGATCGCCGCCGTAGCCGGTGCTGCTCGACCAGGCGTCCTGCGCGCCCTGCTGGTACACCGCCTTGACCGGCCGGCCCACGCCGTCGAACCTGGTGCGGGTCAGACCGGGGATCTCGGTGTCGGCGGCGACCCGGAGGATGCCGTCCACCGGCTCGGAGTTGAAGTAGGGCTGGGTCGTCTTGTAGGCGCGGCCGTGTGAGTCATAGCGGGTGTCCACCAGCAGCCGTCCGCCGCCCGCCGCCGCGGTCTGGGTCTGCCGCGGTCGCAGCGACCCGTCGAACAGGGCGGTGCGGGTGGTGTGCGCGCCCTTCGGGCCGACCTGGCTGGTGGTCACCACCGAGGGCGCGTCCCGGCGGACCTGGTAGGCGTATTCGGTGCTGCCCCTGGGGTTGTCCGGGCGGGGCCGGTTGGGCAGCCAGACCTGGGTGCGGCGGCCCAGCGCGTCGTAGGCCAGTTCGGTGACCCGGCCGTTGGCGTCGACCTCCTTGACCGGCGTCCCGGTGGCGGGTTCGAGGGTGGTCGTGGCGACCAGGCCCTGGGGCAGGGACTGGGTCGCCGGGCTGGTCGTGCTGACCGCGGTGACCGGACCGCCCTCGGCCGGGGTGTGGCCGACCGTGCTCCGCCTGCCCAGTGGATCGGTGGTCTCGGTGACCCGGCCGTGCCTGTCGTACTTGGTGCTGCCCGCGGTGGTCCACACCGGCCCGGCCGCCGGTCGTTCCCTGGCGACCTCGACACTGGTCTTGTTTCCCTTGTCGTCGTAGCCGAAGCGGCCCTCGGAGAGAGCGTGCTCGGGGAACTTCGGCGTGCTGCCGCACCCGAGGGAGACCACCCGTTCGCCGACGGGCAGATCCAGCTGCCAGGTCGTGGTGTTGGGGGCGTAGGCGGTCGTGGTGCACCGGTCGTCCGCGCTGGTGGCCACATCGCCCAGGTCGTCCACCTTGGTCGGGAACAGGCCGGGGGTGACCGGGTGGTCGTAGGAGGTGCTGGTCTTGGTCTCCCGGAAGCCACCTGTCTCCAGCGCGGTGAACCCGCGTTCGGCGCCCGTGCGCACGATGTAGGCCTGGTGCGGACCCCGGCTCGCGGTCGGACCGTGCCAGACCGGGTAGCTGACCGTGCGCTCCAGCACCGCAGGGTCGGCGCTCTGGCCGTCGGCGTAGGTGGTCGTCTCGAATTCCATGCCCTGCAACCAGTCCCAGTCCAGGCGGGAACTCGTGCCGGGTTCGCCGAGGGAGTCCGACACCCGGATCTCCTGGCGGCCGCGGTCGCCGTGCATGCCGCGGTGGTAGCGCGCCTCGGTCATGGCCACCGGGCTGCCGCCAGGGTCCTGCGCCGAGCCGGTGCGGGTGCGCACCCGGCCGAACCCGCGGAACTCGTTCCAGGTCCGGTTCTCCTCCTTGGCGAACTCGGAGTTGTCCCAGCGCCAGGCCGCGCCGTCCAGGTATTCGTAGCGGGTCTCGGTCTGGGTGCTGCTGGAGGCGAGGTCGGACTGGATCACCGAGGACACCACGTACTTGTGGAACCACTGGGTTTCCACCGCGCCGCCCGGGTTCTTCCACTTCACCGGGTAGCAGCGCAGCCGGTTGTCCTCGTGCCTGGCTGGCACGTTGGCCGGGGTGCACTCCGGTGGCGCGTAGTTGACCGAGGTGACGCCGCCGGATTCGGAGATCACCCCGGTGATCCGGTAGCGCCAGATCGCGGAGCGGCCATCGCCCGGCCCGTCCACCCGGTTGGCCAGCTGGGTGCCCTCGAAGGTGACCGGCGGCAGCTCGATCGCACCGTGGACCAGTCCGGTGTGCTTGATCTCCTTCAGCCAGAGCGCGGCGTTCTCCTTGCGTTTGCCGCTGGGGTCGCCGGGTTCGGGGTAGAGCTGGCCCAGCGTCCAGCGGTCGACCGGGGTGTAGTCCGTGCCACGCCGGATAAGGGTGGTGATGGCGGTCAGCCGCTGGGTGGTCCAGAACGAGGGCACGTGGTCATCGCATTCCGGTGTGCCGCAACCGAGATCCAGCGGGGTGTCCGGCCAGTTCCCGGTCTTGTCCTGGCCGCAGGAGGCCGCGGGCAGGCCGGGAACGCAGCGGTCCGCCAGGGTGAACTCGACCCGTCCGGTCGCGGGCGCGGACAGGCCCTCGTGCAGCCCGTAGTCGATGCGCCGCAGGGTGCCGCCGCGGATGTAGTCGGCCCCGGCCTTCTTTACGTTCAGGCCGTAGCGGTTGGCCTCGGTCTCGTAGAAGTAGCGGATCGCGTTGCCGTTGCGGTCCACCACCTTGTCCAGGTTCCACCGCCAGGCCTGCGCGCAGTGCGAGGTCTCGTAGGGACCGCGGTGGCAGGGCTCATCGCGGTCGTCGCCGAAGACCGGCACCGTCCAGGTCGACTTCGAGTCCGGCTGGGAGCCGAAGAAGTACTGGGTGCCGTCGGTGGTGGTGATCCGCCAATGCTCGCCGTCGTTGTCCCCGTTGCGGTGATTCGGATCCCGGATCCGCTCGACCTTCGCGCCGTCATCGGATTTGAGGTGCCATCGGGTGTCGCCCTCGCCGCGGATCAGCGTGCCGCCCGAGCCGGGGAACGCCGCGGTGGCGTTGTCGTTGCGCCAGCACAGGTCCCCGGTCTGGTGGCCGTCGTCGAGGCAGCTGCCGTAGCTGCGTTCGATAAAGCCCGGCCACAGGTCCCAGCCCTCGCCGATCCAGGAGGATTGGTTGTTGGTCACGCTGGAGCGGCCGTCCACGGCGGAGGAGCGGTAGGACAGCGCCAGTTCCGGCTCCAGCCCGCCGGGCGCCGGAGGCACCCGCAGCGGATAGGACCAGCTGAAGTCACCGCTGTGGGTGGCTACCTCCCAGCTCGCCGAGGGCGAGAGCGGGGTTGCCGCCGGGGTGCCGGCGTCCGGGGTGTTCGCGATCGGGGACTGCTCGGTGGACAGCGCCCGGCGGGAGGCCTCGTCCGGCCCGCGGGACTGACCCGATTCGGGCGTGACGGCCGCCGATCTCGTTTCCGGCAGCGGCACCGACGGCCCAGGGGAGGCCGGTGCGGCCGCGGCGGCCATCGGCAGCGCGGGCAGCAGCGCGGCGGTCAGCACGACCAGCAGCGCCCGGGACAGGCCGCGTCTCGTCCAGTGTCGTCTCATCGCCCATCCGCCCTGGTTCCGGTGGTCAGCAGGTGGCCGAGCAGCACGGCGGGCGGGGTGCCCGCCGCCGCGCAGTCCGGATCGGTGGAGTTGAACCGCTCCCCGCGCGCCGTCTGGCACAGGTACAGCGGTGTGCTCGACGAGCCGGGCCGCGGCTCGGTCCACACCCGGCCTGCCGGACCGGTCTGGGTGTCCCCGCCACAGGCGGTATCGGCGCTGACGTAGGCGTCCAGGCCCTTGCGACAGGCCCACAGCGGCCGGGTGCCCGCCGCCTCGGTGAGCAACACCAGACCCGGTGTGCCCGCAGGTCGATAGCCCGGCGGGACACCGAAGATCGTCGTGGTCAGCTCCTCGTCCTGGGTGTGCCGGTAGGTGGCCAGCGGCGCGTGCGCGACCGTGTGGCCGAGCAGTTCCTGCTGGGTGCCGCCCTCACAGCCGGGGTCGAGCGAGTCGAACCGGTCGGTTCCGGTGACACAGCGGTACAGCGCCACCGTCGGCACCGTCTCCGGCGGGGTCTGGTACGCCCAGCCGAGGTCAGCGACCGTGGTCCCACCGCCGCAGGCGGGGTCGGCGGAGGTGAACTCCTCGGTCCCGGTGCGGCAGGTGCGCAACAGCCGGGTCTCGGGCTGCCCGGCCGTGAGCAGCCTGCCCAGCGGGCGCTCGAACCGGTGGCCCGCGGGCACCGGAGTGAACGGATCGGCCGGGGTCCCCGCGGAGTTGGCCGTGCTCCGCTGACCCGAGGCGTTGACGAACCGGGCCAGCTGTCCACCCGCGGGCGGCGGCTGCGCGGCCCGCTGGGCGATCTCCTGCGCCGGCACGATGCCGAGATCGGTGCGCACCTCGTCCAGCAGACCCGCGAAGTGGCCTGCCGACTGACCGTTGACCTTGCCGCGCCCGAGGGTGAAGGCGCCCCAGGCCGGCCACAGCGGCGCGTTGTCCTGGACGTCGACCAGCTCACCGTTGACGTAGAGCCGCAGCTCGCGGGCGGCGTTGTCGTAGACGCCGGTCAGATGGGTCCAGGTGTTCGGCTCCGGCGCGCGCGGCGAGTGGGCGTGCACCAGCTGCTCCAGGTCGGCGTCCTGTTTCGCCGCACCGAAGACCCAGCGGCCGAGATCCTTGTTGTACTGCAGGAGGAAACCGCTCATCCGGGCGCCGTCCTGACCGAGGATGGTCGCGTCGGCCCCGGTGCCGGAGAGGTTGGCCCAGGCCGAGACGGTGAAACTGTCCAGCATGTTCACACTGATCTGCTGGGTCGCCGCCGCGCCGGTGCGGCCGTCCAGCCACAGTGCCTGGCCCCGGATCCCCGGTTCGTAGCGGGTGCCGCCGGAGACGGTGGTCGGCTCAGCCCGGGGTGAGGTGTCGGCCACCGTGCCCTCGAAGGACCAGGTGCCGTGGTTCTGGATCGGCACATCGTCGTGCAGCCTGCGGACCTCGCCCTCGGTCAACGCCTTGCGATCGAAGACCCGCACATCGTCGAGGTTGCCCGCGAAGAAGTCGATATCGCCGCCCTTGCGCTTGCCCCGGCCGATGGTGAACTTGCCGGTTGATTCCGGAATGGACAGTCCAACGTGGACGGAGGAGACCATGCCGTTGAGGTAGAAGCGAGCCTGTTTGAGCACCGCGTCATAGGTCACCGCGACATGGGTCCACAGCCCGGTCAGCCCTGGTTCGGCCGACCACACCACGATGCTGTCCTTGCCCTCCACCGGCACCTCGAAGGTCCACCGTCCGGTGGAAGGCTGGTACTGCAACAGGAACGTGCTCTGCGTCGCGCCGTCCTGGGCCACCACGGTCTGGTGGTCGCCGGAGTTGCGGCTCACCTGGGCCCACGCGCTGAGGGAGAAACTGCCCGTGGTGTTCACCACCGGTGTGGCCGTCTCGGCGAATCCGCTGGTGCCGTCCAGCCGCAGTCCGAGGTTCTCCCGGCCGGAGGCCCGGCTCGCGCCGCCCCGCAGCGTGGCGGGCTGGGCGCGGTCGCTGGCATCCACCGCGGTGCTCCCGCCGTTCTCGTTGAACCGCCAGTGCCCGCCACCGGCCACCGGCAGTTCCGGTGCCGCGGCACTGGCCGCGTAGGACCGGTGCAGCGCGGTGATCCGCTCCGCCTCCAGGCCGGTCGCGTAAAGCCGGACATCGTCGACACTGCCCCGCCAGTGGCCTGCCGCCGCGCCCTCGCGCTGGCCACGGCCGATGCGCAGGACGCCGTCCTCGGCCTGCCAGGGACTGAGCAACGTGCCGTCGTCGATATCGGCCTCCTCGCCGCCCGCGTGCACGTAGAGCCAGACCTGGCCCGCCCTGGCGTCATACACCCCGATCAGTTGCACCCAGGTGTTGAACTGACTGGGCCGCACCGAGATCGCGGCCTCGGTCACCGTGCCGTCGCGCTCGGGCAGCTCGAAGACCCACTTGCCCTCCGGCGCCTGGTCGTTGTCGATCCGGTGGCCGAGCCGGAACTTGCTGGACCCGCTCGACCTCCCGCCGTCGGCGCTCACCGCCGTCATCGCGCAGACCCCGGCGCACGGTCCGGGCTTGTCCAGGTTGACCCAGGCGGAGACGGTGAAGGCGTTGTCGGTGCGCAGATCCACCCCGGTGGTGGAGGCCACGTCGTCCTGGCCGTCGAAGCGGATCGCGTTGCCCACCCGGCCTGGTCCGTGGACCGCGCCGCTGAGGGTGGCCGGGCGCGCGCCGACCGAGTCCGCCGCGGTGCCGCCGCCGCCCTCGTCGAAGCGCCAGTGGTGCACCAGGGCCGGATCGCGGCCTGCCATCACCCGGATCTCCTCGGCGAAGAGCGCTCTGCTGTGCGCCTTCACATCGTCGACGGCGCCGCGGAAGAACTCACCGAACCCGCCGTTCCACATGCCGCGCCCGATCTCGAAGGCGGCCTGCGCGTTGAACGTGGGCTGATCGGTCAGCTTGGCGTAGGCGGACTGGGCGCCGTTGACGTAGAGGGTCAGCTCGCCGGTGCCCGCCCGGTACACCGCGGCCAGATGGGTCCACACCCCGGTCTGCGCCTGGGTGTCCGAGGTGGCCCTGGTCGTCCTCGGGTTGTTGACGTCCGGACCGTTGATCTGGGCCACCCAGCGGTGCGGCGGATTCGCGTCGGAACCGCTGTAGCCCATGGTGAACGCGGGCACCTTCGCCCCGGCCTGACTGGCCACCGCGTGCCAGCCGGACTGCCGTTCGGTCAGCCGCACCCAGGCCGAGACCGAGTAGCTCTGCGTGGTGTCCACCACCGGGGCCGTGCGCACGTGGTCGTCGACGCCGTCCAGGCTGATCGCCATGTCGGCAGGATCGGGAATCGAGGCCTGACCGGCCGTCCACGCCGGATTGCCCTTGGCCTCGCCGTTCTTGCCGTTCGGGCTGTCGTCGGTGAGGTCGCCGTTGAGCTTCCAGGACCCGGCCAGCACCTGGTTGCGGGTGACGATGCCTTCCAGTTCGGCGGCCGAGAGCGCCCGGCTGTAGGTGCGGACCTCGTCCACCGCGCCCGGCCAGTGGTCGACCGGGTTGCCCTTGAACTTGCCGCGGCCGATCACCAGCGGACCGCCCGCGTGCCACGGCGCGGTGGGCAGGGTCAGCTCACCACCGTGCTCGCCGTTGACGAAGATGGTCATCTTCCGGTCGGTGGCGTTGAACGTGGCGGCCAGGTGGGTCCAGACGCCGGCCACCGGTTTCTGCTTGGCCTTCAAGCCGATCCAGGCCACCGGCGGCATCTCGTCCTGGTCCGCCACGAACCGGGTGAACAGCCACCCGTTGTGCTCGCTGTTGTATTGCAGGTAGAAGCCGCTGTGCCGGTCGCCGTCCTGGCTGACCGCGGTCATCGAGGTGCCGCCGGTGACGAACCGGTCCGCCTTGACCCAGGCGGCCACCGAGAAGCCGCGGTCCGTGCGCACCGCGGGCCTGCTGGTGGCCACGTGGTCGCCGTCGCCGTCGAGCCGCACCGCCCGGTTGACCGCGCCGCCGTCGCTGAATCTGGCGTCCCCGTGCAGGATCCCGGCCTCGCCGCCCTCCGCGGAGTTGGCCGCGGTCCGGCCGTCCTTGTCATCCAGCCGCCAGTACCCGGTCTGCACGTTGTCCCGGCGCACCTCGGCGCTGACCTCGGCGGCGGAGAGCACCCGGTCGTAGAGCGCCACCTCGTCCAGGGCACCGTTCCAGTCCGGCCCGATGCGCACCTGGCCGCTCGCGTGCCAGGCCACCCGCCGCTGCGCCGTGCCCGCGAGCACACCGTCGACGTAGAGCGCGATCTGCCGGGAGCCGGCGTCGTAGGTGGCGGCGAGGTGGGTCCAGGTGCCCGCCACCGGCTCGCCACTGGAGCGGACGAAGTACCACTCCTGGTCCGGTCGGGCCGAATCCTCCTGGGCGAAGGCGATCACCCAGGATCTGGTGTCGCCGTCGTAGCGCAGTGCGAATCCCGCCTGCGCCGCGCCGTCCTGGCGCAGGATGGTGCGCCGGGCGCCGTCGGCCTGCGCCAGTTTCACCCAGGCCGAGAGGGAGAAGCCCGAGTCGGTGCGCACCGTGTTCGGTGCGGTGACCTGGGTTCCCGGCGCGCCGTCGCCGACCATGGCCGAGCCGACCGCGCCCGGCGCGTAGGTCACGTTGCCCTGGGTGCTGCCGTGCCGGTCACCGAGGAAGGCGGTGTCGTTGACATTGCCCTCCATCGACCACTTGGCCAACGGGCCGGTTCCCGGCCGCACGTAGACCCGGTGCTCCTTGACCGGGCTGGCGTGCCCAGCCCGGTCCACGCTCTGCACGTACAGCGTCCGCGGTCCGTCCCCTGGCGGTGCGAGCAGGGCGGTCGCCGGGCCGCCGAGCGCGTCCGCGTTCACCTTGGACTCGGCCGAGGGCGGGTTCGTCCAGCTGTAGCGGTAGTGGTCGATATCGCAGACCCCGTGGGTGTTCTGCGCGTCGCAGGCCGCGCCGGGGGCGAAGGTGAACGAGCCGGGCACGCCCACTCCGCCGTGCCAGTCGTTGTCCTCCGGGTAGGCCGCGCTGCGCACCTCGGGTCTGGCCGTGATGCCGACCCGGTCCACTGCGAAGGACTGCCCGTGACTGGCCCCGCCGCCGGTGGCCCGGTCGACGCCGTGCACCCACCAGGCCACCGATCTGCCGTGCTCGTTGTTCAGGTTCAGCACCCAGTCGTGGCTGACCCCGGAGGGCTTGAAGTCCTCCGCGTCCTTGGTCCACAGCGGCCTGCCCTGGACCTGGGCCCGCCAGCTCGCCCGGACCTGGTCCTGGTCAGGGTCGGCCACCTCGGCGATCATCCGCAGTGTGGCGTCGCCGATGTGCGGCACGCCCGCACACCACCGGCACGGCTGGGGCAGCGGCGGATCGGTGCGCAGCCCGGTCGGGTTGTGCGGAGTCCGGTTCCACTCCACCTCCACCCAGGTGTTCCCGGAGTAGTACTTGCGCCAGGCCTCCTGCGCCCCGCCGTTGTGGGCCTGCAGGGAGAAGGTGGTGGTGCCGCCGCGGTTGAGCGCGCCCGCCACGTCGAGTTCGACCCCTCGGTGCCCGGCGCAGCCCACGCCCGGCGGCGAGCCGAACTCCGTCCACACTGGACCGACCGGCCGGTTGTCCCACCTGATGTCACCGTTGATGCCGTGGTGGAAGTGCCGCAGCACGTGCGTGTGGGTGTTGCAGTTCGGGCTGTGCGCGGCCTGGGTATAGAACCTGGCCCAGTGCACGTTCTTGCCGCTGAGGAAGCCGGTCTCGAACTGGAAGTAGGCCCACGCCTCGCCGATGCCGTGGCAGTCGCCGTGCGCGTTGTAGCACTGCCCGACCTGTGCCCAGTCCGGGTGGACCGGGTCCGCGCTCTTACCCCAGTAGGTGGTGCCCGGCTTGCCGGAGAGCGTGGTGGCCCACTGCGATTTGTGGAAGGGGGTGACGGTCGGGTCCACCGTCACCGGGTACACCGTGGCCGGGTCGGCCAGGAAACGCTGGTCCGGCACCAGGGTCAGCACCCCCTTGGCGACCTCGACGCCCACCGGCGCGCTGCGGGCGCGACCGGCGTCCCACATCACCGAGGGCGCGGCGCTGAACACCGGCCTGCCCGCCCGGTCCACCGCCCGCAGCGCGCCGGAGTCCTCGGCGGTCAGGGTGACCCCGCTGGTCTCGGCCCGCAACGCGATCCGGGCCAGCGCGGGGTTCCGCGCCGCCGCCGCGGTCTTGATCACCACGAGCTGCTGGTAGCCCTGAGTCTCGGCCCGCATGATCAGGTCCACGCCGGGCAGCACCTCGGGATAGGTCGCCTCGTTGCCGGCCAGCCGGGGCGCGGGCAGCTTCTCCGGCCAGTGCAGGGCAAGCAGATTCTCGCCCTCGGCCAACCGGAGCAACGGCGCCGTGCCGCCACCGGAGAGGGCTACGTCATCGCCTGCCGCCCTGGGCGCGATCGTGCCGTCCGGCCGAGTGCGCAGGGTCCGGTCGATCGGCACCCAGTCGCCGTCCCGCTGGAACCTGGTCGGCTGGGCGGTCAGTTTCGCGGTGTGCCTGCCATCCGGATGCGCGAGCACGGTCCGGGTCCCGGTGCGTTCGCTGAGCACCTCGACCGGGGAGTTCTGCCGCACGGCGGCGGCGATGGCGGTGGCCGCGTCCGGCGCCGCGGCCACCGGGGTGTCCGCGGGTGGCCGCGCCTGCTCGGGCGGGGCCGAGGACACCACGCTCGCGACCAGCGCGGCGACCAGGACGGACAACACGACGCGGCCGGCAGGCGAATGGCCCCGGACAGAAGCTGAGTACATACCCATGGCTGCTCTTTCCCCCAGTAGGACGAGCGCGTGTGGCGTGGCGGCAGCGAGCGGATGCGCCCGCCGACCCGGAGGTAGTTGTAGGGCTTGGCGGTTGTTCACGGTCGGCACGCCTGCTTGAACAACCAAGGTCTGCACAACTCGGGTGCGGCCGGTTGGCCGATGTGTGGCCTGTTGCCGCCGGTCAGAATGACCCGGGCGAAACTGGGGGGTGAACGCCGTGCCGCGGGTGGAACGTCCGTTGGACAACGGGGACAACGCGTTGCTGCGATTCGCGGCCGGCCTGCGCGCGCTGCGCGCGGCCGCGGGCAGCCCGACCTATCGGGTGCTGGCCCAGCGGGTGCACTATTCCGTGGCGAGCCTGTCGCAGGCCGCGGCCGGCCGGAAACTGCCAACACTGGCCGTGACCCTGGCCTACGCGCGCGGCTGCGGCGGTGATCTGGCCGAGTGGGAACGCCGCTGGCATGAGGTGGCCGCCGAACTCGGCCTGGCGACCCCGCCAGCCGCCGACGGTGACACCGCGCCCTATGCCGGGCTGGCGGCCTTCCGGCGGGAGGACGCGGACTGGTTCTTCGGCAGGGAGAAGCTGGTGACCGAGCTGCTGTCGCTGGTGCGGCAGCGGCGACTGGTCGCGGTGTTCGGCGCTTCGGGGGCAGGCAAGTCCTCGGTGCTGCGGGCCGGACTGCTGCCCCGGCTGCCCGCCGAATGGCCGGTGGTGCTGTTCTCTCCCGGCGCGCAGCCGATCGAGGAGCTGGGCAGCGCGCTCGGCGGCACGATCGAGGACGCCGATCCGCGGTCCGCGATCCGGCTGGCGCACGCGCGCCTGGCGACGGCGCCGGCAGATGCCGAGCTGGTCGTGGTGGTCGATCAGTTCGAGGAGACCTTCACCCTGTGCGCCGACCCGGTGCGCCGGGACCGGTTCGTCGACCTGCTGATGGCCCTGGCCGCCGGACGGCAGAGCCGGTGCCGGGTGATCCTGGGCGTCCGGGCCGACTTCTACCCGCACTGCACCGGCTATCCGCAGCTGTTCGCGAAGCTGCGGCAGGCCCAGGTCGCGGTGTGCGCGATGACCACCGACGAACTCCGGTCGGCGATCGTGCGGCCCGCGGCGACCGCCGGGAGCACTGTGGAGGGCGCGCTGCTGGCCAGGCTCATCGCGGACGCGCACGGACAGGTGGGGGCACTGCCGCTGCTCTCGCACGCGTTGCTGGAGACCTGGCGGCGGCGACGCGGAAACACCCTGACCCTCACCGGTTTCCTGGCCTCCGGTGGCATCGACGGCGCGCTCGCGCAGACCGCGGAGTCGGTGTACGCGGCGCTGGAACCGGAGCAGCAGCGGGTCGCGCGGAATCTGCTGCTCCGGCTGATCGCACCAGGGGAGGGCACCGAGGACACCAAACGCCGGATCCGCCGGGGCGAACTGGATCTGGCGGACCCGGCGGTGGCGCTCGTGCTGGACCGGCTCACCCACGCCCGGCTGCTGACCCTGGACCGGGACACGGTGGAGATCACCCACGAGGCGCTCATCCGCCGCTGGCCGCGGCTGCGGGGCTGGCTGGCCGAGGACCGGGAGCTGATCCGGCGGCACCGCAGGCTCACCGAGGCCACTGACGCGTGGGAGTCGGTGCGCCGCGAACCCGGCGCGCTCTACCGCGGCACCCACCTGGAACTGGCCGCCGAACTGTCCAGAGACCGCGGTTCGGTGCTCAGCGGGCGGGAACGGGAATTCCTTGCGGCCAGCATGGCCGCGCGGGCCAGGGAACAGGTCAGCGCCCGGCGCGGCGCCCGGCGATTGCGCCGACTGGTCGGCCTGCTCACCGTGTGTGTGCTGCTGGGGGCGGCCACCACCGTGTACGCCCTGCGGGTCAGCGCGACCGCCGACCGGCAGCGCGATATCGCCGTCGGTGCGCGGGTCGCGGCCCAGTCCCAGGCGTTACGTGCCGCCGATCCGGAGGCCGCGGCGCAGCTGGGGCTGGCCGCCTACCGCCTCGCCTCGACCACGGAAACCCGCGGCGCGCTGCTGAGCACGTTCACCACGCCGTACGCCACCCAGCTCCTGGGACACCAGGACGAGGTGAACATGGCCACCTACAGCCGGGACGGACGGCTGCTCGCCACCGCGAGCCAGGACGGCACCGCCCGGCTCTGGAACCTGGCGGATCCGCACCGCCCCAAGGAGATCGCGACCCTGTCCGGGCACACCGACAACGTGCACAGCGTGGCCTTCCGCGCCGACGGCAGGCTGCTGGCCACCGGGAGCTGGGATGACACGGTGCGGCTGTGGGACATCAGCGATCCCGCCGCACCGCGCACCACGGCCGTGCTCACCGGGTTCACCGGGAACGTGAACTCCGTCGTGTTCAGCCCGGACGGCCGGGTGCTGGCGGCGGCAGGTGACTCCCGGGTGCGGTTGTGGGCGGCCACGGACCCGCGACAGCCGGTGGAGCTGGCCGCGGTCACGGTGCCCCAGGTGAGCGTGTCCCTGGCGTTCACACCCGATGGCCGGCAGCTGGCCAGCGCGAACTGGGACGGCACCGCGTGGCTGTGGGAGGTGACCGCGCTGCCCCGGCTCGGTACGCCGCGGGTGCTCAGCGGGCACACCGCGGCGGTGACCTGGGTGGCCTACAGCCCGGACGGCCGCCTGCTGGCCACCACCGGCCAGGACCGCACCGTGCGGCTGTGGGAGCTGGCCGACCCGGCGGCGCCGCCCCGGGTGCTGACCGGGCACACCGACGTGGTGCGCGCCGCCGCCTTCAGTCCGGACGGCCGGCTGCTGGCCACCGGCGGCCTGGACCGGGCGACCCGGCTGTGGGAGGTCGGCAGTGGCCGCCAGCTGACCACCTTCAGCGGGCTCACCGGCTATGTGCTGTCGGTGGCGTTCAGCCCCGATGGCCGCGGTCTGGCCGCGTCGAGCAAGAACGCCACGACCTGGCTGTGGGACCTGGCGGGCGCCACCCTCGCCGGTCACGGCAACTCGATCTGCGCGGTGGCGTTCAGCCGGGACGGCAGGCTGCTGGCCACCGGCAGCTGGGATCACACGGTCCGGCTGTGGGACACCCGTGCGCGGACCGAGCTGGCGGTGCTGACCGGTCACCGGGATTCGGTGTGCGGACTGGACTTCAGCCCCGACGGGCGCCTGCTGGCCACCGCGAGCTATGACCACACGGCCCGGCTGTGGGACCTCGGCGATCCCCGGAAACCCGTGCCGCTGCACGAGATCACCGAACACACCCAGCACGTCAACGCCGTCGCCTTCACCCCGGATGGCAAGATCCTCGCCGTGGCCGCCCTGGACGCCACAGTCTCGCTGTGGCAGGTCGCCGCCGGAACCCGCCCGAGCAGGCTGGCCCTGCTCACCCAGCACCGCAAGGGCGTCAACACACTCGCCTTCAGCGGCGACGGCACCAGGATGGCGACCGCGGACTGGGACCGGACCACCCGCCTGTGGGACCTCCGCGATCCCCGCCACCCCACTGAACTGGCCGTGCTCGCCGGTCACACCGACGGGGTCATCTCCGTCGCGCTCAGCCGGGACGGCAAGACCCTGGCCACCGGCAGCTGGGACCGCACGGTGCGGTTGTGGGACACCGGCACGGCCGCCGAACTCGCCGTGCTGCGGCACGCCGACAACGTCAACGCGGTCGCGCTGAGCCCGGACGGCCGCACCCTGGCCACCGGTAGCTGGGACCGCACCCTGCGGCTGTGGGATGTCACGGATCCCCGCCATCCCGCGGAGTCCGCGGTCGTCACCGGCCATCCCGAGGCGGTGTGGTCCGTGGCGTTCAACCCCGACGGGCGCACCGTGGCCACCGGCGGCAACGACCCGATCGCCAGGGTGCTCGACGTCGACGCCGAACGCGTGGCGGACACCATCTGCGCCGCCGCCCCGCGCCGCCTCGCCCTGGACCACTGGCCGGAATACTTTCCCCCTGGAGAAGGGGTGCCACCGTGCCCCGGGCGGTGAACCCCGCGGCACGCCGCACCCGCCCGCGGGTCACCAGTCGTGCAAGGTGCCGTCCAGCAAACGGTTGTACGGCAGGTAGTCCCGCCGGTACGGGTGCGCGGCCACGGCCTGCTCGTCCAGCGTGACACCGAGACCCGGGGCCTCGCCAGGGCGCAGGTGGCCGTCGGTGAAGGTGTAGCCGGGGTGGAAGACCTCGGCGGCCTGGGCCGGGTAGCCGGAGTACTCCTGGATGCCGAAGTTGTGGATGGCCAGGCCCAGGTGCACCGCGGCGGCCATGCCCACCGGCGAGATGTCCGCAGGTCCGTGCAGACCGCTGCGAATCTGGTACAGGGCCGCGAAATCCAGGAGTTTCTTGACCGCGGTGACGCCGCCGAAGTGGGTGACGGGGGAGCGGACGAAGTCGATCAGGCGTTCGGTGATCAGGGTCTGGTAGTCGAAGACGGTGTTGAAGACCTCGCCGATGGCCAGCGGGATCGTGCTGTGCTGCCGGACCAGGCGCAGCGCGGACTGGTCCTCGGCCGGGGTGCAGTCCTCCAGCCAGAACAGGTCGTAGGGCTCCAGGGACTTGGCCAGCCGGGCGGACTGCTGCGGGGTGAGCCGGTGGTGCACATCGTGCAGCAGCGGCAGTTCCGGGCCGAACTCGTTACGCACGGCCTCGAACACGCCGGGGATGTGGCGCAGGTAGGCGGCGGTGTCCCAGTCCTCCACCACCGGCATCCCCGGCGTGTTCGCGGACTGCGCGATGGAGTAAACCCGTTGCAGCCCAGGGATTCCGGACTGGATGCGGATCGCCTGGTAACCCTCGGCCCGCCGGGCGCGCACCGAGTCGAACAGCTCGGGCAGGTCGCGGCCGGCGGCGTGGCCGTAGGTGCGCACCCGGTCCCGGCTGGCCCCGCCCAGCAGCTGGTACAGCGGCAGTCCGGCGACCTTGGCCTTGATGTCCCACAGTGCCACGTCCACCGCGGCGATGGCGGCCATGGTGACCGGGCCGCGCCGCCAGTACGCGCCGCGGTAGAGCTGCTGCCAGGTGTCCTCGATGCGGTGCGGATCACTGCCGATCAGCGTGGGCAGCACGTGCTCGGACAGGTAGGCGGCCACGGACAGTTCGCGGCCGTTGAGGGTGGCATCGCCCAGGCCGGAGACGCCCTCGTCGGTCTCGATCCGCACCGTCACGTAGTTGCGGCCGGGACCGCACACGAGCACGCTCGCGTCGACGATCTTCACTGCCTACCTCTTTCCGGGCGCTCAGCCCTTGGTGGCGCCTGCGGTGAGCCCGGCGACGATGTGCTGCTGCGCCAACAGGGCCACCGCCAGCGCGGGCAGCGTGGTGAGTGTGGCCGCGGCCATCAGCCCACCCCAGTCGGTGCCCGCGTAGGAGACGAAGGAGAACAGCGTCACCGGCAGGGTTTTGGTGTCCTCATCGGCCAGGATCAGCGCGAACATGAAGTTGTTCCAGTTGGAGATGAAGGCCAGCACGCAGGCGGTGGCGATGCCCGGCATGGCCAGTGGCAGCGCGATGCGCAGGAAGGTGCCGAACGGGGTGAGCCCGTCGATCTGCGCCGCCTCCTCCAGTTCCACCGGCAGGCCCTCGAAGAAGCTGATCATCACCCACAGGATCAGCGGCACCGAGACGAACATGTGGCTGAGCACCAGCACCGTGTAACTGCCCACCAGACCGAGCTGGGCGAACAGGTAGTACCAGGGCACCAGCAGCGAGATCGCGGGCACGATCCGGGCCACCAGCACCAGCGAACCCGTGCCGTGCAAGCGAAAACGCCCCACCGCCCAGGCCGCGGGCACCGCCAGCACCGCCGAGAGCGCGGTGGAGGTGACCCCGACGATCAGCGAGTTGAGCATCGAGGACGGCAGTTCGGCACCGGAGAGCACGGTGCCGAAGTTCTTCAGCGTCGGCGTGAACACCAGCCAGGAACCGGGATCGGTGATCTGCACGTTGGTCTTGAACGCCGAGGCCACCATCCACACCACCGGCAGCACCAAAACCAGCAGCGCCACCGTGATCGCGCCACCACGCAGCCAGGGCTTCGCGCGGCCTCCCTTCCCGGGCGGCGGCGCACGACCAGCACCACGCCGACGATGACCACGGTGAACAACACCAGCACCGCCGAAGCCAGGGCGTACTCCTGGTAGTCGAAGGTGAGCCCGTAGGCCAGCACGTTGAGCGTCTCGGCCTCGAACGCGGAACCACCGCCCGCGCCCTTGGTGGCGTAGATGAGGTCGAAGGTCTTGAGCGCGTCCACCGCGCGCAGCAGCACCGCCGCGGCCAGTGCGGGCAACAACATCGGCAGCACCACGTGCCGGAACCGTTGCCAGGCACTGGCTCCGTCCACCAGCGCGGCCTCCTCCGGTTCGGTGGGCAGCGTGGACAGCCCGGCCAGCAACAGGATCGCCATCATCGGCGTCCACTGCCAGACGTCGATGGCCATCAGCGTGGGCAGCGACCCGCTCACCGAACCCAGGAACGCCTGCCGGGGCAGGCCGATCGCGGTCAGCAGGTGGTTGGCCACGCCGTTGGTGGGATCCAGGATCAGCAGCCACAGCACGCCGATGGCCACCGGCGCGGTCAGCAGCGGCACGATCAGCACCGTGCGCACCCAACGCACCCCGCGGAAAGCCTTGCGCAGCAACATGGCCAGCGCCAGCCCAAGTACCGACTCCACCGCGACCGCGCCCACGGTGAACACCACCGTGCGCCACAGCGCGGGCCAGAAGCGGCGGCCGTCGCCGAGCGCGTCGGCGTAGTTGCGCAGTCCGGCGAACCCGGCATCGGCGTTCACCGCGCCAAAAGCGTCGGTGAAACTCAGGTACACCGTGAACACCAGCGGAAAGACGATCATCAGCCCGACGAAGGCCAGCGCAGGCGCCAGCATCAACCAGCGCAGCCTGCGCCGCGCCCCGGTCACCGGTGCTCCCGGTGCCGGTTATCCCGCACCAGGAACGCGGCGAGTTCCACATCGGCCGCCCGCGCCGCCGGTTCCACCGGCTGCCCGAGCACCCCGGCCACCAGCGGCGCGCCCACGATGTCCCTGGCCCGCCCGACCTGCAACACCCGCGGCCGATCAGAGCCGATCCCGTTGCGCGCGTTGACCCGCATCGCCGCCGCCAGCTCCGCCGGGAACCCGGTCAGCGTGCCGGCATCGGCCCACGCCGACTCCCGCGCCCCCGGAATCCCCTTGGCCTGCAACGCGGCCACCATCGCCGGAGCGGAGGCCCAGCGCAGGAACCGCCAGGAATCCTCCGGTAGCAAGGAAAACCGGTTGATCCCCAGACTCCACGAAGGCACGTTGTACGGCCGCGCCCCGGCCGGTCCCGCGGGGAACGGCGCGAAACCAACCCGGTCCCGCACCAGCGAGGTCTTGGGATCGACGATGCTGGTGTAGATCGCGTCCGCGTCCACGTAGAAGGCCGCCTTGCCCTGCGCGAACACCGGCATGGCCTGCTCCAGGCTCATGTTCGCCACCCCCGGCGGCCCGGCCCGGCCGAGCAGTTCGCCGTAGTACCGGTAGGCGCTGATCGCGGCCGGGCTGGCGATCGCCGACCGCCCGTCCACCACGAAGTCACCGCCGTGGGAGTAGAGGAAACTGGACCACTGCGTCACCGCCCCGGTCCGCTGCCCCCGCCCCACCGCGCCGAACATCCCACGCCCCGGATCATGCAGCCGCACCGCGCTGTCCAGGAGTTCGGCGAGCGTGCCGGGTGGGCTGGTGAGGTCCTTGCGGTAGTAGAGCACCGGCCGCTCGGTGACCACCGGCACCGACCGCACCCGGCCGTCCACGATCGAGGCCGTGCGCGGCGCCTGCTGCACATCGGACCACCGGTAGTCGGCGTCCCCGGCCACCAGGTCGGTCAGGTCGGCCAGCCAGCCGTTGCGGGTGAACAGCGCCTGTTCCTGCAGTGCCCGCACCATCAGCACGTCGATGTCGGTGGCCGAGGCGTTGAGCTTGACGTTGTAGGCACTGGCTAGCTGATCCCCGGTGAGCATGGTGATCGTCACCCGCCTGCGCACCAGATCCTCGAACTCCCCGATCCGCTCCCGCACCGCCCGCGTCCACACGTGGTTCGCGGCCAGCACCCGCAACGGCGCATCCCGCCCAGTCCCGCCCGAACCGCAGCCCGCAAGGGCGGCACCAGCGGAAACAGCCCCGAGCATGGTGAGGAACCCGCGCCGGGTCGGCGACATCGACGCCCCACCTCCTCACCTGGTCCAACTGGTAGGACCAGTTCGGCCAGACAGTACGTCCGAGGCCGCCCAGGAGCAAGGGCCAGGACCGGTCCGTCAACCCGCCCAACACCGAGTTGGCCCAAGTCGTACGCCCAGTTTGCCCAACCGGGCGTACCACTTTGGCCAACTCGACGGCGGACGGGGAACTTCCGGTGACCTGCTCAGGTTGGCGGGTGGGTGCGGTGCAGGAGGGTTTCCAGGTGGTGGGAGGCCATCGCGTCCACGCTCAGGTCCGCCGCCGGTCCCCAGCTGCGGCCGGCCAGGGCCAGGTGTTCGTGCATGCAGTGCCGGGCCAGATCGACGTCGCGGGCCTCGATGGCGGCCACGATCTCCGGGTGGTGCGGCACGCCGGGACCAGGGTCGGCGGACTCGGAGTTGGAGCGCAGCATGATCTCGAACATCATGCCGCTGATCGAGGCCAGCATGATCCGCAGCACCGGGTTGCCCGCGGCCGCGGCGATGGTGTCGTGGAAGTCCACGTCGGCCTGGGCCTTGGCCACCACGTCGGTCGCGGCCAGCACCCGCTCGTGCGCCGCCCGGATCGCGGCCACCTCGGCCGCGCTGGCATGCCGGGTGGCCAGCGCGACGGTCTCCAGTTCGAGCACGATCCGGGCCGCCATCACCTGGCGCACGGTGGGCCTGCTGGTCCGGTACAGCGCGTCGTAGCCGTGCGCCTCGGCAGCGGACCGTTCGGCCACGAACGAACCGCGACCGGGCGCGATCTCGATCAGATGCTGGGCCTCCAGCCTGCGCAACACCTCGCGGATCACGTTGCGACTGGCCCCGAACCGCACGGCCAGCTCCCGTTCGGAGGGCAGTTTGGCGCCGGTGGCCGGTTCGCCGGAGAGGATTTCCTGGCGCAGTTGCCGGGAGATGGTCTCGGTGCGCAGACCGCGCTGGGGCGGAGGCGGAACGCTGCCGGGCACGGCGGCGATGCTACCCGGACCGGCCGCAGGCGCCGACTCAGGTGGACAGCGGCAGGCGCGGCGTGTCCGGCGGGTCGAAGCCGAAGACCTGGCCGTACAGGGACAGTTCGGCGGCGAAGGCGGCGGTGATGGAGGCGGCCCGGCGGAACCCGTGTTGTTCGCCGGCGAAGGTGAGGTAGGCGTGCGGCACGCCGCGGCCGTCGAGAGCGGCCAGCAGTCGTGCGCACTGCTCCGGCGGGCAGATCACGTCCTCCAGGCCCTGGAACAACGCGAACGGCGCGGTGATCCGGCTCGCCTGGCGCACCGGGGAGCGCTGCTGGTAGCGGTGGCGGGTCCGCGGCCAGGGGCCGATAAGGCTGTCCGGGTAGTGCGACTCGAAGTCGTGGGTCTCGCCGGTGCGCCAGCCCACCGGGTCCAGGATCGGGAAGTAGATCGCGCCGCAGCGGTACAGCTCCGTGCTGATCAGCGAGGAGATCGCGGTCCAGCCGCCGGAACTGCGGCCGCGGATGGCCAGCCGGGCCGGATCGGCCAGACCCCTGCCGATCAGGGTGCGGGCCACCGTGGCGCAGTCGGCCACGTCGACCACGCCCCACTGGTGGCGCAGGCGTTCCCGGTACTGGCGGCCGAACCCGGTGGAGCCGCCGTACTGCACATCGGCCACGCCCAGGCCGCGGCTGGTGAAGTAGGCGATCTCCGGGTCGAGCACCGGCGCGCTGCGGCTGGTCGGCCCGCCGTGCGCGAAAATCACATACGGCGGTCGCTCGCCCGGCGGTCCGGTGAAGTCCTCGTGGTGCGGCGGGTACACGTAGGCGTGCACCTCGGGCCCGTCCGGCTCGCGGCAGGTCCACTGCTCCGGGCGGGGCACGCAGTGCGCGGGCACGATGACCGGCTCCGGGCGCACCCGCCGCGGCGAACCGTCCGCGGCGTCGGTGAGCACGATCTCCCTGGCCTGCCGGGGACCGCCCGCCACCCCGGCGATCCGGACGCCGTCGGTGGCCAGCACCGGACTCCACTCGGTGTAGGGACCGTCCACATCGGACAGTGCCCCGCTGATCGGGTCGAGCAGACCGAGGGCGAGCCTGCCCGCGCCGTGCAACACGGCCAGCCTGCCGTCGGCGAGCCGGGTGAACCAGCGCAGCCCGAGCTGCCACGGCGCGCCGCCGAACTCCTCCGCCCGCGGGCACAACTCCCTGGCCGGTGCGCCGTCCAGCGGGACCTGGCGCAGGTTCCACCACCCGCCGCGGTCGCCCAGCACGTGCAGGCTGTCCGCGTCCGCCCACTCCACCTGCACCACCGACTCGGCCGGACCGCCCGCGAGCACCCTGGCCCGGCCGAACGTGCCTGCCGGTGTCACCTCGGCGACGAGCAGTTCGGTGGCCTCCCACGGCATGGCCGGGTGGTTCCAGCCGATCCAGGCGACTGAGCGGCCCTCCGGCGCGAGCTTCGGGCCGGTGAGGAAGTGGTGGCTCGCGGTCAGTTCGCGCACCGCCGCCGGTGATCCGGCCGCACTGCCGTCCAGCGGGATCGCCACCAGCGCGCGGCGCACGTCGGTAGGGGCGGGGCCGGTCAGTTCCTCGCGCACGCACCACACCTCGGCGCCGTCGGCGGAGAGGCTGAGATCGGCATGCCGCCAGCCCGCCGGACGCGGGGGCGGCGGGCTGAGCGGACGGGTCCGCCGCCCGTGCCGGTCGTGGTGGTAGAGCCGCTGGTCCGGCCAGTGGACGAACACCACGCCGTCCGGGGTCGCGCACCAGGGGCGGCCGCCGTACTCGTGCACCCGGCTGCGCACGTTCCACTCCGGTGGCAGCACCTCACCGACCCGGCCGTCGGCGGCGCGGCGCAGCAGCGCGGACCGGCCGCCCTCGGCGGTGCGCAGCTCCACCCACCACAGTTCTTCGCCGACGAAATCCAGCCAGGTGACGTGCGTTTCCGAGCGGGCCACGTCGGCGGGACCGACCGGGGACCGCCAGCTGCCATAGGGCGCGATCTGGGACATGGCCTCACTTTCGGTCCGCGGGATTGCCCAGGGCTTGAGCTGGGCGGCAAGGATTGTGCAAGCAACCGCGGCAAGCCTGCCGGGGTGAGAGTCGTGCGCGCGATACCGGTGCTGGTGCTTGTGGTTGCCGTGGTGGCGGGCCTGAACCCGCCGGCGGCGGCGGCCGGGCCGAGGGTGCTGCGGGTGGCCATGGCGCGCGGCCTGGACTCGGTCAACCCGTTCCTGGCCACCTCGCTGGCCGGGACCGAGATCGGCAGGCTGCACTACGAGTACCTCACCGCCTACCGGCCAGCCGACTTCGCTCCCGCGCCCGGCCTGGCCGAGCACTGGCGGACCAGCCAGGACGGCCGCACCTGGACCTACACCCTGCGTACGGGCGCCCGCTGGTCCGACGGGCGGCCGATCACCGCCAGGGACGCCGAGTTCACCTTCACCCTGATGCGGGACAACGAGGCGGCCCGCACCGCCAACGGCAACTTCGTCGCCGGGTTCGAGTCGGTGCGCGCGGTGGACGAGCGCACGCTGGAGATCACCACCCGGACCCCGCGGGCGACCATGCTCGCCCTGGACGTGCCGATCGTGCCCGCGCACGTGTGGTCGGGCGTCACCGATGTCCGCGCCTTCACCAACGACAGCGCGCCGGTGGTGGCCAGCGGGCCGTTCCGTCTGGTCGAGCACCGGCGCAACGAGTTCCTGCGGTTCACCGCGAACGAGCACTTCTGGCGTGGCCGGGCCAAGATCGACGAGCTGGTGCTGCTGCGCTACCAGACGATGGAGGCGGCGATCCTGGGGTTGCGCCGCGGTGAGGTGGACCTGATCGGCGACGGCCTGGCCGGGCCGCTCACCCCGGCCCAGCACGACACGCTGCGCACCGAACCCGGGATCATCGTGCAGCGCTCCCGGGCCCAGCGTTTCTACGAGCTGGCCATGAATCCGGGCGCGGCCAGCCGTTCCGGGCGCCCGCTCGGGGACGGCCACCCGGCGCTGACCGATGTGCGGGTGCGCACCGCGATCGCCACCGCCATGGACGGCCAGTTGCTGCTGGACCGGGTGCTGGGCGGGCACGGCGCGGCCGGCGCGGGCTACCTGCCGCCGGTGTTCGCCGAGCTGCATCTGCCCGTGCGCCGCGCGGTGGATCCGGTGCGCGCCAACCAGATCCTGGACGAGGCCGGGTACCGGCGGGACACGGCCGGACAACGGCACGATCCCGGCGGCCGCCCGCTGTCGCTGCGGTTGTACGGCCGCGGCGACCGGTACACCGACGCGCGCAACGCGGAGTACGTGCGCACCTGGCTGGGCGAGCTGGGCATTTCGGTGCAGGTGCAGATCATGGCGGGCGCCAGCCTGAACGACCTGGTCGGCGCAGGCCGGTTCGACCTGGCCTTCAGCAGCTGGGGCGTCGGCCCCGACCCGGACCACGTGCTGTCCATCCAGACCTGTGGCCAGCGACCGGCCGAGGACGGCACCGGCGGCAACACCGACACCTTCTTCTGCGACCCCGAGTTCGACGACCTGCACACCCGGCAGCGCGCCGAGCTGGACCCGGCGGCCAGGGCCGGGATCGTCCGGCGGATGCAGCAGCGCTGGCACGACCTGGCGCCCGCGGTGCCGCTGTACTACCCGGATTCGCTGGAGGCCTACCGCGGCGACCGGTTCCGCCCGTTCCAGCTCCAGCCCGACCCCGGCGGCTCGATCACCGGCCAGAGCGGCTACTGGGGCTACCACAGCGCCGACCCCGCCCCAGCCACCCCACCCAACCCTGCCTGGCCCAGCTGGTGGCTCACCGCCGCCGCCACCCTCCTGACCACAGCCGCCCTCACCTGGCTACTCACCCGCCCCCGCCGCAACCCAGCCCACCACCCCTAACCAACCCCCCGCCCCCGTGTTGGCCGTTGTCGTACGGTGTCTTGGCCGTTGTGGACGGCGAGTTGGCCGTTCTGGACGGTGAGTTGGCCGTTGTGGGCGTCGAGTTGGCCCAACTGGTACGCCGGTTTGGCTCAAGTGGGCGTACCGGTTGGCCCAAGTGGGCGGGGAGGGCGGAGCGTGCCGCCAGTTCGGCCAAGACCGGGTACGACAACGGCCAAGACCGGGTACGACAACGGCCAACACGCCGGGGGAGGGGTGCCTGGTTGGGGGCTTTCACCGGGTGTGCCACCAGGTCAGGGCGGCTCGGATCGCCGTGGTGAACTCCTCGGGCGCCCAGGTCCAGCCGGGGTCGGGGGCCGGTGGGGTGGCCGGGTCCAGGCCGAGGCGTTCGGCGACCGTGCCGCGCAGGCCCAGCGGGGCGGGCAGGCCGGCCGCGCGGCGCAGCCGGTCCCAGTCCGCGGCGAAGGCGGCGCTGGCCGTGGTGTCGCCGAGGTCGGCGGCCAGCAGCGCGGTGGCCAGCACCCCTGGCAGGCCGAACCGGAAGTTGGTGGAGTCCGCCGCGCTGTGCAGGGCCTCGATGAGGGCCCGCACCGCGGCCTCGGTCCGGCCGCTGCGGCGCAGCGCCTCGGCGTGCAGCACCCGCAGGTAGGTCCAGCGCGCGGTGAATCCGGAGTGCTGCTCGGGCAGCGCGTTGACGGTCTCGGTCAGCAGCGCGAGTGCCTCGGCGAGCCGCCCGGTGACCAGGTAGGCCAGTGCGATGGACCGGCGCGGCGCGTCCTGCTCGGCGGCGTGATGCCAGCTGGGCAGCCGGTGCCGCAGGTCCTCGGCCAGCGCCAGCGCCCGGTCCGGCTCGCCGAGGGCCAGGGCCACCTCCACCCGCAGCGCGAGCTGGGTGGTCGAGGGCGGCCGGTCGAACTGCGCCCACACCCGCTGCTCGTACTCCGCGCACAACCGCGCCGCCTCGCCGGGGCGGCCCCACTGGTTCAAGAGCACCCCGGCCGAGGTGAACACGGTGAGCACGTCCTCCAGGGTGGACCGGCGGGCCGCGGCCACCAGCTCCGGCAGCTCGGCGAGGCCCGCCGGATCCAGCAGCGCGCACCGGGCGCTGAGCAGGCCGGCCATCGCCTCCAGGTGCTCGCGCGGCCGTGTTTCGGCCAGTGCGCCGAGCACCGCGCGCAACGCGGTCAGGCTGCCCAGGAAGTCCCCGGCCAGGCCCAGCAGCGCGGCGTGCTGGAACCGCAGCAACGCGTGCACCTCGGGATGGTCGGCCAGTCCCTGGCAGGCCAGGGCGCGGCGGGACCAGAACTGGCCCTCCACCGGATAGCCGGTGTGAGTGAGGAAGAACTCGAAGATCCGCGCGGTCAGCTCGGCCGCGGCCTGCTCGTGGCCGCTCGCGTAGCCGTGGGCCAGGGCGTGCCGCAGGTTCGGCAGGTCAGGGGCCAGTTCCGAGAGCGCGGCGAACTGGTTGCCGTAGCGCGGGATCGCGTCGATCCGCCGGGCCCTGGCCAGCCAGTAGGCGAGCTGGCGCTCTTCGGTGGCGCTCACCTCGCCGAACTCGGCCAGCCGGTCGGCGGCGAAGACCCGCAGGGTGGCCAGCAGCCGGAACCGCCTGCCGCCGGGGGTGTCCACCGGGGCCACCAGCGACCGGTCCACCAGCGCCGCCACCGCGGCGGCCACCTCGTTGCCGCACAACGGTTCCGCGCCGCACACCGCCTCGGCGGCGGCCAGGCTGAACCCGCCGGGCAGCACCGAGAGCCGGGCCAGCACCCGCTGCTCGGGCCCGGTCAGCAGCCGGTAGGACCAGTCGATGGTGGCCGAGAGCGCCTGGTGCCGGTGCCCGGCGGCGCCGGTGGCGAAGAGCAGGTCCAGCCGGTCCCGGAGCTGCCCGGCGAGTTCGCTCAGGCCGAAGGCGCGCACCCGGGTCGCGGCCAGTTCCAGCGCCAGCGGCAGACCGTCGAGCCTGCGGCAGATCTCCACCAGGTGCGGCCAGTCCACTGTGGACACGGTGAAGGACTGCTCGGCCTGCCGGGCGCGTTCGAGGAACAGCGCGACCGCGGGCTGATCGAGGGTGACCGGCGCGTCGGCGGCGGGCACCGGCAACGGGTCCAGGCGCCACACCGATTCGCCGGGCAGGCCCAGCGGCTGCCGCGAGGTGGCCAGCACCGCCAGCCCGGGACAGGCGCCGAGCAGGTGACCCAGCAGGGTGGCGGTGGCCGGGCCGAGGTGTTCGCAGTTGTCGGCCAGCAGCAGGCACCGCTGTCCCGCCAGCGCGGCGGCCACGGCTTCCAGTGGCTCGGCGCTCAGGTCCGCGCGCACCTCGAACAGCGCGCCGAGCGCGCCGGTGACCTCCTTGGCCGAGGACAGTGATTCCAGCAGCAGCACCGCCACCCCGTCGCGGAAGCGCGGTGCGAACTCGCGCGCGGTGTGCAGGGCCAGGGTGGTCTTGCCGCAGCCACCCGTGCCGATCACGGTGACCAGCCGTCCGGGCGCGATGAGCCCGGCCAGTCCGGCCTGTGCCCGCTCGCGGCCGATGAGCCGGTTGGGCAATGGCCGGGGACCGCGCCAGCGGGCCCGCGGCGGCGCGGCCGGGGCGACCGGTGTGGCCGAGCCGCGCAACAGCGCTTCGTGCAGGGTCCGCAGCGCCGGACCGGGTTCGGCGCCCAGTTCCTCGGCGAACCGCTCGCGGGCCGCGGCGAAGCAGGCCAGTGCCTCCGCGGCCCGGCCCGCGCCGGCCAGCGCGCGCATCTGGGCGCCGATCAGCGATTCGTTGAGCGGGTGCGCGGCCAGCAGGTCGGCGACCTCCCTGACCACCGCCGCGAACTCGCCCTCGGTCAGCGCGGCCTCCGCCCAGGCGATGGTCGCGCTCACCCTGGCCTGCTCCAGCCCGGCCCGCACCCGTTCGACGCGCTCGCCGGAGAGTCCGCTCAGCGGCGGGCCGCGCCACAGGTCCAGGGCGGTGCGCAACAGCCCGGCCTGCCGGGACCGCTCGCCGCGCGCGGATTGGGCCCGCGCGATCAGCTCCCGGAACCGGTGCGCGTCCACCTGCTCGGGCGGCACGTCCAGCCGGTAACCGGCCGGGGTGTAGGTGATCGGCGTCCCGCCGAGGATGCCGCGCAGCCGGGCGAGGTAGCTGTAGAGGGATTGCCGGGCCCGCGGCGGCGGGCGCTCGTCCCAGACCCAGTCGATCAGGGTGTCCACCGCGGTGGGCCTGCCCGCGTTCCACAGCAGCGCGGCCAGCACGCAGCGTTGTTTCACCGGTCCGAGTTCCACCGGACGGTCCGCCTCGCGCAGCTCCACTGGTCCCAGCAGCCGAAAATCCACGCCTTCCCCCACCCGTGACCCGACCAGCTTGCCAGTGCTCGCCGGGTGGCGGCAGGGCAGCGGGCCGGGTCACGGGTATGTGCCTGGGTATCAGGACGCGGCGAGTTCGATCTCGGCGAGCTGGGCGTGGTGGGTTGGCTGGGCGGGGCCGTCCACCCGCAGTTTCGTGGCGGTCACCCGGATTCGTTCGGCCGGGCGGGCCGGGAAGGTGAAGCTCTGCGGCGCGGCGCCGGGTTGCGGGTGCCCGGTGCGGGTCACCACGGTTTCCCAGTCCTGCCCGGTCCACAGCGCCACGGTGAAGTCCACCGGGAAGCCCATCCCGGCGTGCGGGGCGTCGGTGCGCGGATACAACGTCACCCGACCGGTCGGTCGGGGCGCGGGCAGCGCGATCTCCACCCACTCGGTGGCCTCCGGAGCCGGGTTGCCCTTGGACGACCAGCCGTTGCTCGCCCCGGTGCTGCCGCGTTCGCCGTCGTTGACGGCCTGGGCCGACCAGCCCCAGTCCTCGATGGAGCTGGTCGCGCTGACCCGGCCCGCGGCCGCGGTGTGGATCTCCGCCTCGGCGAACTGCATCCGGAACCGGTTGCCGTCATTCGGGTTGGCGCGCAACGAGGTGCCGTGCACCCGGACCCGGTCTGTCCACTGTGCGGGGAAGGGGAACCGGTGCGCGCCCGCCGACGGCAGTGGATACCCGGTGCGGCTGGCCACCGGCACCCAGGCCGAGCCGTTCCACACCTCGATGGCGAAGTCGGCCGGGAAGCCCTGGCCGATGTTGCCCGGATCGTCCCTCGGGTACAGGGTCACCGCGTCGAACCAGCGCCGTCCCGGCAACCGGAACTCCAGCGCCTCGGCGTGGTTGACGCCGGTCTGGCCGTCGGAGGACCAGCCGCTGGTCCGGGTGCTGCCCAGGACGCCGTCGTTGACCGCGTGCCGGGTCCAGCCGCCAGCCTCATAACTGCTGGAGGGGACCAGATCCGCCGCGGTGGCCAGGTTCCCGTCGCTGGCACTGGGCCTGCCGGTCCACCAGGAGGTCTGCCTGCGGGCGCCGGCCCAGGTCATCTCGAAGTGCACGTGATCGGTGTGCGGACTGGCGCCGCTGTAGGGCCGCCAGCTCTTGTCCTGCTGGTTGAGGTGCAGGATCCGCCGGTTCCAGATGATGAACCGGATGCCGATCCGGCGGGCCAGCGCGTGCTGGTTGCCGAAGCGGTCCGGCGCGAGCAGCCAGCCGAGCACGGTCTCTGCCTGGTCCCGCTCGACCGGGTTATTCGCGTTCACACCCCAGTCGAAGGCCCGGCCCTCGTCGTGCCCACCGGCCCCACCGGCGGTGTTGCAGACGAAGATGCCCAGGTTGCGGGTGTTCGGGTAGTGCCGTAGCAGGAAGTCCTTCCAGTCCAGGGTTCCGGCCTGGGCGCCACTGGCGCAGCCGGTCGGCGCCGGGTCCCGGTACGGGTAGTCCTCGATGGCCTGGCCGAAGGTCGGCGCGGGCGGCAGCGGCGCGGCGTGCGCCACTGGACTGGCCAGGGTCAGCAGTGCGGCGGCCGCGGTCAGGGCCGCCAGTGTTCGCGTGCTCAGACGCATGTGCGTGCTCCTTCGCCTGGATGTGTGGTGGCCAGGTTGCGGTGGTGGCCTTGCTTGTTGCTTGCCCGGCGGTTGCCGGGGTGGGCAAGCAACAAGCAAGCCCGGCTGGGCAGCCTCAGCTGGCCACGAACCACTTCGGAAGGGGAACGGACATGTCCACCAGAACCTTCACCGCCCTGGCCGCCGTCACCGCGCTGGCCCTGGGCGGCCTGCTCGCCGGCGCGGCCCCGGCCTCGGCCGCTGAGCGGAGCGCACCGGAAGTGCGGCCCGCGGGAACTCCCAACTGTGACGCCGGGGACGTCTGCTTCTGGGTGGACGCGGACTACGAGGGGCCGCGGGGCCGGTTCTCTGGAGCGAACCCGGACTGGACTCAGTTCTCGCAACCGGCATGCAGCTTCTTCCGCCCGAATTGGAATGACTGCGCGTCCTCGGTGGTCAACCGCGGCCGGAACTGCACCGTTCACCTGTACGAAAACGCCAACTACCTGGGTCAGCGGCTGAGCATCAAGCGTGGCGAGAAATTCCCGGACCTGTCGGACCAGAACTTCAACGACATGGCCAGCTCCAACAACTGGTGCTGACCGGGCGGAAAGGACTGCCATGCGCGGATTCCTGCTCGCGGCGACAGCCGCGGGTGCGGTGCTCGCGGTGGTGCTGATGGCCGGGCGGCCCAGCGGTCGCCCGGCCCTCGCGGACCCCGCCTTCGAGCTGATCACCCGCACCGGCGCCTACCACCGTCAGCAGCACATCCTCAGCACAGCGGAGGAACGACTGGTGGCGGCCTGCATGAGCGCCCGGGGCCATCACTACCCGGTAGCGGACCAGCCGTTCACCGACCGCACCGACGAGGAGCGCACCCTCGGCACCGAGCGCCGCCGCGACCAAGGGTATGGACTGTCACCCGGCGCGCTCGGCCCGGCGCCCCGCTCCGCCGTCGACCAGCACGCGGACAGCCTGCCCGAGCCGACGCGAACCGCTTACACCACCGCGTTGCTGGGGCCGGACGACCAACGCAGAGCGGTGCGGCTGCCCGGCGGCGGCCAGGCGGATTTCGCCAGTCAGGGCTGTGTGGCCGAGGCCCGCCGGAACCTCTTCGGCGACCTCATGACCTGGGCCAGGGTCGCGCACGTGCCCGAGGCGTACGGCAACCGCCTGGCCCGCGAACTGCCGCGGCACCCGTTCTTCCGCGCCGCGGTTGAACAATGGCGGACCTGCATGGCCGGGCGGGGACATCCCTTCAACGGCTTGGACGAGCCGAGAGAACACCTCGCCCGCCGCTACGCCGCCGAAGGTCCGGGCGAAGCGTTGCGGCAGCAGGAGATCACCCTCGCGCTGACCGACGCCGACTGTGCCCACGCGGCCGGTGTGCATCAGCGTGGCCTTGCCGCGCAACGAGAACTCGCCGCGACAAGTCTGTCCACTGAGGACCAGCGAACCCTGGGTGAACTCACCGCGGCCTGGCTGGCCGCGGTGGACCGGGCCCGGCGGGTGCCCGGCGGCTGACCCCCGGGGGGTGGGGGTCAGCAGGCCCGGCCGGGGCGCGCCGGCCGGGCCCACCCGCCGTGGGCCGCCTCAGTCGTCAACCGTGTTCGCCCGGCCCTCCCGGGTGTAGCGCAGCAGGAACGCGAACACTCCGGCGAGCGCCGCGATCATGCAGGCGACATCGGCCACCGAGCCGCCGAAGGTCTCCACCACCGGGCCGGAGCCGAGCAGGATGCCGGTGGTCTGACCGGCGATGACGAGCACGCCGCCGAGCAGGAAGGCGAGCAGGCACAGGCGGGTGGCGAACAGCAGGATCCGGTACACGGGCACGCTCCTGGGGTCAGCTGGGCAGCCACAGCACGCCGACGGCGATCAGCACGCCGAAGAGCAGGGTGGGCAGCAGGTAGTAGAGGACGACCGGGAGGAAGACCCGGACCGGGTTGATCGCGGCGATGCCCGCGGCCACGTACAGCGGCGCGGCGCCGGGTGGGGAGCAGCCTTCGGAGGAGGCCCAGACCAGGATCGCGGCGAAGGCCACGTGCGGGGGAATGCCCGCGGCGGTCAGCGCGGCGAAGGCGACCGGGCCGATGGCGGCGACCGTGGAGGTGGTGTTGAGCGGGCCGGCCACGATCACGATCACCAGGCCGACCACGATGGCCGCGACCAGCGGCGACACCCCGGTCAGGCCAGTCAGCAGTGGGGCGAGCTGGCTGCCAAGGCCGAGGGTGGTGAGCACGTTGGAGGCGGCGAAGGCGGCGATCATGGTGACGCCGACCAGGCCGAGTTTCGGGCCGACCGTGCCCAGCAACTCCCACCACTGCGCCCGACCGATCGGTAGGGAGCGGCGTTCGACCAGCAGGCCGACCAGCAGCATCACCACCGGCAGCCAGACCAGCATCGGGATCGCCTTGTCCACGGCCACGCCGACGTGCGCGGAGACCAGGTCGCTGGTCGGGGACGCGGTGAGCAGCACCGGCACCGCCACCGAGGCCAGCACCAGCAGCGAGGTCCAGCCCGTGCGGAAGGTCCGGCCGAAGGGGTGCACATCGGCCGGGTTCATCGCGCCTACCCCGCGCCGGGCCACGATCAGCCGGGCCACCAGCAGGCGCATCAGCACCATCCAGACGCCGGTGACGAACATGGTGGCGACCATGCCGCCGGTGCCCAGCACGGGCAGCACGGTGGGTGCGGCGAGCAGCAGGAAGAACGCGCCGCTGAACGGGAAGGTCGCGCCGACCCCGGCGTTGCCGGAGAGCACAAGCGCGGCGGTCTCGCCGCTGGCGCCGGAGCGTTTGAGCCAGGGGATGGTGATGGCGCCGATGGTGGCCACGATCGCCGCGCCGTTGTGCGCGACCGCGCCGAACAGGCCGGAGGCCACGGTCGCGGCGTAGGCCGAGCCGCCGCGGCGGCCCAGCACCGAGCTGAGGATGTCGACCAGGCGCTGCACCAGGCCGGTGCGGGTGAGTAGTTCGCTGACGAAGACGAAGGCCAGCGCGGCGAAGGTGATCTCGGACTTGAGCCCGTCCACCAGGCCCTGCCAGCCGACCGACACCGCGTCGGCGCCGGCGAAGGCGGCGGTGACCAGGAAGCCGACCACCATCGCCTCGCCGATGTTGCGCTTGAACACCGCGTTCCACAGCACGATGACCGCGATGAACGCCCCGAGGGCGTAGACGGCGTTCATGCCGGCAGCAGCCCGGCCGCGGTGAAGGCGGTCACGGCCCGGGGCCGGGTGAGGAACAGGGCCAGCGCGGCCGCGGTGGTACTGGCGTCCGGGGCGAGGGCGAGGGAGAGTTCGCTGTGCTGCTGGACCGGATCCGGCAGTGGACCGGCGATCCGCACGCCGGGGACCGCGGCCAGTTCGCTGAGTTGTTGCACGGCCAGGTCGGCGCGGCCGTCGAGGAGGGCTTCGGCGGTGAAACCCTTGGGCAGCACGGTCGCGCGGGCGTTGACCTGCCCGGCGATGCCCAGTTTCTCGATCAGGGCGGCGAAGTGGATGCCGCTGGCGCCGGTGCGGGAGTAGGCGACCGAGCGGGCCGAGGTCAGCGCGGTGCACAACGAGTCCACAGTGGACAGATCGGGTGCGTCCGCGCCGGCGGGCACGGCCAGGCCGATGCCGCTGCGGGCCAGGGTTGTCCGCGTCGCGAGATCGACGGCGCCAAGTTCGGCCAGGGCCGGGAACGCCTCGGTGATCGCGATCACCAGTTCGGGGCGTGCGCCGTCGGTGATGCGCTGGACCAGGACGGTGGTGGGGTCGTAGGTGGTCTCGACGTCGGCGCCGGAGTGCCGGGTGAAGGATGGGAGCAGCACGTCGTCGAGCGCGGTGCGCACGGAGAGCGCGCTGAACAGGCTGACGGTGGGTCGATCGGTCATGGCGGATCCGTTCGGTGGGGGACCGGGTGCTGGGTTTCCGAGGCGGCGGCGAGCAGGTCTGGGTCGCCGAAGTTGCCGGATTTGAGCAGTAGCAAGGGATGCGCGGGGTCGACCGGCTGGATCCAGGGCACGCCGGGCGCGGCCTCGGGGCCGACCGCGCCGCCGCGCACGCCGAGGGCGGCCACCACCGCGCCGGAGGTCTCGCCGCCCGCGGTGATCAACCGGCGGATCCCGCGCTGTGCCAGGCCGGCCGCGATCAGGCCGGTGGCCCGCTCCAGGATCCGCGCTGAGCCCTCGACGCCCAGGGCGTTCTGGGTGTGGCGCAGTTCGGCGGGACTCATCGAGGAGTAGATCAGCGGGGCGTCGCCGTTGGTCGCGTCGAACCAGTCGAGTGCTTGGGCGGCAAGGGTTTCCGGGTCGGGCTGGGCGGCAGGGTCGAGCCGGTGCGCGGGCCTGCCCTGCCGGAGCAGCTCGCCGACCTGTTCCAGGGTGCGGGCCGAGCAGCTGCCGGCTAGCACCGCGGCCGGGCCGGTGAGGGCGAACTCGTCCTCGGGCGGGTGGCCACGGCCGGTGGCCGCCGCGAGTCCGCCTGCCAGGCCCGCCGCCCCGGCCACCAGGGGGTCCTCGGCCAGGACCCGGCCCAGTACGCGGAGGTCCTCTTCGGTGGTCGCGTCGGCGAGCAGGTAGCGGGCGGTGGACTGCCGGATCGCCCGCCGGACGGCCGCCCCGCCCGCACGGACGGTGTCGTGGCCGAGCAGGCCGACCGGTTCGGTGACCTGGGCTTGCAGCAGGCGCACCAGGTTGGCCTCACGCATCGGGGTCAGCGGGTGGTCGCGCAGGGGCGAGTCGGACAGCAGGTCGTCGCCGACGAACAGGTGGCCGCGGTACTGGGTGCGGCCGTGTTGCGGTGAGCTGGGGGTGGTCACCACGGTTGGGGCGTTGAGTGCGGTGGCCAGGGCGGCCAGCACCGGGCCGATGTTGCCCTCGGCGGTGGAATCGAAGGTGGAGCAGTACTTGAAGTAGACCTGCCGGACCCGGCGCCCGCGCAGCCAGCTCAGCGCGTGCAGCGAGTCGCTGACCGCGGTCGCGGCCGGAATCATCCGGCTGCGCAAGGCCACCACCACGGCCTCCGCCGCGGGCGGCTCGGTGTCGGCCGGTGGCGTGCCGAAGTACAGCAGGGTGCGCAACCCGTTGCGGCGTAAGGACACGGCCACGTCGGTGGCGCCGGTGACGTCGTCCGCGATCACCCCGAGCATTGGCCCACCAGCGCTTTCAGCCGGGCCGCCGCACTGCGCGGTCCGGAGAACACCGGCAACCCGGTCGCCGCGGCCAGTGGCACCGTGGCGGGCGCGA
Source organism: Crossiella sp. CA198 (assembly GCF_052078295.1). NCBI lineage: Bacteria > Bacillati > Actinomycetota > Actinomycetes > Pseudonocardiales > Pseudonocardiaceae > Crossiella > Crossiella sp. CA198. Next base: position 74,871 of record NZ_JBQJIM010000025.1, read on the forward strand.
GGGAGTACTGGGCCAGCAGCACAGCGTCCACAGTGGACTCCTGCTGGCAGGCGTGGCGCAGGATGTCGGTCAGCGCCTTGGTGTCGCCGGTGGCGGCGAAGGCTTCTGGCGCGTGCACGCCGACCACCTGGAGCCGTGGTGCCCGGTCGCGCAGGCGGGTGACCGAATCGTGCAGTGCCGCCGCGATCGAGGCGAGCACCAGCACCCGGCGCGGTGCGCGCGCCAGCAGGTCGTCGAAGGCGGCGTCGTCCGGGGCGAGCACCGGCACTGGCGCGGTGCTGGTGCGGGCGAAGGTGCCATACAGCGAACAGGTCAGCAGCACCGCGTCCGCGCCGCCGTCCACCGCGTAGGTGATCAGCCGCCGCATCCGTTCCGCCAGTTCGGGTGTGACGCCGTTGCGCGCGTCCGCGAGCAGTTTGTCGTCGAGCAGGTTCCACAGGTCCGCCGCCGGAAACCGTTCGGCCAGCGCGGCGGTGGCCGGGCCGATGGCGGCGGGGGTTGCGCTGATCAGCGCGACCCTGGTCATCGGAGCCAGCCCAGGCCGGTGGGACTGCTCGGCCGGTACTCGCAGCCGATCCAGCCGCGGTGCGCTTCCAGGAGGTCGAACACCTCGGGCCAGGGGATGTCGCCGGTGCCGGGTTCGCCGCGGCCGGGCGCATCGGCGAGCTGCACGTGCCAGGTCTGCGGCAGGAACTCGCGCAGCGCGGCCAGCACATCCGGCTCGTCGTGGCGGGCGTGGTAGACGTCGAAGAGCAGGCCGACGTGGTCCGCGCCGATCGCCTCCACCGCCGAGGCGGCGTGTGCCTGGTTGTCGAGCAGGAAGCCCGGCTTGTCCTGTTTGTTCTGTGCCTCCAACACAATCCGCACGCCGGTGTCGCGGGCCTGCTGGGCGGCCCAGGCGATATTGGCCACGTAGCAGGCGAACGCGCGGTCCCGGCTGAGCTGCGCGGGGCGGATCCCGGCCGGCACGTGCAGGAAGGCCGCGCCCAGTTCGACCGCGTAGCCCAGTGCGAGGGCCAGCCCGGCCCGGAACTCGGCGATGCGGTCGGGTAGGCAGGCGGTGCCGCCCTGCGGCGAGTTGATCAGCACCTGGGTCAGGCCCGCGTCGGTGAGCCTGCGCTGCAGTTCGGCGGCCGGGAAGGAGTACGGGTCGGCGTATTCCACCGCGGTGAACCCGGCGGCGGCCGCGGCGTCGAAGCGTTGTGGGAAGGGCAGTTCGGTGAACAGCCAGCCGAGGTTGGCGGCCAGGCGGTCGAGGTCGATCACCGGACCTCCTGTGCGTACCCGGGGTTGACCAGGTGCGCGGGCGGGCGGCCGTGCAGGACGTCGATCACCTGGCGGGCGGCCAGCAGGCTGGACCGGGAGCGGGCCTGCGTGGTCGCGCCGCCGATGTGCGCGGTGATCAGCACGCTGTCCAGTCCGCGCAGTCTGCTGGTGGCGGGCAACGGTTCCTGGGCGAGTACGTCCAGCGCCGCGCCACCCAGTTCGCCGCGTTCCAGCGCGTCCGCGAGTGCGTCCTCGTCGACGATCCCGCCGCGGGCGGTGTTGATCAGGTACCCGCCGGGTTTCATGGCGCGCAACGCCTCCGCGTCGATCAGGCCGCGGGTGGAGTCGTCCAGGAACAGGTGCAGGCTGACGAAATCGGACTCGGCCAGCAGGCCGGGCAGGGGCAGGATCCGCACACCGGTCTCGGCCAGGAACTCCCGGTCCGGGTTCGGTTCGGTGGCCAGCACCCGCATGCCCAGGGCGAGCGTGAGCCGGGCCACGGTCCGCCCGATCGCGCCCAGCCCGACCAGGCCGAGGGTGGCGCCGTGCAGTTCCCGGCCGCTGCGCTGGGCCCAGTCACCGGCCCGGATGGCGGCGGTGTTCTGCGGGATGAGCCGGGCGCAGTTGAGCATCAGGGCCAGCACGTGTTCGGCGACCGAGCGGCGGTTCGCGCCGGGGGTGTGCGTGACGGCCACGCCGCGCCGGGTCGCGCAGGCCACGTCGATGTTGTCGTACCCGGCCCCGCAGCGGCCGAATACGCGCAGCCGGGGCGCGGCCTCGATGACCTCGGCGGTGAAGGCGTCGGTGCCCGCCACGATCCCGTCCACCTCGCGCACAACGCCGGTCAGGGTCAGGCCGCTGGCCTGGCGCAGGGTGGCGGGGGCGAAGACGGTGTCGAACCCGGCCTCGGTCAGCAGCCGGTCCACCTCCCCGCCGGGTTCGAGGTAGGGCGTGGTGACCAGGACTCGCTTGCTCATGCCGAAACTATAGGATCGGTGTCAATAGTATAGTTTCGACGGGCGGGCTATCGTGACGCGTCGACAGGAGGGCAGGGGATGGCGTCGCCGCAGGAGTCCAACAGGCGGAAGTCCAGCAGGCAACCACTGGCGGACCGGATGTACGAGGTGCTGCTCGCGCAGTTCACCGACGGGAAATGGTCGGCGGGCGAAGCGGTCAACATCGGCGCGCTCTCCCGCGAACTGGAGGTCAGCCAGACCCCGCTGCGCGAAGCCCTGGCCCGCCTGGAACACACCGGGCTGGTGCACCGGGAAGCGCTCAAGGGCTACCGGGTCGCGCCGCTGCTCAGCGAGCGCGAGCTGATCAAGCTAATGGACGCCCGCCTGGTGCTGGAACCCGCGCTCACCCACGAGGCGGCCCGCCGGACCACCCCGGAGTTCCTGGCCGAGGTCCTGGCGAGTGTGGACGAGCTGGCCGCGGCCGCGAAGTCACCAGACCACAAGGTGTTCAGCTCCTACTGGCTGATCGACGAACGCTTCCACCAGCTGATCGCCACCCAGGCGGACAACCCGTTCCTGGCCAAGGCCTACCGCGCGCTGGGCGGCCAGGTGCAGCGGTTCCGGTTCTTCGCCAAGCTCGGCTCGGCCCGCGGCGCGCCCGGCCTGGCCGCCGAGGAGCACCGCGCGGTGTACCAGGCACTGGCCGAGGGTGATCCGGAGCAGGCGGCGGCGCGAATGCGGGAGCATATCGAGAATGCCAAGCAGCGGGTGCTGGCCGACCGCCGGTCGGTGGCCGCGCCGGACTGACCGGCCGGACACCGCGCGGTTCATGCACGACGCGCAGGGCATGTACCGGTCGCGGGGGTTTGTGCGGCGGGAGCCGTACCCGGGCATGGAGATCCCGCCGCACCTCGGTCACTTCGGCATCATGCTGGTCCGGATCTGATCCCGGTTCGCCCGGTACCAGACCACCGTCTGCCCGATTCCGTCCACATAGGACGTGGCCGCGCTGCCAGGGTACCGGGCGAGGTACCGGGCCGAATCGACCACGAACGGCCGCTCGAACTGGTACAGCAGCGCCGTGCCGAAGCGGGCCACGGTCGAGATCAGTTTGAGCGGGTCACCAGGGTTTCCGACACCGCGGTCAGTTTCGCCGGTTGCCCGAGCTGTCCACACAGGACGGCCGCGAACTCCCGGCCGGTGGTCGGTGCGGTGTGCGGAACGTGCCAGACCTGGCCCCAGGACTCGGGATCGGCGGCAACGGTGGCGAGTCCGGCGGCGAAGTCCCCGATGTAGGTCGGGGTGATCGGCTGGTCCGGGTCGCCGAACCAGATCGGCCTGCGCCCGGCCACCGCGCGGCCGAACAGGTTCTGCCCCAGCACCGATTCCACGGCGGGCCCGTACAGTTCGCCGCCGCGCGCGATCACCACCCGCGCGTCGCCCCGGTGGTGCGCGGCGAGAGTCATCTCCGCCAGCCACGCGCGCAGCACGCCGAGTTCGGTGACCGGGCGCACCGGGGTGTCCTCGGTCATCGGCCCGGCCGCCTTGCCGTACATCCAGGTGTCGTCGGCGAAGGCCAGCACCGCGCCGGCCGCACCGGCCGCCGCGACCAGCGAGCGGATCACCTCGGGGAAGGTCGAGCGCCACTGCGGGAACGGCGGGTTCACACAGTTGTACACCGCGGTGGCCCCGGCGCAGACCTCGCGCATCCGCCTGGCGTCACTCGCGTCCGCGGCCACCGCCTCCGCGCCAGGGATGGCCGAATCGCCACCGCGACTGACCGCCCTGACCTTCTCGCCGCGGCCGAGAAGCTCTTTCACCAGCGCCGTACCGGTTCCTCCGGTGGCGCCAACCACTACGTGCATGAGTGCCCTCCTTGACGTCGAACCCTGGCACGCCGCCCCTGCAAAACCCTTACAACCGCCGCAACACGCGCAGCAGCGCCTCGGGCCGTTCGAGTTCCGGGAAGTGCCCCACGCCGGGCAGCCGCAGCACGGTCGCCGCAGGCGCGAGGCTCTTGATGCTGTCCGGATCGCTGCGCGCGTGGCTGGGATCGGCCTCGCCCCACAGCGCGAGGACCTCCGTGCCGCCCGGGTCGAACCGGGGCGCCGGACCGGTGAGGTACTGCTGGAACACCGAGGCCAGGCTGAACAACGCGCCCGCGCCGGACGCGGCGGCGAAGTCGGCGAGCAGCCGGTCCCGCATCTCCGGCGTGCCGCAGACCTGGCGCAGCCACTCGCCGCCACGGTCGGCCTGCACCGCCCGCAACAGCAGCTGGCCGAGCACCGGGCGGCGCAGCATGCCTTTGGTGACCCGGTCGCGGGCGTCCCGCCAGGCCAGTTCCGCATCCCAGCCCGGGGCCTGGGACAGCACCAGCCGGTCGAGCAGGCCGGGATGGCGACCGGCGAGGTCCAGTCCGCAGTAGGCCGCTCCGCACGGCGCGACCAGGGTGATGTGCGTTCCGCCGAGACCGGTGAGGAACTCGGCGAGCACGTCGTTGACCGGGTGGAACCGGAAGTCGTAGCCGCGCAGCGGGGCGCTGAAGCCGAAGCCGGGCAGTTCGGCCACCACCACGCGATGGCTGGGGCGCAACAACTTCACCACGTCCACATAGGACTCCACGGTGACCGGCGGATCGGCGAGCAGCACCACCAGCGGCACACCTTGCTCGCCGGGTGGATCGGTGTCCAGGTGCCGCACGGTCGCGGTGGGCAGCCTGGCGAGGCGGACCTCGGGCGGACGCGGCACCTCGCGGCGAGCCAGCCGCCGTCCCCAGCGCACGTCGAGCGCGGCGCCCAGCCGGTGAGCCAGGGTTCGGCGCGGCAACTCAGCCATGATCCCCCTCCAGATACTCGGACAGTCGTCCTAGTCGAGTGACCGATACTATGACAGTCGTCCGAGTACTGGGAAGGAGCGGGCAGGCCCGATGGGAAAGCGCACGGACAGCAGGGACCGCACGATCGCGGCCGCGGAACGGTTGTTCCGGGCCCGCGGCGTGGCCCGCACCGGCCTGCGGGAGGTCGTCGCGGCCGCGGGCACCGCACGCGGCGCGCTCGGCCACCACTTCCCCGGCGGCAAGGAGGAACTGATCGTCGCGGTGCTGGAACGCAACGCGGGCCGGATCGCCGGACTGCTGCGCGCCGCCCGCGACCTCGAACCACCGCCGGTGCCCGCGGATGTGGTGCGCGCGGTGGTCGGGCTGTGGCGGGAGGAGTTGCGCCGCACCGATTTCAGCCTCGGCTGCCCCCTGGTGGCCACCGTGGTCGACGACGCGGTGGACCACCCGGACGTGCGCACCGCGGTCACCGCCGCCCTGACCAGCTGGGAAGAACCCCTGGCCACCTTGCTCGGCGGGGTGGGCGAACCCCCGGCCACCGGCCTCGCACTCGCCCTGCTCGCCGCGGTCGAAGGCGCGGTCGTGCTCGCCAGGGCCCGGCGCGACCTCACCGCGCTGGACGAGGTCGAACGCGTCTTCCTCGGAGTCCTCGGGTGCTGAGCTGCCACGTGCTCGGCCACACCGAGGTGGCCGGCGACGGGGTGCCCGTCCAGCTCGGCGGCCCGGTGCCCCGGCGGTTGATCACCGCGCTGATCGCCGCGGGCGGGGACGTGCTCAGCTACCCGAGCCTGGCCGCGGCGGTCTGGGGCGAGCCTGGCCCGGCCCGCGCCACCGCCACCGCCACCGCCACCCTGCAGGTCTACGTCTCCCGGCTGCGCGGCCTGCTCGGCCCCGCGGACCGGCACCGGCTGGCCCGCGGCCCCGGCGGCTACCAGCTGCTCGTCCCGCCGGAGTGGACCGACGTGGCCCGGTTCGAGGCCGGACTCGCCCGTGCCCGGCAACTCCTGGCCGCCGACCCGCGCGGCGCGTTGCGCGCGGTGGAACAGGCGTTGCGGCTCTGGCGTGGCCTGCCCTACCTCGACCTGCCCGGCGCCGGGCTGGTCGAGGCGGAGACGAGCAGGCTGGTCGAACTGCACGAGGTGGCAGTGGAAACCCGGGCGGCGGCGCGATTGGCCGGGGGAGACGCGGCGGGCGTGGTGCCCGAGCTGGACGCGCTGATCACCGAGACGCCCTACCGGGAAAGCCGCTGGGCGCTGCTGGTGCTCGCGCTCTACCGCGACGGCAGGCAGGCCGACGCGCTCGGTGCGCTGCGCCGGGCCCGCACCCTACTGGCCGAGGACCTCGGCATCGACCCCGGCCCCGAACTCCGGGACCTGGAACACCAGGTGCTCGCCCAGGACCCGCGGCTGCGCCGACCCATCCCGCCCCGGCCGGTCACACCCCCGCGCCAGGCCCTGCGCACCCCGCTGACCTCCTTCACCGGCCGGGAAACCGAGCTGGCCGACCTCACCGCGCGACTCCGCGAACACCGCCTGGTCACCCTCACCGGACCGGCCGGAGTGGGCAAGACCCGCCTGGCCCTGGAACACGCAGGCCGGGTCCGGGAAGCCGACGGCCCCTGGCTGGTCCGGCTCGCCGACCTGCCCGACGGCGCGCTGCTGCTCGGCACGATCGCCGTCGCCACCGGTATCTCCGGCGCGGACCCGGACACCGTGCTGGCCGGTCTGGCCACCCGCACCGGCACCCTGGTCCTGGACAACTGCGAGCACCTCACCGAACCGGTCGCCGACCTCGCCATCGAGCTGCTCAACACCTGCCCCGGCCTGCGCCTGCTGATCACCAGCCGGGAACCACTCGGCCTGGACGGCGAACAGGTGATCCCGGTGCGCCCCTTGGCAATCCGCCTACCCGACGGCACCCCGGGCCCAGCCGTGGCCCTGCTGACCGACCGCGTCCAAGCAGTGCGCCCAGGCTGGCAACCCACCCCACCGGAAGCCCACGACCTCGAAGCCCTGTGCGCCGCACTGGACGGCCTGCCGCTGGCCCTGGAACTCGCCGCGGCCCGAACCCGGATCCTCACCCCACGGGAGATCCTGGATCGCCTGGACGACCGCTTCACCCTGCTCGGCGAGGTGCCGCGCGGCTCGCTGACCCCGCACCGCAGCCTGCGCGCCGCCATCGAGTGGAGCGTGCACCTGCTCGCCGAGCCCGATCGTGCCTTCCTGCACCAACTCTGGCCCTTCGACGGCGGCTTCACCTACCCCGCCACGGCAGCGATGCCCCTGGCCGCGCTGTCCTCCCTGGTGGCCAAATCGATGCTCAGCGCCGACACCAGCACCAACCCCACCCGCTACCGGCTGCTGGAATCAGTACGCGACTACTGCCGCGAACACGACCCGGCCCCGGCCCGCAGCGCCGCCGCGCACGCCCACTGGGTCCGCACCCTGGTGGCGGACAGCGCCGACGAGCTGAACTTCCCGCACGACGGCCACATCATCCGCTCGCTGACCGCCGAACTACCCAACCTGCGCACCGGAATCCGGCACGACCTCGCCCGCGACCCGGTGCAGGCCCTGCGCACCATCGGCCAACTCGGCTGGTTCTGGATCCGCGGCGGCCACTTCGCCGAGGCCAGGGCCCTGCTCGAAGCCGCCTTCGCCGCGGCCCCCGAGGCCCCCGCCCTGGATCGCGCCCGCGCCCTGATCGTCCACGGCGACCTGCTCGGCTTCAGCGGCGCCGGCCTGCTCAGCGCCGAAGCGCCCTACCTCGAAGCCATCACCCTCGCCGCCACCGGCGACACCTCCGAACACCGGGCCCTGCGCGGCCGGGCCCACTACCAGGCCGCCTTCGGCGCGGTCGCCCTCGCCGACGCCACCCGCGCCACCCACCACGCCGCAGCGGCCCTGACCCTCAGCGAGTCCACCGGCGAACCCTGGCTGACCGCGGCCGCCCGCATGGCCCACGGGGCCGCCTTGGTCCTCAGTGGACAGTCAGCCACCGGAGAGTCCGCACTCACCGAGGCCGCCGCCCTGGCCCGGCAACACAACCTGCCCTGGCTGGAAGGCTGGGCCACCCACCACCTCGGCCAGGCCCTGCTACTGCGCGCCCGCACCACCCCACACCTGGCCACCGAGGCCCTCACCGCCCTGCGCACCGCCCTGGACCGCTACCTGCGCACCGAGGACATCAGCTTCACCCTCATCGTCCTGACCACCCTGGCCGCCGCCCTGCACCAGTTCGGCGCCCCCGGGCAGGGTGCCGAGCTGCTGGCCGCCGTGCACCGGGAACGCCTGCGCCACGGGATCCAGCCGGAGGTGCTCCTGGCCGGCGCGACCAGCCTCAGCGGCAGCGAGTTCCTGCCAGGGGCGATCGCGGGGGAGCCGGGCCCGACCGGGCCGTGAGTGACGACCCGGCCGGACCGCGTGCACCTCACCTACGGCAGCGATCTCCCGTCCGGCGAGTTGGGCCAACTGGTACGCCGGCTTTGCCCAAGTGGGCGTGCCAGTTGGCTCAAGTGGTACGGGAGTGCGGCTCACGCCGCCGATTCGCCAACAGAGCCGTCAGCCCGTCGCACAGTTGACCTTGCCGGTGGCCGCACATACCGCGGCGGTCACCGCCGGATACCAGCGATCGGCGATCTTCCGGAAGCCGGAGTCGATCGGGTGCACCCCGTCGTAGGTGTCGGCGACCGCGTCGAAACCCGTCCACTGGTCCACCACCACGATGGGTGAGCGGGCCGTGGACTTCCCGTTGGCCCAGCCCGTGATCGCGTTGTTGAGCGTCACCACCCGCTCCGCGCAGGAGGTGCACTTGGGTGGTTCCATCGGGATGATCCGCGCGAGCAGGATTCGCACGCCGGGATTGTTCGCGCGCATCTGGTCGACCAGGGTCGTGTACGCGGTCAGCACGGTGTCGGCGCCGATGCCGTTCCAGACGTCGTTGGTGCCCAGGTGCATCAGGATGATGTCGGGTCTGGCCACGGCCAGCCAGGTTGGCAGCAGGGTGTCCCTGGCGATGCCGACGGCCTGGTAGCCGCTGTAGCCGGCGTGGTCGCGGTCGTGGCCCACCGGGCAGCCGCCGCCGGTCTTGGTGCCGACGAAGTCGAGGTTGGTGTGGCCGGCGCGGCGGAGCTGGTCCCAGAGGTAGGCGCGCCAGCAGCCGGGGGCCTCGGTGATCGAGTCGCCCAGCGGCATGATGCGGAGTTGGGCAGGTGGTTTCACCCAGCCGATGGAGATCAACGCGCAGAGTGCGACCAGGATCACCGGCACTTTGCCAAGCCTGCGTCCGGACATTCGAACCCCCCTGTGGCACAAGGCATTCGCCTTGATTGCAGGGTCGCTGGTGAAGATCGTCGCTGTCAATCAGCCGGGAGTAGTGCGTACAAAGTCACTCGACCGGCCCCGGTCCGTCAGCGAAGGATGAGCCCGGGTAGTCCATTCGAGAGCCTGCCGGAGGTCCTGTGACCGCCATCGTCCTGGTGCTGTTCGCCGCGATCGCACACGCGCTGTGGAACTTCGCGGCCAAGCGGGCCGGGGACGGGGGAGCGCCTTTCGTGTGGCTGTACCAGGTCGCCTCGGTGCTGATCTGCGGACCGGTCGCGCTGCTGGCCTTCTTCCTTGGCGACATCCCGGCGCGGTGGACCTGGCTGCTCGCGGTCGCGGTGAGCGCGGTGCTGCACGCGGTGTACGCCCTCGTGCTGCAGCGTGGTTACGCCGTGGGTGAGATGTCGGTGGTCTATCCGGTGGCGCGCGGTAGCGGTCCGTTGCTGACCGTGCTGGCCGCGGTGCTGGTGCTGGATGAACGGCCGGGCTGGGCGGGACTGCTCGGCGCGGCCGCGATCGTCGGCGGGGTGTTCGTCATCGGGCTGGGGCCCAGTGCCCAGCGCGGCGCGCTGAACACCAGCCTGCTCTACGGCGGCCTGACCGGGGTGGCGATCGCGAGCTACACGCTGTGGGACGCCTACTCGGTGACCACCCTGGCGGTCCCGCCGCTGATCTACTTCTGCCTGGGATCCCTGGCGCAGAGCCTGCTGCTCGCGCCGGTGGCACTGCGGCAGCCCGCGCGGGTCGCCGCGGTGTGGCGGGCCTATCGCACCGAGATCCTGGTGGTCGCGGTGTTGTCGCCACTGAGCTATGTGCTGGTGCTGTACGCGATGCGGCTCGCGCCGCTGAGTGTGGTGGCCCCGGTCCGCGAACTGTCCATTGTGCTCGGTGCGCTGCTGGCCTGGCGCTGGTTCGGCGAGGCCAACCCGGTGCGCAGGCTGATCGGGGCGGCGCTGGTGCTGGCCGGGATCGCCGTGGTGGCAACGGCTTAGGCGTGTTGGCCGTTGTCGTACACAGTGTTGGCCGAAGTGGTACGCCCCGTCGCCAACTCACCGTCCACATCGGCCAACTCGCCGTCCACATCGGCCAACTCGCGGTCCGCAACGGCCAACTCGCCGTCCACAACGGCCAACTCGCCGTACGAGAACGGCCAACACGGTGTGGGTGGGTGCTTAGGGCAGGAGCGTGATCGCGGCGGCGGGGCATACGGTGGCTGCCTCGCGGACGATCTTGTGCAGGTCCGCCGGAGGCTCCTGGTCGAGGAGCAGCACGATGCCGTCCTCCTCGCGCTGGTCGAACACCGTGGGGGCGAGCAGCACGCAGGTGCCCGCGCCGCAGCACCGGTCCTGGTCCACGCTGATCTTCATGGTCGGTCGTCCTCTTCGGTCGGGGCGCTGACCGGGGCCAGCCACAGCCCGGTCAGCGCGTCGATCAGGCCCGCGCCGGCGTCCGGCCAGCTGGACCTGGGGGTGTCGGTGCCCTCGGCCAGGGCGCGCTCGCGTTCGGCGATCATGTGCACCATCAGCTGGCGGAGCATGTCGGTGCGTTCGGCCCTGACCTCGGCGGGCAGGTCGGGCAGGCTGCGGTGCAGTCCGTCGACGATCCGGTTGAGGCTGGGGGAGGTCAGCGCCTCCTCGATCATGATCGGGCGCAGCGACGGGTCGGTCATCACCTGGGCGCCGAAGCGGGCGTACCAGGTGGGGCTGCCCAGTGCGGCCAGGTGGTCGACGATGGGGCGGACCAGGCAGTGCATCCAGTCCCTGATCTCCCGGCTGTCACCCGCCTCGGCGACCAGCCTGCCGCGGTGTTCCTCCACCGGGTCGGCGTGCCGCTGGATGATGGCCCGGACCAGGTCGGCCTTGGTGCCGAAGTGGTAGCCGACCACGGTGTTGTTGCCCTGCCCTGCGGCCTCGCCGACCTGCCGGTTGGACACCGCGGACACCCCGTGCTCGGCGAAAAGCCGTTCCGCGGCGGCCAGGATCAGGTCCCTGGTCGCCTGCGTCCGTGCGGCCTTGCTCGTTGTCATGACCGCCATCGAACCGGAAGCTCCCGCAATCCGCCCACCGCGAGCCCCTCGACCTTGCGCAACTCGGCCACCGGCACGGCCAGTTCCAGCGTGGGCAGCCTGCGCAGCAGCACCTCCAGGACCACCTGCAACTCGGTCCGGGCCAGTGGCTGGCCCAGGCAGGCGTGCGCCCCGGCGCCGAAGGCCAGGTGCGGGTTGGGACTGCGGGTCAGGTCCATTTCGGCGGCGCCGGTGAAGACGTGCTCGTCCCGGTTGGCCGCGGCCATGCTGCACACCGCGGTGGTGCCGCCGGGCAACGTGGTCCCGGCGATCTCCAGGCCCTCGGTCAGGTAGCGCGCCATGCCGAAACCCGCGTTGGCGTCCAGCCGCAGCGCCTCCTCCACCGCGGTGCGCACCAGCGCCGGATCGGCCAGCAACTGCTCCCAGCGGCGCCGGTCGGCCAGCAGCATCGCGACCATCTTGCTGATCATGTTGGCGGTGGTCTCGTGCCCGGCGATCAGCAGGCCCATGCCGGTGGCGATCAGCGCCGGGTCGGACATCGGCTCGCCGTCCGGACCGATCTCACCGATCAGCGCGCTGAGCAGGTCCTCGCCGGGGTCGGCCCGCTTGGCCGCGATGTGCCCTGCCATGTAGCGGGCGAACTCCAGCTGGGCCAGGTCCATCTCGGCCTGGGTGTAGCGGGTCATGCTGAGCAGCGTGTCCGACCAGTGCGCGAACCGGTCCCGGTCGGCATCCGGCACGCCGAGCAGGTCGCAGATGACCCACACGGGCAGCGGAAAGCCCAGTGCTGCCTTGAGATCCGCCGGTCCGCCCTTGGCGACCAGGTCGTCCACGAGCTGTTCGGCCATGGCCTCGATCGCGGGCCGCAGCGCGTTCATCCGCCGGGCGGTGAACCACTTGCCGATCATCCGCCGCCAGCGCAGGTGCCCCTCGCCGTGCTGGGGGAGCACGTTGGACATCTCGCTGTTGAACAGCCCGCCGGACTCGGTGTCGGCGACCCTGGCCGCGTTGTCCGCCGAGGTCGGCCGGGTGAACCGGGGGTCGGCCAGCAGACCTTTCACATCGTCGTAGCGGGTGAGCAGCGTGGCCTCGTCGCCGCTGGCCAGCCGCACCCTGGCGACCGGGCATTCCGCCTGGTAGCGCGCCCACTCGGCGGGTGGCTCCAGCGCGGCCTCGGTCTCGAACGGGAAACGCGGCAGCTGCCCGGCCTGGCTCTGCGTCATCGCCGACTCCTCCTCGTGGGTGCTTCTGCCACCAGCATGGCCACGAGGAGGATGTAAGTCAATCAGCTGACTTAAATGGGACGGGCTACCGCCGGACGGTGATCTCGTCGATCAGCGTGCCGTCCTCGGCCAGCGCCCGGACCTTGAGCTGAGCCGGAGTGCCGTTGGCGGCCGGGGTGACCTCGACCGCCACCAGGCTGTACCCGCGATACCGCACCCGGGACCAGCTGACCTTGGTCTCGGTGAACTTCGAGCTGTTCTTGTTGAAGCAGCGCATGGTCGGCGTGCCACTGGTGTTCTCGTGGTCCAGGTAGCTCTCCGGGGCGTTCTGGTAGATCGCGTCCAGGCCCTGGCCGCCACCGCCGGCGGTGAGGTAGGTGGTGCCGTCGGTGGTCGGGTTGACCGTGCCGCGGGGCCGTACCTGCCGGGTACCCTTGCCCGCGCGGATCGGGTCGGTGCGCTCGTAGAGGCGGTTGTGCGCGTTGAGCACCAGGTCGACCTTGTGCTTGTCGAACAGCGGGGCCCACTTCTGTTGCGCCACAAGCTCCGCGCCGCGCTCGGCGGTGGAGAAGGGGGCCTGGTGCAGGTAGACCACGATGAAGTCGACGGTGCGGTCAGCGCGGAACCTGGCCAGCTGACTGTCGAGCCACCTGAGCTGTTTGCCCTTGGTGTGGTCGTAGTTCGCGGTGTTGCGGTAGCAGAGGTCGTTGCCGTCCAGGCTGAGCAGCCCGACGTTCTGGTACCGCCAGGAGTAGATGCCGGTGGACCCGCTCCAGGCGTTGTCCGGCATGGCGAATCGCGCGGCGGCGCCGCCATAACCGTTGCCAGCGTACCAATCCTCCATCTCGCGGTTGCCGAGCGCGATCATCCACGGGATGCCCGAAGCCACGATGTCGTTCTGCGCGAAGTAAGAATCCCACCGCGCGGCGTCGTACTGGTCGGTGTCGGTGTGCCCGCCCTCCACGCCCGCTTTGCCCGAAGTGATGGCGTAACTCAGGTTGCCCAGCGCGAGGTGGAAGGCCGGGGCCAGATCCGCGATCGCGCTGTTGGCCCGGCGCGCGTTGTAGCCGATGCCCTGGTCGCCGACCGCGGTGAAGCTGAACGGCGTGCTGCTGCCCACGGCGGGTGCGGTGCGGAAACTCGCGATCTCGCCGATGCGGCCGCTGGCAAGGGGATCGTAGCCCTGGTGGCCCACGACGTACTGGTAGGTGGCGCCGGGGGAGAGGTTGCCGAGCCGGACGTGCAGGTAGTACTGGCTCATGGTGGGCGGGGCGTGCGGCGGGAAGTCGTGTTCGCCGTGCTGCCAGGAGAGTTCGCTCTTGAGTGTGCGTGGCTCGGCGGCGATCGGGGGGCCGAATTTGCCTGGCTCGGTCGCGATCCGGACGTAGGGTCCGGTCACCGGGCCCAGTTCCTGCCAGGAGATCGACATCTGCCGGGACGGATCCGCGCCATAGGCCAGGTGCCTGCCGAGCGGTCGTCGCGAGTGGTGCGCAGTGTCAGACATGAGGAAGCCTTATCTGCTAGGGCAAGTGGGCTGGATCAGCTGCGCCGCAGGGTGATCTCGTCGACCAGCACGCCGGTTTCGGTGAGCGCGCGGATCCTCAGCTGGGCGGGATTGCCGTTGGCGGCCGGGGTGACCTCGCCGGAGACCAGGCTGTAGCCGCGGTAGCGCACCCGGGACCAGTTCACCTTGATCAGCTCGGTCGGACCGTCCTGCTGGTCCAGCCGCATCGTCGCAGTGGCGTCCCGGACGTGGCCCAGGTAGGAGTCGTCGATGCCGCGGTCGGTCCACTTGTTCACGCTCTCGCCGCCACCGCCCGCGGTGATGTAGGTGGTGCCGTCCTTGACCGGGTTGACCGTGCTGCGGATCGGCGCGGTCCGGGTGCCCTTGTTGCCGCGAATCGGGTCGGTGCGCTCGTAGACGTGGTTGTGTCCATTGAGGACAAGGTCCACCTGGTACCGGTCGAACAGCGGGGCCCACTTCTGTTGCGCGCCAAGCTCGGCGCCGTTGGAGTCCGAAGTGGAGTAGGTGCACTGGTGGCAGTAGACCACGATGAAGTCGATGGTGGGATCAGCGCGGAACCTGGCCAGCTGCGCCTCCAGCCAGCGCAGCTGTTTGCCCTCGGTGTAGTCGAGGTTGGACGGGCTGTTGTAGCAGATGTCGTTGCCGTCCAGGCTGAGCAGGCCGACGTTCTGGTACCGCCAGGAGTAGATACAGGTCGACCCGGCCCAGGCGTTGTCCGGCATGGAGAACCGGGCCCGCATCCCGCCGTAGCCGAAGTTGTCCTACCAGCCCTCCATCTCGTGGTTGCCGAGCGCGACCATCCACGGGATCTCCGCCGCGATCGGCTCGTTCTGGGCGAAGAAGGAGTCCCACTTGCGTGCGTCGTAAATGTCCTCGGCCGGGTGGCCGCCCTCGCCGTTGAGCGCGTAACTCATGTCCCCCATGGCCAGGTGGAACTGCGGTGCGAGATCGGCGATGAGGCTGTTGGTGGCCAGCGCGTTGTAGTTCACGCCCTGATCGCCGAAGGCGGTGAAGGCGAAGGCGCCGCCGCCTGCCGGGGTCGGCGCGGTGCGGAAGGTGGCCAGCTCGCCGATCCGCCCGCTGGTCGTGGGGTCATAACCCTGGTGGCCCACCAGGTAGTAGTAGGTGGTGTTCGGCAGCAGGTCGTCCAGCCGGACGTGGTGGTAGTACTGGGTGACCGCCTTGCCCAGGTGCGGCGAGAACGTGTGATCCGGTTTCTGCCAGGCCAGATCACTGGTCAGCGCACGCACCTCGGCGGGCACGGCCGGGCCGAACTCGCCGGGGCTAGTGCCGAAGCGGAGGTAGGGCGCGGTCACCCTGGCCGGTGTCTGCCAGGAGACCACCACCGACCGGGCGGCGTCCGCGCCGAAGGCCAGGTGCCGCCCGAACGGCCGTAACGCCGACCCGGCCACGGTGTCGGCGTTGAGCAACACGGTTGGACCGGACGGGGCAGCGGCGGCTTCGGGGGCCAGCACGCCGCCGGTGGCGAGTGCCGCGGCGCCCAGGGCGCCGACCCGGAAGACGTTGCGGCGGGAGTAGCGCCGCACGGCGTCCTCGTACAGCTCCGCGAGGCGGGGCGCGTTGGCGGCATCGCGGGTGGGTTGAGACCTTCTGCCTCGCGGAGTCTCAGACATGATGCGAGGTTAGGAAGGTTTATTTACTTCGTCAACGGATGCGATATCGTGCATGATTCCGCCCGCCCCTGGGTCGCCGATGCGGATCGGCGACCCAGGGGAGTGCTCACGGCGCCGGAATCCGGCGGATTGTCCGGGTCTTGCCGTCGGCCACGTACAGGTTCCCGGCTGCGTCAAGGGTCAGGCCCCAGGCCACCCCGAACTCGGCCAGCGCGATGGGGCCGCCGTCGCCGCCACTGGTGAGGTCATGGCCCTCGCCGGAGCGGGCGTCCGGACCGGCCATGGTGTGCAGCACCCCGTTCGGATCGACCTTGCGGATTCGCCCGATCTCCATGAAGTAGAAGTTCCCGGCCCGGTCGGTGGCGATCTGGCCGGGTGACCACAGCGCCACCGTGGTCGCCTGGGCGCCGTCGGGCTGGGACGGCGCCAGGATCGGCGATGGTTCGACGCCGGTGCCCGCGACCGTGCTGATCACACCCTGCGGGTTGATCTTGCGGATGCGGTGGTTGCCCTTGTCGGCGAGGTAGACGTTGCCCGCCTGGTCGGCGGCCACCGAGGCGTAGCTGACGGCCGGGTTGAGCTGGGCCGCGGTCGCCGGGCCGCCGTCCCCGGAGTAGCCCTTCACCCCGGTGCCGGCGAAGGTGGTGATGATGCCCTGGGCGTCGACCTTGCGGACGCGGAAGTTGGCGTTGTCGGCGATGTAGAGGTTGTCCGCCCCGTCCAGCGCGATGTGTTGCGGGGTCTCGCCGAGCAGTGCCGCGGTGGCCGGGCCGCCGTCCCCGGCGTAGCCGCGTTCCCCGGTGCGTCCGGCCACGGTGGTGAGCACGCCCTGGAGATCGAGTTTGCGGACCACGGCCAGGTAGGCGTCGACGAAGAAGAGGTTGCCCTTGCTGTCCACGGCCAGTCCGTGTGGTGCCTTGGCGCCGGTCACCACGGTGGAGATGATCCCGGCCGGGGTGATCTTGCGGATCGAGCCGACCTGGGAGTCGGTCACGTACATGGTGCCGTCGCGGCCGATGGCGACCGCCCTCGGCTCGTAGAAGCCCGCCTTCAGCGCCGGACCGCCGTCGCCGTGGGTGTTCTGGCTGCCGTCCCCGGCGAAGGTGGTCATCAGCCGGCCGGCCTGCACCCGGCGGACCCGGTGGTTGTCCCGGTCGGCGATGAACAGGTGGGCCAGGCCGTCGATGACCACCGCGCCGGGTGCGCGCACCTTGGCCACCACGGCCTGCCCGCCGTCGCCGGAGTACCCGGCGGTGCCGTCACCGGCCTGCGCGCGGGCCTTGAGCTGGGCGGTCAGCGCGAGCACCCGATTGTTGCCGGTGTCGGCGATGTAGAGGTTGTCGCCCGGGTCCAGACCGAGTCCGCGTGGCCCGTTCAGTTCTTTGATCGCCTGGAACGGCGCGCCCGGACCGGCGATGGTGCGGGCGTACGGCGAGGATTCCTTGAGCTGCACCCGGTTGTTGCCGGTGTCGGCGATGAACAGGATGCCAGCGGCGTTGACCACCACACCCCGCGGCCCGGACAGCCGGTCGGTCTCGGTGCCCGGCGCACCGGTGCCCGCGACGGTGTTGATGCGGCCGTCGGCGGTGATCCGGCGGATGCGGTTGTTGTCGGTGTCGGCGATGTAGAGGTTGTCCGCCTTGTCCACGGCCAGCCCCGACGGTCCATTGAGGACTGCTTGCGCGGCCGGGCCGCCGTCGCCGCCGTAGCCGTAGGCGCCGGTGCCCGCGACCGTGCTGATCAAGCCCTGCGGGCTGACCTTGCGGACCCGCGAGGCCAGGTAGTCGGACAGGTAGAGGTTGCCCTTGCTGTCCACGGCGAGCCCGTGCGGGGTCTGCAACTGGGTCGCGGTGGCCGGGCCGCCATCGGGCCCGGAACCGAACTGGCCGGTGCCGGCCACGGTGCTGATCACCCCGGCCGGGGTGATCCTGCGGACCCGGGAACCCCAGTACTCGGCCACGTAGGTGTTGCCCGCGGCGTCCCTGGCGAGTCCGGCCGGGGAGTCCAGCAGGGCGGCGGCGGCCGGGCCGTTGTCGCCGAGCGGACCGGTGGTGGCGCCGTTGCCGGCATAGGTGGTGATCACCCCCGGCGTGTTCGCCGGGGTGGCCGCGGTGGCGGGCAGCGGCAACGCCGCCAGCACCGTCGCCGAGGACAGGAGCAGGAGCAGCCCGTGGCGGATTTCGCGCACGCGCATGACTCACTTCCTTTCAGGACAAGGAGAACTAGTTCGGAAGGCCGTTGGGGTAGGCGGTGCGGGCGTGCTGGCGGACCAGCTTGAGGGTGTCCAGCACCTCGTCCACCAGCGGCAGCGTCTGGGTCTGGGCGCCGTCGGCCACCGCCCGGAACTGGGTGCTCATCCGCTGGTACAGCCGGTCGCCGCGGGCCGCGCCGATCTGGTGCAGGCAGCGCGAAATCGGGTCCACGCCCACCGCGCGGAAACCCGCGCAGTCCACTGGCGGTGTGCCGGACTTGTTGTCGTTCACCAACTCCAGGGTGAGCTTGCCGCGGATCCCGCCTTCCCGCTGGGCTTTCGCCGCCTGCTGGTAGAGCGCGGTCAGCATCGGACTGCCGACGCTGCCGGGCACCGGCGGGCGGTTGGCGATCAGGCCGTGCGCGCCGTAGAGCAGCGCGTGCAGCTGGTCGTCGTTGAGCTTGGCGCGCGGGAAACCCAGGTCGGTGAACGCCTGGTACAGCAGCACCGTGTTGTTCAGCGCGTGCCCGGCGGCGATGCCGTCCTTGCTCGTCTCGTAGGCGAGGACGTCGTAGAAGCGGGCCTGCCGCTCGCTGATCAGATCGCCCACCGGATCGCCCTCGACCGGCAGGTGGTGGTTCTGGTCGAAGCGGTGCGTGTAGCGCACATCGGCCTGCAACGCCTGTTCCAGGTTCGGGCTGACGTCGGGGTTGGCGCAGTGCGGCGGCGGTGGCGCGGGCTGCCCTGGCCTGCCGTTCCAGATGCAGGTGGGGAAGTACTTGATGCCGTTGAGCTGCCGCCACCGGCGCGGTGGTCCTGGCGGACCGGTCACCGACTCGAAGAAGCGGATGTCGAGTCTGGTGTGGAAGGTGTACTGGCAGTTGCTGGAGGTGCACAGGGCCTCGGTGGGCGAGCGGGTGACCTTGGCGCCCTCGTAGCAGACCTGCAGGCCCCAGCCGGGGTCGATCCAGCGGCCGATCCGGTAGGGATAGGCGTAGGCGTGGATGCTGTCCAGCTCGTCGATGAACGGCGGCGTCTTGATCTCGGCCCAGTGCGAGCCGTCGCAGGAGCGCGTGGTCGGCGGGGGCGGGGACAGCTTCGCGTTCTGTTCGGTGGTGAGTTGCTGGTAGGGGTTGAACAGGTCGAACTGCCTGCCCTCGTGCATCACCGGCGACCGCTTGCGCAGGGTGTCGGCACTGGTGGCGGCGAGGAAGTTCTCCAGCTTGGACTTGTAGTCGGTGGCCAGGCCGCGGTAAAGCGCGCTGACCTTGTCCTCGCGGGCGGTGTCCGGAGCGTTGAACCGTTTGGTCTGCCTGCTGACCTCCAGCCCGGTGTTGATCAGGTCGGTGGCCCGCTGCTGCGCGGGGCCTTCCTGCCCGGCGAACTTCGGGTTCTGCAGGGCGGTCAGGTAGTAGGCGCGGGCCGCCGAGGCCCACAGGTCCACATTGGACACTCCGACGCCCGGCTGGGAGACGGTGAAGGTGGTGCCGTAGTTCTGGTTGGCGTAGTTGGCCAGCCAGTCCACCGCACCGGCTGGCCCCTTGCTGCCCAGCACACTCAGCGCGTCGGTGTCGCTGTAGTTGTGTGCGGTGAAGGTGCTGTTGCGGGCCACGTCGACGCCCATGTTCAGGAACCGGGACACCGCGGGCACGTAGTGGTTGTCGTAGGTGGGCAGGGTGGCGCCGTTGTTGTAGGCCGGGTAGTCCACGTACTGGGTGACCGCGTTGAGGAACTCGACCTTCTGGCCGTCGCTGAGCCCGTCCAGCACGGCCTTGCCGAAGGACTGCAACCGGGTCTGCAGGGTCAGCAGCTGATCGTGCACCACCGCGAGGTTCGCGCCGACCTGCTGGATGAGCTGGCCCAGTTCGGCGAACCCGGTGCGCATCTCGGCGTAGATGGTGTTGAGCGCGCTGTCGATACGGTCGAAGCGTTTGGTCATGGTCTCGTGGATGATCTCCAGACTTCGTTGCACGTTCTGGAAGCCGCGGTTGATCGCGTCCATGATCTGTTGCTGGGCCTGCTTGTCCGCGCCGCCGCCGAGTAGCCCGGAGAAGATCTGCACCAGGCCGACGGCCGCGCCGACCACCGCGCCGATCCCGCCGAAGGCCGCGCCGATGCTGGTGGCCGCGCCCAGGGTCTTGAGCGCGGTGATCAGCTCGTTGGCCTGGGTGGCGATCTTGTAGGCGGTCTCCGCCCACATCTTCAGCTTCGCGCCCGCGCCGCCGTCGAGGAACTTGACCGCGCCGACCACGTACTCGACCACGCCCTTGGCGTCGTCGATGATCTTCTGCCGGTCCTTGGCCTCCCTGGCGGCCAGCTCCACCGCGGCCTGGTCCGGCGCGGGCACCTCGGTGCCCGGCATCGGCTGGCCGCCCTCGGTCGCCTTGAGCAGGTCGGTGAGCTGCTGGGTGGCCGCGTCCAGCTTGTCCTGGGCCGGGGCGAGCTGGCGCGCGCCCTCGGCGACGAAGGCGGTCTTGCCGCGCTCACCACTGGCCTTGAACGCGTCCACGTTGACCAGGTCCCGCAGCACCGGCAGCGATTTGAGCGTGTTCACGTCCGCGGTGACGTCCAGGGCGAAGGGCTGGCCCGGGGCCGCCGAGCCGATCTGCTCCCGCCAGCCCGCGGCGAACACCGCGTCCCGCCCGGCCAGCTCGTGCACCGCGGCCCACACCTCGGACTCGAACCCGGCGAACGCAGCGTCCAGGTCCAGGCCCTGCTGCGTCCCGGTGAGCCGCTGCTGGCGGGTCTTGACCGCCTGGGTGAGATCCCGCCCGGCGACCACGGCGAGCAGCCGGGTCAGCCGCGGGCCGGTGATCACCGTGCCGGGGGTGTCGTAGGTGATGGTGAGCAGCCTGCGCAGGATCTCCGCGTGCGGTCGCCGGGTCTGCTCGACGGAGAGCTTGCTGTGGAAGGCCGAGCGCAGCTCACCGAGGTGGATGCGCACCGCGCGGGCGTCCGCGCCGGGGTTGGCGGCCCGCCAGTCCAGCAGTTCGGCGCTGGCGATGATGTCCTTGTCGAGGTCGATGCCGTCGTTCTTGATCCGCATGCCTGCGGCGAAGAGCACGCTGGACCACTGGGTGTCGGTGAGGGAAACCGGTGGCTCGGCACCGGCGTGCACTGGCTGGACGGTACCGGCCAGCAGGGCGGCGGACAGGGCGGTGATCACGAGCACCCGTCCGCCGCCGACTGTTCTTGACAACAGTTTCACGTCTCGCATCGTGTCGGGCTGCCCGGTGATCCGATCACCCGCGGCCGGACCGCGATCAGCGCGTCATTCAGTGCCCGCCAGACCACGCGAAAGGGCTGAGATAGCAGCGCTTCCGGTACTTGGCCGGGTCAGCTCCGTTGTGCCACCAGAGCTTCCAGGCGGGGCACGATGGCGGCCGGGGTCGGGGTGGCCAGGATTTCCTTACGCAGCCGCTGAATCCCCTCCTGCGCGCTGTCCGCCAGCACCGAGCCGACCGCGGACTTGATCTCGTCCACGCTCGCGTCCGACTCCAGGCAGACGCCGATCCGGCAGTCCGACAGCGGGCCGGTCAGCAGCGCGGCGGCGATCGCGTCCGGGATCACCACCACCTGCGGCACGCCGTAGACGGCCGCGGTGAACATCGTGCCGCCGCCGCCGTGGTGCACCACCGCGCTACAGGTGGGCAGCAGCAGTTGCAGTGGCAGTTCCGCCACGACGCGCACATCCGCCGGCAGGTCGCCGAGCAGTTCACTGTCCAGCTTGGCCACCGCGACGACCACCTCCACGTCGAAGGCGGCCAGCGCCGCGACCACCTCGGGCAGCCGGGAACCGCCGCCGCCCGCCGGGTTGTGCGTGTAGCCCCAGGACACGCAGACCCGCGGTCGTCCGGCGGGCTGCCGCAGCCAGTCCGGCAGCGGGCTGTTGCCGTTGTAGGGCACGTACCGCATTGGGATCCGGTCGGGCACCTCGGCGCTCTGCAGGCTGTCCGGGCACGGGTCGATGGTGTGCCGCGCGTACCCGGGCCGGATCTCCAGGCCGAACCGCTGGTACAGCTCGATCAGCTCGGTGGGCCACTCCGCCACCGGCAGGCCGAGACCGGGATAGCCGAGGTGCCTGGCCACATCCGGGCTCCACAGGTGGTGCACCAGTGGCACGCCGAGGGTCTCCGAGACCAAGGGGGCGGCCAGGTTCAGCGGGTCGGCCACCACCAGGTCGGGCTGCCAGGACTTCGCGAAGGAGACCAGGTCGTCGGCGGCGGCATCGGCCATCGCGACGAACTGCCGGGTCCGCACCTCGCGCAGCTTCCGCAGCCGCTGTTCCGGCGGCAGCGCGGTCAGCGCCGCCATGTCCACCTTGAGCCAGTCACCGTCGGCGGCCACCTCACTGAGCGGGACGCCGGTCAGCCCGGATCGGGTGATGTGCTCGGCGAGCGCGGGCTGGGCCGCGACCCGCACCTCATGCCCGGCGGCGCGGCAGGCCCAGCCCAGTGGCACCAGGTGGAAGTAGTGGCTGACCTGGGGGAGCGGGGCGAAGAGAATGCGCACGAGATCCTCCGGAGGCGAACTGACGAGCTGGACGGGGTCAGCACATCGCGGCTACCTGAAGGCTGGCCAATCTCCGGCTAAAGCCGGGTCTGCCCTGGCAGACTGGGTAACCATGCCGGGAGGGGGAGCGGTACCACGATGATGACCACTGTGCGGTTCTCCGTCCTCGGGCCGATCGAGGTGCGGTTGCCCACCGGGCGCGCGGTCACCGTGCGCGGGGCCAGGCTGCGGGATCTGCTGGCCCTGCTGCTGATGAACGTCGGCCGGGTGGTGCCGGTGGAGCAGCTCATCGACGAGGAGTACGGCGGCGCGGCGCCCTCGGGCGCGGTGAACGCGCTGCAACGGCAGGTCTCCCGATTACGCAGCTCCCTGGACCTGCCCATCGAGCACACCGGCTCCGGCTACCGGCTGGCGGTCGACCCGTCCGAGGTGGACGCCTACCTGTTCGAGCGGGTGGCCGCCGAGGGCAGGCGAGCGCTGGCCGCGGGCGATCACGCCGGTGCCGCCGCCCTGCTCGGCCGGGCACTCAGTCTCTGGCGCGGACCCGCGCTCACCGGCGTGGACGCCCGCTCGGTGGTGGCCTACGCGGTCAGCCTGGAGGAGTTGCGCGCCGCGGTGGTCGAGGACCGCGCCGAGGCCGAGCTGACCCTGGGCGAGCACGCCGGGCCGGTGAGCGAACTCCAGCGCCTGGTCGCCGCCCAGCCACTGCGGGAACGCGCCTGCGGACTGCTCATGCGCGCGCTGTGCCTCAGCGGCCGCCAGGCCGACGCGCTGGCGGTGTTCGAGCACACCCGGCGGGCCCTGGTCGAGCAGCTCGGCGCCAGCCCGGGAGGGGAACTGGCCGAGGCACACCGGGCAGTGCTGGCGGGCGAGATGTTCGCACCGGTACCCGCGCCCCCGGCCGCGTCCCCGCGGCCCGCGAGCCTGCCCGCGCAACTGACCAGCTTCGTCGGCCGGGACGAGGACGTGCCCGCCGTGGCCCGGCTGCTGGGCGAGTTGCGCCTGGTCACGCTGACCGGGCCGGGGGGCTCCGGCAAGACCCGGCTGGCCCTCGAAGTGGGCAGGCGGGAGCCGGAGACCTGTCTCGTCGAACTGGCCCGGCTGGGTGACGGCAGCGAGGTGCCGCACGCGGTCCTCGGCGCGCTGGGACTGCGGGACACCGGACTGCTGCACGCGCCCGCCGCCAGCAACCCGGTCGACCGGCTCACCGCCGTGCTCGCCCAGCGGCCGGTGCTGCTCCTGCTGGACAACTGCGAGCACGTGGTGGCAGCAGCGGCCGACCTGGCCGACCGGCTGCTCAGCGCCTGCCCCGGCCTGCGCATCCTGGCCACCAGCCGGGAACCACTGGGCATCACCGGCGAAACGCTCTACCCGGTACGCACCCTGGGCTTGCCACCACCGGGAACCCCGCCCACCGAGGCCTCGGCGTTCCCGGCGGTCCGGCTGCTGCTGGACCGGGCCAGCGCGGTCCGGCCCGGCTTCGAGCTGGATGAGGCCGCACTGCACATCTGCCGGTCCCTGGACGGCTTGCCCCTAGCGATCGAACTGGCCGCCGCCCGGCTGCGCGCCCTGCCCGCCGCCGAGGTCGCGGCCCGCCTCGACGACCGGTTCGCGCTGCTGTCCCAGGGCAGCCGCACCGCCTCGCCGCGACACCGGAAACTGCGCGCGGTGGTGGCCTGGAGCTGGGACCTGCTCAGCGAAGACGAGCGCACCGCCGCCCGCCGGATGGCCGTTTTCGCCGGTGAGGTCACCCTCGAAGCGGTGGAACAGGTCTGCCGCACACCCCTGGACGTGCTGACCGGGCTGGCCGACAAGTCACTGGTCGAGGTCACCGGCGGCCGCTTCCGCATGCTGGAGACCGTGCGCGCGTTCTGCGCCGAACAACTCGCGGCCACCGAGGAGGAGACCCGGCTGCGCCGCACGCACGCCGAGTACTTCCTGCGCCTGGCCCGCCAGGCCGAACCGCGACTGCGCAGCTCCGGGCAACGGCACTGGCTCGGTGTGGTGGCCGCCGGGGACGACGACACGCACGCCGCCGTGCGCTGGGCGGTGACCAACGACCTGCGGCTGGCCCTGCAACTGGTCGCGGTGCTCAGCACCGACTGGCTGATGCGCGGCAAACTCGGCGACGGCGGCTGGGCCGGGGAGATCCTGGACGCCCTCGGCACCACCTGCCCACCGGGCCTGGAGGAGGAGTACGTGATGTGCGTGCTCGCCGGGGCCATGGGCGGGGCCGCCGACCGCGACCTGCAACCGCACATCCTCTACGCCGAACAGGTCCTGGACGGCATCGACCGGGCGCCGCGCTACCCGCTGCTGACCATGTTCTGGCCCTACGTCGTCCGGTTCATGGCCAACCCGCGCGCCGCCGAATCGGTGATCCGGCACAGCGAGGACAGCCAGGACCGCTGGACGCGCGCCGCGGCCAGGGCCAACCGAGGGGTCGCGGCCATCGCGGGCGGGCGGCTCGACGACGCCGAGGCCGAACTGGCCGCCGCCCTGGACATCTTCCGCCACCTGCGCGAACGCCTCGGCATGGCCTCCACGCTGATCCCGCTGGGCACCCTGCGCAGCTGGCGCGGCGAGCACGAGCAGGCGATCGCGCTGACCAGCGAGGCGATCGACCTGGTCGAGGAGATGGGCGCGATCGCCGACATGGCCGACCTGCTGTGCGAACGCGGCGAGGCCAGGGTCCGCGCGGGCGACCCGGACGGTGGCCGCGCCGACTTCGAGCTGGCCATCGAGCTGGCCGACCGCGCCGACCTGCCGCACGCGCTGGCCGCGGCCCGGCACGGCCTCGGCGAACTCGCCCGGCTGGCCGGGGATCTGGCCCAGGCCCGGCGATTGATGGAGTCGGCGCACTCCGATCTGCCCGCCGCCGCGTGGACCGAGGACGACATCCGGCTGCGGGTGCTGATCGCGCTGGCCCGCCTGCGCACCGCGGACGGCGACCTCGCCGGAGCCAGGGAACTGCTGGGCGAGGCAGTCGCCGTCGGATCGGCCAACGGGGCCTCCGACGACCTGGCCAAGGCCGCCGAAGCCCTGGCCGGAGTCGCGGTGCTGGCCGGGGACGGGGACCGCGCCGCGACCCTGCTCGGCGCGGGCGCGGCCCTGCGCGGCAGGTCCAGGGCAGGCGATCCGGACACCGGGCGGGTTGCCGCGGCGGCCGTGGAAACCCTTGGCGTGGAACGGTTCGAGGATCTGCGGGGCAAGGGCGAGTCGATGTCCGCGGACGAGGCGCTGGCCCTGCTCGCCGAACACCGTCAGCAAGTGGTCCGCGAGAGGTCAGCCGCGGCGGCCAGACTGCGAGCATGACCAAGGCGCGGAAGTGGGCGGTACTGGCAGTCACCTGCCTGGCGATGATGCTGCTGGCCATCGACCTGACCGTGCTGCACCTGGCGATCCCCGCGCTCACCGTCGACCTGCAACCCTCGGCGGTCCAGCTGCTCTGGATCGCCAACGCCTACACCTTCGCCCTGGCCGGATTGCTGATCACCATGGGCAACCTGGGCGATCGGATCGGCCGTAGACGACTGCTGCTCATCGGCACCACGCTGTTCGGGCTGGCCTCGGTGGCGGTGGCCTACGCGCCCAGCGCGGAACTGCTGATCGTGGCGCGGGCGGTGCAGGGCGCGGCGGCGGCCACCGTGATGCCGTCCACGTTGTCCATCCTGCGCAACGTCTTCACCGATCCCAAAGAGAGTTCCATGGCCATCGGCGTGTGGAGCGCGGTCGGCGCGGGCGGCGCCGCACTGGGGCCACTGGTCGGCGGCGCGCTGCTGCAGAACTTCCACTGGGGCACGGTGTTCCTGATCAACATCCCGGTGGTGCTGCTGATCGTCATCGGCGGATTCCTGGTCCTGCCCGAATCCCGCAACCCGCGGCCCGGCCGGATCGACCTGCTCAGCGCGGCGCTGTCCGCGATCGGCATCGTCGCGGTGGTCTACGCGATCAAGGAAGCACCGCTGTCCGGTCTCACCAAACCGGACGTGATCGGGGCCGCGGTGCTCGGGCTGGCGCTGCTGGTGGTGTTCGTGCGGCGGCAGAAGCGGCTGGCACACCCGTTCATGGACGTGCGGTTGTTCCGCTACCCGGCCTTCTCCGCCTCCATCGTGGCCAACCTGATCACGGTGTTCACCCTGGTCGTGCTGTCCTTCGCCTTCACCCAGCTACTCCAGTTCGCCTGGGGCTGGCCACCGTTCAACACCGGACTGGCCTTCCTGCCGATCGTCTTCGGCATCACCCTCGGCGCCACCCTGGGCGGCCAACTCGTGGCCAGACTGGGCCGCGGCGGCGTGGTCTGCGCCGGACTGGGCCTGTCCGCCGCCGGATTCCTGGCCTTCAACTGGATCAGCGTGACTCCCGGCCTGGCCCTGCTGCTGACCGCGGGCCTGGTGCTGGGCTGCGGCCTGGGCGTGGCCATGGCGGTGACCACCGACAACATCATCGCCAGCGCACCGAGGGACAGCGCGGGCGCGGCCTCCGCGATCGCCGAGACCGCGCAGGAACTGGGCGGCGCACTGGGCATCACCATCCTGGGCACCCTGCTCAGCACCGTTTACCGGACCGGACTGGTGGTGCCGCCGGGCACCCCGGCCGAGGCGGTGCCCGCCATCCGCGAGTCCATCGGGGACGCCATCGCGGCGGCAGGCCGGCTCACCGGCGAGGCCGGTCAGCAGGTGGTCGCGGCGGCCAGGTCGGCCTTCGTGGACGCCGTGCACGTCACCGCGGTCACCGGCGCGGTGCTGCTGGTGCTCGCCGCGGTGACCGCGCTGATCGCGATGCGCAAGGTGCCCAACGTGATCGTGGACCACCACGAGCTGTACGAAGGCTCCAACGGGCAGAAATCATGACCCTGGCCGACCGGGACGACGAACTCGCGGTCCTGCGGGACACCCTGACCGACTGCCTGACGGGCAACGGCGGCGTGGTGATGATCAGCGGTGTCCCGGCGAGCGGGAAAACCGCGCTGTTACAGGAGTTCAGCCGGTATGCCACCGAGTCCGGCGCCGTGGTGCTCGCCGCCACCGCCTCGCCGCGGGAACGGGCGGAGCCGCTGGGCGTGGTCGGCGAACTGCTCGCCGAAACCGGCGCCACCCGGTCTGCCGACAGCGATTCCCCCTCCCGGTTCTGCCGCGAATTCCGGTCCGCGCTGCTGGAGTTCGCGGGCGACAAACCCTTGGTGGTACTCGTCGACGACGCGCAGCACAGTGATCTGGCCTCGCTGGAATGCCTGCTGCACGCGGCCCGCCGGGTGCGCTCCGCGCGGATCCTGGTGGTGCTCACCGAGAACACCCGATTACCCAGGGAGTACCTGGCGGTCAAGGCCGAACTGTCCAGCATGCCGCACTGTCGGCAACTGCGACTCGATCTGCTGTCCCTGGCCGGGGTGCGCGTGCTGCTGACCGCCGCCAAGCTGGACGGCACACCGGTCACCGCCGCCTCCTGCCACCAGGTCACCGGCGGAAACCCGTTGCTGGTACAGGCTTTCCTGGAGGACTGCCAGGCCAACCGCGCCGCCTGCGCACCCGGTGAGGCCTTCCGTGCCGCGGTCTCCTACTGCCTCTACCGCGGCGACCCGGCCGAACTCGCGCTCGCCCAGGCACTGGCGGTGCTGGGCCCGGACTTACCCGCGCCCGGCCGGGCGGACACGCAGGCGATGCTGGGCGAGTTGCTCGGCCTGGACGTCCCCTCGGTCGGGCAGGCCATCGGCATCCTCACCAGGGTCGGCCTGGTCCGGGACTACCTGTTCCGGCACGAGACCGCCCGCACCGTCGTGCTGGAAACCCTGCTGCCCACCGAACGCGCGGCGCTGAGCGGCCGGGCGGCCAGGGTGCTGCACGACCGGGGCAGCTCGGCGATGGTGGTGGCCCGGCACCTGATCGCCGCGGACGAGGACACCACCCGCAGCTGGGCGGTGCCCGTGCTGGAGGAGGCCGCCGAGCAGGCGATGAAATGCGGTCAGGGCGAACCGGCCGTGGTTTTCCTGCACCGGGCCCGCGAGATCAGCGCGGACGAGCGGGAGCAGGCCCGGCTCACCGCCGAACTGGCCAAGGCCGAATGGCGGTTCGCGCCCCACCGCGGCCTGCGCTACCTGCCGGACCTCGTTACGCACGCCCGGCACGGCCGCCTGGCCCCGCCCGATGTGGCCGGACTGTGCCGGCACCTGGCCTGGCACGGACAGCTCGACCAGGCCCTGGCGGTGCTCGACGCGGTCGACCCGAACCCCGGCCAGGGCGCGGCGGCGACCTCCGGCGACCTGGACCTGGTCCGCCGCTGGCTGCGCGCGATCTTCCCGGAACTGGCCGGACCGGCCCGCGCCAACGGCGCCAGCCCCGCCGACGTCGACGGCGTCCCGGCCGGTGTGCTGGGACCGCGCTGGGCCAGCGACATGCTGACCGGGGTGCTCGCCGGGGACCACGACGTGCTGGCCAAATCCGAGCAGGTGCTGCCCGAGGTCCTGCTGCGTGATGAGGCGGAACTGGCCTCCAGCATGGCCGCGGTGGTCGCGCTGGTCTACGCGGGCAAGCTGGAGAGCGCGGCGAGCTGGTGCCAGTCCCTGGTCAAGGAATCGGAGTACCAGAAGGCGCCGGCCTGGCAGGCGCTGCTCAAGGCGCTGCAGGCGATCGTGCAGATCCGGCAGGGCCGGATGGCTGAGGCGGAGGCCTCCGCGGAGGACGCGGTGACTCTGGTCCCGCCGCCGGGCTGGGGCGTGTTCCTGGCCATGCCGTTGCCCTCGCTGCTGCTGGCCACCACCGCGATGGGCAAGCACGAACAGGCCGCCAGGTACCTGCGGATCCCGGTGCCGGACATGATGTTCCGCAGTGTCTTCGGCCTCCAGTACCTGCGCGCCAGGGGCGGCTACTACCTGGCCACCGACCGCCACCAGGCCGCCCTGGCCGACTTCCAGACCTGCGGCCAGCTGATGACCGGCTGGGAACTCGACCTGCCCACCGTGGTGCCCTGGCGAACCGACGCCGCCCAGGCACTGATCGGCCTCGGCAAACTCGACCTGGCCCGCGACCTGGTCTACGAGCAGCTGCTCCGCTGCCCAGCCGGCGGCAGTCCACGCGGAGTCTCCCTGCGGGTACTCGCGATCACCCGCGCCGCCGAGGAACGACTCCCGCTGCTCCGCGAGTCCATCGGCACCCTCGACCGCGAAGGCGACCGCTACGAACTAACCCTCGCGGTAGCCGAACTCGCCAGAACCCACCACGAACTCGGCGAGGAAACCAAAGCAGCCGACCTGTCCGCCCGAGCCCACCGCCTAGCCACCGAATGCGGCGTCGCCACCCCACTCACACCCCGCTAACACCCCCCCGCCCCCGTGTTGGCCGTTGTCGTACGGTGTCTTGGCCGTTGTGGGCGTCGAGTTGGCCCAACTGGTACGCCGGTTTGGCTCAAGTGGGCGTACCGGTTGGCCCAAGTGGGCGGGGAGGGCGGAGGACGCCGCCAGTTCGGCCAAGACTGGGTACGACAACGGCCAACACTCCCGTGGAGGTTGAACCCCTCCGCCGGCGTGTTGGCCGTTGTGGGCGGGCAGGCGGGCGAAGCCCGGAGACAGGCGGTCGGGCGGTTCCAAGACTCCGCGACCGGGCGAAGCCCGAATACCGGTGGCGGGGGTGGCTTTTCGAAAACTATCCCCGAGCGGTTCCCCATCCCCGTCAGCCTGGAGAGGACACACCGCATCTCACCGAGTGGCCCTGCAACACAAACCGCCGCCGACACCACCCAACGTGACGGGGGCCGCTCGGTGAGATGTGGTTTGGTATCGGAGGGCTGACGGGGATGGGGAACCGCACACGAGCACTGGTTCTTGCTCTTCGTTCGTCCCCCCATCCTTTGATTTCTGCCCGTCCGGCGAGGACGCCCTTGATCTTGATTTTGGTTTAGATCAAGAGCCGAAGATCAAAAAAGGATGGCCTCGCCGGCCGGGCAGACCACCGGAGGGGGGAGGCAGATCAAACCCCGGCATGAGCAGGTTGCGGGGCGGGGTTTGGGCTGCCGGGGCCTGAACCAGCGTGGCTCCGAGGGCTCGCGTGTTCTCCGTACGGCCTTCCGCCAGCCAACCACACCCCGATGAGCGGCCCCCGTCACGTTGGGTGGGTTTGGCGGCGGTTTGTGTTGCAGGGGCCACTCATCGGGGTGTGGTCTGCATGCTCCAGGCCGTACGGAGAACACGCGAGAGCCCTCGTCGTGGGGTTTCACCCCAACCCCACCCTCTGCTCTGTCCCACAACGGCCAACGTGGCGTACAACAACGGCCAACTCGCCGTCCATAACGGCCAACTCGCCGGTGGGGGTTGCGGATTAGTTCTGCCGCCAGCGTTGCTCGACTGCCTGGCAGGCGGTGTAGTCGGGCAGTAGGCCCAGGTCGCGGGCCCAGGCCAGTGTTGGCGCCGCGCGGTCCCGGTCCGAGCGCACTGGATCGGCCAGCGCGGGTAGTGGCAGCCCGATTGCCGGGTCCACCACCGAGACCGCCAGCTCGTTCTCCCGGACATAGCGCTCCGACATCAGGTACGTCACCACCGTGTCGTCCTCCAGTGCGACGAAGGCGTGCCCGACCCCCGGCGGGAAGTACACCGAACGGCAGCTCTGACCGTCCAATTCGGTCTGATCCCACAACCCGAACGTCGGCGAACCCACCCGCAGATCAATGGCGAAATCCAGCACCCGGCCCCTGGTACAGCAGACATATCTGGCCGTGCCCGGCGGCGCGAGTGTGTAGTGGATGCCGCGCACCGACCCGCGTCGGGAGGTGCTCTGACTGGTCTGCGCGACCGGGAACAGCTTGTGCCCCAAGGCTTCCACGAACGCCGCCTCCTGATACGGGGACAGGAAAACGCCCCGCGGATCGGCGAAAGCCTGGGGGGAGAACAGGAACACGCCGGGCACCGCCAGCGGACGTGACTTCACGACAGATCACCACACCTTCGTAGTCGGACCGGCGCAGGCCCGGGGTGGCGGTGCGCGCCGCCACCCCGGGGCGGTGTCACCCGGCGGCCAGCAGGTCCAGCTGCCTGGGTGAGGACAGGATCGCCCGTTGCAGGTCCTGCAGGGCCCGGCAGGGTTCCAGGCCCAGTTCGTCGTGCAGGGTCCGGCGCGCCCGCCGGTAGACCTCCAGTGCGTCGGCCTGCCGGTCGGAGCGGTACAGCGCCAGCATCAGCCGCCGGTAGAAGGTCTCCCGCAACGGGTACTCGGCGATCAGCGAGTACAGCTGCGCCACCAGTTCCCGGTGTCTGCCGAGCTGGAGCCGGCAATCCGCCAGCAGTTCCAGGCATTCCAGCCGCGACTCCATCAGCCAGGCCGCGAACCCGTCGATGATCGGCCCGTTGCCCAGATCACGCAGCACCGGCCCGCGCCACAGCCCCAGCGCCCGCTCCAGGCAGTCCGCCGCCTCCGCCCAGCGCTCCTCCCGCACCAGACCGCGGCCGCTCTCGCAGAGCCGCAGGAAGTGCCGGAAGTCGAGTTCGTCGTTGCCCAGCTTCAGCAAATAGCCCCGTGGGTGGGTGACGATGGGGTTGTCCGCCCGGTCCGGACGGTGCAGGAACTTGCGCAGCTGCGAAATGTGCACGTGCACCCCCGCGGCCACCCGGCGCGGTGGCGAATCCCCCCACAGCTCGGTCACCAGCTGGTCGAAGGACACCACGTGATCCGCCCGGATCAGCAGCACGGCCAGGGTGATCTCCACCTTGCGCGCGCTGATCGAGGTATATGCGTTGTCGTCTAAGACCCGTAACGGTCCCAGGATCTCGTATTTCACTAAGCCTCTCCCCTGAAGCGCTCTGTCACCGTCAGCCGCCCCCAGCGCGGTGCACATATGAACTCGGCGGTGTGGTCCAGGAGCTGCCGAGGTGGTGCTCGCCTCCCGGTGAGGCGGTCAGACCGAACCCGGCTCCCGGCCGGCGACGCGTCGGCGTCGCAGCGGCGGTTCGGTCCCCCCGAGGATCAGACGCCGGCCGCGATGCCGGGTCCGGGTCGCACCGTCGTCCCAACGACAGCGACCGCGGCGACCGGACCTGAGCCCGGTGTCCGCATCCTCTTGCGATTCCCTCTCACGGGGAAAGCTATTCCGCGATCTTGGTGCGCATCGTCCACCGGAACACCAGTGGCACCGCGGGGCGGCCATTGCCCGCCTCCGCGACCAGCTCGAAGTGCTCGTAACCGCCCAGCCGCGGAATCTTGATCTTGGTTTTGCCCAGGTTGCCGATCCGCAGGTTCCTGATCGTGGCCGGTAGGTCGGCCGGGCCGCCCACCAGCACGATCTCGGTGCCGCCCGGGGTGTCGTTGATCCGATTCACGCCACTGCCTCCTTCCCTCGTGCGGTGTGGAGACTTTCCGCTAGCACCCTAAAAGCGCGCTTACAACGTGGGAACCCAGAAAGAAAAGGGGTGGTGCCCCGCAGGCAGCCCCTTATCCACCCCCTACCCGCCCGCCGGGCGGTCCGCGGTCAGACCGGTGATCGGCGCGGGGGTCTGTCCGGTGTCAGGCTCCGGTCAGCGCCCGAAGGCACGGTGGAGAGACCAAGAGTCCGCGCCAAGGAGGTCGGATGATCGAGGCTCGTGGCCTCACCAAGAAGTACGGCGCCGTGCCCGCGGTCAACGACTTGAGCTTCACGATCAGATCGGGACTGGTGACCGGCTTCCTCGGGCCCAACGGCGCGGGAAAGACCACCACGATGAGCATGATCCTGGGACTCATCCGGCCGACCAGCGGCACCGTCACCGTCAACGGCAAGCGCTATCTCGACCTGCCCGCGCCGATGCGCGAGGTCGGCACGCTGATCGACGCCAGGGCCGTGCACGGCGGCCGCACCGCCTACCAGCACCTGCTGTGCCTGGCGCTGAGCAACGGCATCGCCCGCAACCGGGTGCAGGAGGTGCTCGGCGTGGTCGGCCTGGACAAGGTCGCCGGCCGCCGGGTCGGCAAGTTCTCCCTCGGCATGTTCCAGCGCCTGGGCATCGCCGCCGCGCTGATGGGCGACCCCGGGATCCTGATGTTCGACGAACCTGTCAACGGGCTCGATCCCGAGGGCATCCTGTGGGTGCGCAACCTCATGCGCGATCTGGCCAACGAGGGCCGCACGGTACTCGTGTCCAGCCACCTGATGAGCGAGATGGCGCTGACCGCCGACGATCTGCTGGTCATCGGCCGCGGCGAGCTGATCGCGCAGACCAGCGTGGCCGACTTCGTCCGCGCCAACTCGCAGAAGGTGGTGTTCCTGCGCACCCCGAACGCCGAGACCTTCGCCCGCCGCCTCACCGAGGCCGGCGCGAGCGTCACGCCCGGACCGGGCGGCATGCTGGAGGTCTCCGGCATGTACTGCGAGGCCGTCGGCAAACTCGCCGCCACCCACGGCGTTGTGCTGTATGAGCTGACCACCCGGCAGGCATCGCTGGAAGAGGCGTTCATGAAACTCACCAGGGACAGCGTGGAGTTCGGCGTGCCGGAAGGAGCCCTGCGATGAGCCGGCACGCCGCCACCGGCCCCAGGAGCACCGTGCCCGCCGCGACCTTCGGGCACGCGCTGCGCTCGGAGTGGCAGAAGCTGGCCAGCCTGAAGTCCTTCTGGTACACCCTGATCCTGACCGCCGTGGTCGGCGTCGGCATCGGGTCACTGGCCAGCCTGGACGCGGCCCAGACCTACCGCAACGGCGCCGACGCCCGCCGCGCCGCCTTCGATCCCACCTACGAGAGCCTGTTCACCGGGCTCATCTTCGGCATGCTGGCGATGGTGGTGCTCGGCGTGCTCGCGATGACCTCCGAGTACTCCACCGGCATGATCCGCACCAGTCTGGCCGCGGTCCCGCGCCGCGGCCGGTTGCTGGCGGCCAAGGCCACCGTGGTCACCATCGCCGGTCTCACCGTCGGCATTCCGGTCGGTTTCGCCATGTTCTTCGCCGGGCAGGGCGTCTTCGCCTCGCGGGACGTGCCGTTCGCGACCCTGGACCAGCCCGGCGTGCTGCGGGCCGTGGTCGGCGTCGGCCTGGTGATGACCGCGGTCGCACTGCTCGGCCTCGGCGTGGGCACCCTGGTCCGGGCCACGGCTGGCGGGATCGCGGTCATGTTCACCGCGACCCTGCTGGTGCCCACCGCGATCCTGCCCAGCCTGCCCTCGGTGATCGGCAAGCCGCTGCTGAAGTTCTGGCCCAGCTCGGCTGGCATGCAGGTGCTCTCCCCGGAGGGCAACCCCGGCTTCCTGCCACCACTGGGCGGCCTGCTCTGGCTGTACGTGGTCGCGGCCATCGTGCTGGCCGTGACCTTCGCGGTCTTCCGCTCCCGCGACGTCTGAAACCCCGTGCGGCGGCCGCGCAACCCCAGACGCGGCCGCCGCACCTTCCCCCACCGGCGTGTTGGCCGTTGTCGCACACAGTGTTGGCCGTTGTCGTACCCAGTCTTGGCCGAACTGGCGGCACGCTCCGCCCTCCCCGCCCACTTGGGCCAACTGGTACGCCCACTTGGGCCAAACTGGCGTACCAGTTGGGCCAACTCGACGTCCACAACGGCCAACTCACCGTCCACAACGGCCAACACGGGGTGGGTCCGGTTAGCGCCTGATGGACGGTTCGCCGAACCAGGTTCGCAGGGCGCTACGCAGGCCGGCGTCATCGGCGCCGGTCGAATCCGCCCAGGCCACGTAGCCGTCCGGCCGCAGCAGCAGCGCCACCGCCGCGATCTCCGCGGACGGCTTGGCCGGGACCACGTCCACCCTGCACGCCCAGCCCTCGATCCCGGCCAGGCTGACCGCGCCCTCGGACAGGTCGAGCACCACCCCGCGCCCGGCCCGCAGCAGCACGCCGAGGTCGGTCTCCCCGGTCGAGACGGCCACCGGCACCTGCGGCAACCGGCGGCCCAGCAACGGATGCGCGCCCGCGGTCGCCGAGGTGATCGGGTAGCGCACGTCCAGGTTCCCCTGCACCTTGATCAGGTACTCGTTGACCTCGGCGAACTGGATCAACTCGGTGAGCAGCTCCCGCACCGGCGCCACCTGCTCCACCGGGTGCATCAGCGCCACCTGCGCCTGCGAGGTGCGGCAGGCACGCGCGCCCGCCGGATGGCGCTCGGCGTGGTAGGTGGACAGCAGCCCCGGCGGCGCCCACCCGTGGATCTCCGCCGCCAGCTTCCACCCCAGGTTGACCGCGTCCTCCAGTCCGGTCGCCAATGCCTGACCCCCCAATGGAAAGTGCACGTGCGCGGCGTCCCCGGCCAGGAACAGCCGCCCCGCCCGGTATCGCTCGGCCTGCCTGGTCGCGTTCTCCCACCGGCTGAGCCAGAGTGCCTGTCCGGTGGGCTGCCAGTCGGCTTCGGCCAGCCGGGACACTGTCGCCCGCAGCTCGTCGAATGTCGGCGCCGCAACGGGATCCGGCGCGGTGCGGCCGAATTCGGCGGTCACCACCCGGATCCGCCCCGGTACGGAGGGCACCGCCATCAGGATCCCGTCCGGCGCCAGCCGGGTGCCGATCCACTCCGTCAGCGCGTCGCCGGGTTCGTGCTCGACCTCCGCGATCAGGCCGTAGAACGGGGATTCGGTGCCGTGGAAGTCGATTCCGGCCAGCCCGCGCACCACACTGCGCGCGCCGTCGCAGCCCACCAGGTAGCGGCACGGCACCGACTCGATGCCCGCATCCCCCCGCAGGTCCACCACCACGCCGTTCTCGTCCTGGTTGAACCCGACGACCTCCTGTCCGCGGCGGATGGTCACGCCGAGTTCCAGGGCCCGTTCGGCCAGCCGCCGGGCGAGCTGAGCGTGCGGGATGACGAACCCATACACCCGCTTCTCCCGCATCCGCGTGGTGTCCAGCCACAGCAAGGCGAACCGAGCCTGCGGCAACTCGACCCCGTCGGACCGGATGGCGTCCATGATGCCCCGCTGGGCGAGCAGCTCGACAACCGTCGCGTTCACCGCGATTCCCGGGGCATCCTCCCTGGGCTGGGGGCGCTGTTCGACCACCAGCGTGCGCACCCCCAGCAGGGCCAGCTCGCAGGCGAGCATCAGGCCGACCGGGCCACCGCCGGCGACAACGACCGAGTGGCTCATGCCAACTCCCTTCGTGACATTTCGGAACCTCATGACGGACTCACCGCCCGGACCCGGACGCGAGTTCCGCGCAGAGGTGTTCGGCCAGCGCCGCGGGCGTCGGGTTGTCGTACATCGCACCCGGCGAGACCTCGATGCTCAACCGGCGCAACCGCTTGCTGAACTCCACCGCGGCGAGGGAGGAGAACCCCAGGTCCAGGAAGTTGACCTCCGGATCGACCTGGTCGGTGGCGGGAATGTTCAGGACTGTTTTGGTGGTGGTGGACACCAGGTCCAGCACGATCGCCAGCCGCTCATCACCCTCGGCCGTGGCCAGCCGTTCGTGTAGTGAGGGCCCCGCTTCCGCGGCCACCGGCTCGGCGGGTTCCGGTTCGGCGAGGGCGCGGAACAAGGCCGTGTGGCCGCCCGCGTTCACCACTTGCGACCAGTCGGCGTCGGCGACCAGGACGCTCTGTCCCTGGCGCTCGAAGGCCCGGCCGAGCACGCTCATGGCCAGCTCGGGTGAGAGGCCGTGCAGGCCCGGAGTCTGGCCGTCGTGTGTTGGCCCCCAGCCCACGTGCAGGGCGCCGCGCTGATGGGCGAGCGCCTGCAACTTGGCGTGCGCGGGCACGGCACCGGGTAACTCCGGTGCGGCGGAGAACAGCACGAAGGCCGCCAAGTCCAGTTCGGCGGTCAGCTCGCCCAGCATCACGGCAGAGTCCACTGTGGACTGTGCGATGTGGACAACGACGGCGAGTTGGTGCGTGGCCGGGATGCCGTCGATGACCTCGGCGAGCAACGCCCGGTCAGCTGCGGCGCCCCGCACCAGGTCCACGGAAGCTCCGCGGCCGAGGAGGCCGGACTGGAGTTCCGGTACCGGCGTCTCGGCCACCAGCACGAATCGCTCGGCGCCGTGTTCGGCCAGCCAGCGGGCCGCGGGCGCGGCGAGGGGACTGTCGCAGCCGGTGATCAGGACGGTCGCCCCGTTGGGCACCCGGGCCTTGTCCTCCTGGATGGGGAGGCGGACCAGTCTGCGCGCGAACACCCCGGCGGGCCGGATCGCGAGCTGGTCCTCGCCGTCGGTCGCGGCCAGTACCTGGGCCAGTCGTGCTCGGGCCCGGCGGTCGAGCGGGCCCGGCAGGTCGACCAGGCCGCCCCAGCGCGCCGGGGACTCGGCGGCCATGGCCTGCCCGAAACCCCAGAGCTGGGCCTGGGACGGGTCGGCAGCCGTACCCTCGACCGGCATCGCACCGACGGTCGCAGCCCAGACGGGCGCGTCCAACCCGGCGTCATCCAGTGCCCGCAGCAATCTGGCCGTGGCGGCCACATCAAGCTGAACGGCCAGCACGCCTCGAACGTCGCCTTGCCGTGCCTGGCTGATCAGCTCTGGCGTGTCCACGATCACCGGGGCGGGGTCGAGACCGTGTTCCGTCAGCGCCTGGAGCACTCCCAGTGGATCGTCCACATAGGAATCCGGGATGGCGACCAGCCATCGTCCTGTCGGAGCGTGGGGAGTGTCGGGCAGCAGGGTCCAGGTGAGGCGGTACTGGCTGTCGCGCTGTCGGCGCCACCTGGCGAGTAGGGGCAGCGCGGTCCGCAGAGCAGCTTGCTGGTCCGCGTCCACCGTGCCGAGCAGCGTCTCCAGATCCGCGTCCGAGAGGTGGTCTGGCGCGGGTTGACGCGGTTCGGTCAGCCAGTAGTGCGATCGCTGGAACGGGTAGGTGGGCAGCTCGACCTGCTGTGGCTGAAGGGGTTCGAGGAGGGTGCTCCAGTTGAGGGGGTGGCCGTGGAGGTGGACTTGGGCGAGGGCGGTGGTGAGGGTGGTGGGTTCTGGGTTGTCGCGGTTGAGGGTGGCGGTGATCAGGCCGGAGGTGTTGTGGTTGGCGAGGGTTGTGAGGGTGGTGTCGGGGCCCAGCTCCAGATAGGTGGTGGCGCCGAGGTTTTCCAGGGTGGCGATTCCCGGTCCGAAGTGGACTGGCTGGCGGATGAGTTGGGCCCAGTAGTGGGGATCGGTGAGTTGTTCTTGAGTGGCAACCGATCCGGTGAGGTTGGAGATGATCGGGATTCGGGGTGGCTGGTAGGTGAGGGTGGCCGCGTGTTTGGTGAACTCAGGCAGGATCTGTTCGGTGTGGGCGGAGTGGAAGGCGTGCGCGACGTGCAGGCGGCGAGTCTTGATGCCCTTGTCCTGCAACAGTTCTGCGAGTTGGTCGATGTCCTCGGGTGATCCGGAGGCGACGGTGTGGGTTGGGCTGTTGTAGGCGGCGATGTCGATCTGGTCGAGCAGGTCGGCGGTGCCGTGGATGTTGAGCATCGCGCCGGGCGGCAGGGTGTTCATCAGCCGGGCTCGGGTGGCGACCAGACTGCACGCGTCGGGGAGGGTGAGTACCTCGGCGGCTGCGGCGGCGGTGAGTTCGCCGATGGAGTGGCCGATCAGGTAGTCGGGCTGGAGTCCGTAGTGGGTGATCAGCCGGAACAGGGCCAGTTCCAGGGCGAACAGGGCGGTTTGGGTGTAGAGGGTTTGTTCCAGGAGCGCGGATTGCTGATCGAACATGACCTCGCGCAGGGGTTCGTCGAGGTGTTGGTTGAACTCGGCGCAGATTTCGTCCAGGGCTTCGGCGAAGACCGGATGTGTTGTGTAGAGCTGGCTGCCCATGCCGGGGTGCTGGCTGCCTTGGCCGGAGAACATGTACACCAACTTGCCCTGGCCGCCGTCCTCGACCTGGCTGATCAGGGCGGGGTGCGGGCGTCCGGCGGCGAGTTCTTCCAGCGCCGCCGCGAATTCCTTGCTGTCGCAGGCGATGACTGCGGCTCGGTGTGGGAACTGGGTGCGGGTGGCCAATGCGTGGGCCACATCGGCAGGCCGCAGGTCGGCCAACCTGGCCAGGTTGGCGGCTTGGGCGCGCAATGCCTTGTCGGACTTGGCGGAGAGGACCCAGGGCACGACCGCATTGTTTGGCGGCTCGGCGGGAGTTTCGGTGGTGGGTGGCTGTTCGAGGATGAGGTGGGCGTTGGTGCCGCTGATGCCGAAGGAGGACACGCCCGCCCGGCGGGGGCGATCCGTGTCGGGCCAGGGGATGCTCTCGGTGAGCAGGTGCAGACTGCCGTGGGACCAGTCGATGTGCGGGGATGGCTCGTCGACGTGCAGGGTTTTGGGCAGCGTGGCGTGGTTGATGGCGTAGACCATCTTGATCAGCCCGGCGATGCCTGCGGCGGCCTGGGTGTGGCCGATGTTCGACTTGAGCGAGCCGAGGTAGAGCGGTCGGTCGTGGTGGTGTCGGCCGTAGGTGTCCAGCAGGGCTTGGGCTTCGATGGGGTCGCCGAGGGTGGTGCCGGTACCGTGCGCCTCGACCGCGTCGATCTGGTCGGGAGTCAGTCCGGCGTTGGTCAGGGCGGCGTGGATGACGCGTTGCTGGGATGGGCCGTTGGGGGCGGTGAGGCCGTTGGAGGCGCCGTCCTGGTTGACGGCGGTGCCGCGGATGACGGCCAGGACCCGGCGTCCCTGCTGGAGTGCGGTTGACAGGGGCTGGAGCAGAACCAGGCCCGCGCCTTCGGCGAAGCCGGTGCCGTCGGCGGCGGCGGCGAAGGACTTGCAGCGGCCATCGGGGGCCAGGCCGCGCTGGCGGCTGAACTCGGTCAGCACGCCGGGGGTGGCCATCACGGTCACGCCACCGGCCAGGGCCATCGTGCACTCGCCTGCGCGCAGCGACCGGACCGCCTGGTGGATGGCGACCAGCGAGGACGAGCAGGCGGTGTCGATGCTGACCGCGGGGCCTTGCAGGCCAAGGGTGTAGGCGATCCGGCCCGAGGCGACGCTGACCAGGGTGCCGGTCAGGTGGTGGCCGGTCAGCTCGTCGGCGGGCTCGTGCATCCGGGGGCCGTACTCCTGGGCCGTCACCCCGGTGAACACACCCGTGGCGGTTTCGCCGAGGCTGGTGGGGTCGATGCCCGCGTGTTCCAGGGCTTCCCAGGCGATTTCCAGCAGGAGTCGCTGTTGCGGGTCCATCGCGAGAGCTTCACGGGGGCTGATGCCGAAGAACTCGGCGTCGAACTCGCCCGCGTCGTGCAGGAATCCGGCCTCGCGGACGTAGACCTTGCCCGGTTTTCCCGGTTCGGGGTCGTAGAGATCCTCGATCGGCCAGCCGCGATTGGTGGGAAGCCCGGAGATGGCATCGGTTTCCGCGTGGACGAGCTGCCACAGTTCGTCCGCCGAGGTGACCCCGCCGGGAAAGCGGCAACCCATGCCCACGATCGCGATGGGCTCGCCTTCCCTGGCCTCCAGCTCCTGGATGCGCTTGTGTGCCTTGCGCAGATCTGCCGTTGCCCGCTTGAGGTACTCGCGGAGCTTCTCGTCGCTCATGCCGGTGGTCCCCAGTCGAAAGAAGAGTCTGTGGTGGTCTGGTAGCGGGCTACGGCGCCTGGAATTCGTTGTCCAGGATGCTGAACAGCTCCTCGTCGGTGGCTGTCGCGAGATCCTCGGGCGCCGCGGAATCCGGTTGGGTGCGTACCGGCTGGTGTGTTTTGCCGTCCGGGAGCGGGATCCTGCCGCTCAGGAAGGCGGACAGCGTTGCGGGCGTGGGGTGATCGAAGATCATGGTGCTCGGCAGGCGCAGACCGGTGGCCGCGGCGAGCTGGTTGCGCAGCCGCACGGCGGTCAGCGACTCGAAGCCGAGACTCTTGAAGCTGCGCGCGGATCC
Source organism: Crossiella sp. CA198 (assembly GCF_052078295.1). NCBI lineage: Bacteria > Bacillati > Actinomycetota > Actinomycetes > Pseudonocardiales > Pseudonocardiaceae > Crossiella > Crossiella sp. CA198. Next base: position 116,071 of record NZ_JBQJIM010000025.1, read on the forward strand.
GACGTCCTCGGCGTCCGCGTGGCCGAGGATCTCCGCCACCTGCGCCCGCACCAGCTTCAGCAGTGCGCGTTCCCGCTGCCGCGGTGACAGCCCGGTCAACTGCGCCACGAGCGTCGAGTTGTCCTGGGGCGCGGTCGATTCCTGGACCTGGGCCTCGGGCAGTTCGGCGAGCAGCGGGCTCGGGCGGGTCAGGGTGAAGGCAGGGGCGAACCGGGTCCAGTCCACATCGGTGACGACGCTGCTCACCTCGTCCTGGTCCAGGATCTGTTGCAGCGTGGCGAGGGCTGCCTCCGGCGCCATGGTGGACAGACCGTGGGCGGTGAGCCGCTCCCGGAACGAGTTGTCGTCGGTCGCCATCCCGCCGCCTGCCCACGGTCCCCACGCGATGGCGTGTGCCGGGAGGTCGTGGCGGCGGCAGTGCTGGGCGAAGGCGTCCAGGAAGGCGTTGCCCGCGGCGTACGCGGTGTGGTTGCCCGCGCCCCAGATCCCGGAGATCGAGGAGTAGAGGATCAGCGCGTCCAGGGATCGCGGGGCGAGCAGGTCGGCCAGGTGCTGGGCGCCGAAGACCTTGCCGGACAGCACATCGCGCATCTCCGTCAGCGTGGTCTGGGTCAGTGGCGCTTCGCGGTTGACCCCGGCGGCGTGCACCACCACCCGCAGTGGGGCATCCGGCAGGTCGATCTTGTGCACGAGCGCGGCGACCGAATCCCGGTCCGCCAGATCGCAGGCCAGCACCTGGGCGGTCACCCCGAGTCCGGCCAGCTCGGCGATCAGCTCGGTCGCACCAGGAGCCTGGTCGCCGCGGCGGCTGGTGAGCACGATGTGCCTGGCCCCGTTGCGGGCCAGCCAGCGGGCCAGGTGCGCGCCGAGTCCGCCGGTGCCCCCGGTGATGAGAGCCGTGTCCCGTGGGCGCCACTCGCGCTTGGCCTTCCTGGGCGTGGCCCGGACAAGTCGTCGGGCGTAGGCGCCGGAGGGGCGGATGGCGATCTGGTCCTCGCCCTCGGGGCGGGCCAGCACCGAGCAGAGCGTGGTCAGCGTCCGTTCGTCGAGGGACTCGGGGAGGTCGATCAGGCCGCCCCAGTGCTGCGGCAGTTCCAGTGCGGCGACGCGGCCCATGCCCCACACCAGGGTCTGATCGGGATGAGTTGGCGTCTCGGTCTCGTCGGTGGCGACCGCGCCCCGGGTGACCGTCCACAGTGGAGTGGTGGTGTCGCTGTCCTGGATTGCCTGGAGCAGTGCAAGGGTTCCGGCGAAGCCGGTGGGCACGGGGAGATCGGGTGAGTGCGGGCGGTCGTCCAGGGCGAGCAGGGACAGGATGCCGGTGACCTCGTCGTCGGAGGACAGGGCCGATTTCAGCAGGTCGGTCAGGGTGCTGTGGTCGAGTTCGTTCTGGGTGAGGCGGAGGTTGAGGATGTCGAGGCCCTGCCCGGCGAGGTGTTCGGTCAGGGTGTCGGCCGTGGGGTCGCCGTCTGGTGCCACTACCAGCCATCGGCCGCTCAGGCGGTACGGGGACTGGATGCTGAGCTGCTTCCAGGTGATCCGGTAGCGCCAGCGGTTCCTGTCAGCGGCAGTGCTGGGGTTCAGCCAGTAGCGGGTGCGTTGGAACGGGTAGGTGGGTAACTCAACCTGTTGTGGCTGGTGGGGTCCGAGGAGTGTTTGCCAGTTGAGGGGGTGGCCGTGGAGATGGGCTTGGGCGAGGGCGGTGGTGAGGGTGTTCGGCTCGGGGTGGTTGCGGTTGAGGGTGGCGGTGATGAGTGCGGTGGTGTTGTGGTTGGCGAGGGTTGCGAGGGTGGTGTCTGGGCCGAGTTCGAGGTAGGTGGTTGCGCCGAGGGTTTCCAGGGTGGTGATGCCGGGTCCGAAGTGGACTGGCTGGCGGATGAGTTGGGCCCAGTAGCCGGGATCAGTCAGTTGTTCTTGGGTGGCAAGGGTTCCGGTGAGGTTGGAGATGATCGGGATCGTGGGTGGGTGGTAGCTGAGGGTGGCTGCGTGTTTGGTGAACTCCGGCAGGATCTGTTCAGTGTGTGCGGAGTGGAAGGCGTGTGCGACGTGCAGCTTCTGGGTCTTGATTCCCTGTGCTTGCAGGAGTTCTGCGAGTTGGTCGATGTGTTCGGGTGAGCCGGAGGCGACGGTGTGGGTTGGGCTGTTGTAGGCGGCGATGTCGGACTGGTCGAGTAGATCGGCCGTGCCGTGGACGTTGAGCATCGCGCCGGGTGGCAGGGTGTTCATCAGCCGGGCGCGGGTGGCGACCAGGCTGCACGCGTCGGGGAGGGTGAGCACGCCTGCGGCGCAGGCGGCGGTGAGTTCGCCGATGGAGTGGCCGATGAGGTAGTCGGGCTGGAGTCCGTAGTGGGTGATCAGCCGGAAGAGAGCCAGTTCCAGGGCGAACAGGGCGGTTTGGGTGTAGCGGGTTTGTGCCAGGAGAGTGCCTTGGCGGTCGAACATCACTTCGCGCAGTGGGTGGTCGAGGTGGATGTTGAACTCGGTGCAGATTTCGTCCAGGGCTGCGGCGAAGACGGGGTGTGTTGGGTAGAGCTGGCTGCCCATGCCGGGGTGCTGGCTGCCCTGGCCGGAGAACATCAACACCAACTTGCCCTGGCCACCGTCGTTGACCTGGCTGATCAGTTCGGGGTGGGTGCGGCCTGCGGTGAGGGCTTCCAGTGCGGCCGTGAGGTCGTTGGTGTTGCTGGCAATCACTGCTGCCCGGTGCGGGAACAGGGTGCGCGTGGTCAGTGCGTGGGCCACGTCGATGGGGTGCAGGTCGGTCCGGCGGGCGAGGTTGGTGGCCTGGGCGCGCAGGGCCTTGTCGGTCTTGGCGGAGAGAATCCACGGCACGACCGCGGTGATTGGCGATTTGGTGTGGATTTCAGCGGCCGGGGGTTGTTCGAGGATCACGTGGGCGTTGGTGCCGCTGATCCCGAAGGAGGACACAGCAGCCCGGCGCGGGTGATCGGTCTCCGGCCAAGGGGTGGTCTTGGTGAGCAGCTGAAGGGTGCCGCTGGACCAGTCAATGTGTGGCGACGGCTCGTCGATGTGCAGGGTTTTGGGCAGGGTGGCGTGGTTCAGGGCCTGCACCATCTTGATCACGCTGCCGATGCCCGCGGCGGCCTGGGTGTGGCCGAGGTTGGATTTCAGCGAGCCGAGGTGGAGCGGATTGCCGTTGCGGTGCCTGCCGTAGGTGGCCAGTAGGGCGTGGGCTTCGATGGGGTCGCCGAGGGTGGTGCCGGTGCCGTGTGCTTCGACGGCGTCGATCTGGTCGGCGGTGAGGCCCGCGTTGGCCAGGGCCGCGTGGATCACGCGTTGCTGGGCAGGGCCGCTGGGGGCGGTGAGGCCATTGGAAGCGCCGTCCTGGTTGATCGCCGAACCCCGGATGACGCCGAAGACGCGGCGGCCTTCGCGCAGGGCAGCGGAGAGGGGTTGCAGGACAACGAGTCCGGCGCCCTCGGCGAAGCTGGTGCCGTCGGCGGCCGTGGCGAAGGACTTGCAGCGGCCATCCGGGGCCAGACCGCGTTGGCGGCTGAACTCGGTGAGGATGCCGGGGGTGGCCATCACGGTCACGCCACCGGCCAGGGCCATCGTGCACTCGCCTGCCCGCAGGGCTTGCACGGCCTGGTGCAGCGCCACCAGGGAAGAGGAGCAGGCGGTGTCCGTGGTGATCGCCGGTCCGTGCAGGCCAAGGCTGTAGGCGATCCGGCCCGAGATGATGCTGAGGCTGGTGCCGGTGAGGCGGTGGCCGGTCAGCTCCGCCGAGTGCTCGTACCTCCGGGGGCCGTACTCCTCGGCCATCGCGCCGACGTAGACGCCGGTGGGGCTCTCGTGCAGGGCGGTGGGGTCGATGCCCGCGTGTTCGAGCGCTTCCCAGGCGATCTCCAGCAAGATCCGCTGCTGGGGGTCCATGGCGAGGGCCTCATGGGGGCTGATGCCGAAGAAGTCGGCGTCGAAATCCGCGGCGTCGGGCAGGAAACCGCCCGCGCGGGCGTAGGACTCGCCGTCCGCGGCGAAGTGGACCTCTTCGGGCCAGCCCCGGTCGGCCGGGAACCCGGAGATCGCGTCGGTTTCCTGGAGCACCAGCTGCCACAGCTCCGCGGGTGACCGGACTCCACCCGGGTAGCGGCAACCCATGCCGATGATCGCGACGGGTTCGTGGTGGGCCAGTGGTGCCGTGGTGGTGACGCTGACGTGGCCGGCGAGTTCTTCGCTCAGGTGCCGGATCAGTGCCTGCGGGGTCGCGTGGTCGTAGAGCAGGGTGGTGGGCAGGTTGAGGTTTGTGGCCGCGTTGAGGTGGCCGCGCAGTTCCAGGGCGGCGAAGGACTCGAAGCCGAGGTCCTTGAACGTGCTGTGCAGGTCCACCGGGTCGGTGGGTGCGTGGCCCAGCACCGCGCGCACACCGGCCTGCACGAGATCCTCGACCGTGCGGCTGTCCAGGGCGGTCAACGACGTGGGTTCCGCCTGGGTAGTGGTGTTCAGCCAGTGGCGGGTGCGCTGGAAGGCGTATGTGGGCAGGGAAACCGGGCGCGGGTGGTGTGCGCCGAGGAGGGCTTCCCAGTCCAGGTTGTGGCCATGCAGGTGAACCTGGGCCAGCGCGGTGGTGAGGGTGTTGGGTTCGGGTTGGTCGCGGCGCAGGACGGAGGTCGCCAGGGCGGTGCTGAGGGTGTGCTTGGCGAGGGTGGCCAGGGTGGTGTCCGGGCCCAGCTCCAAGTACGTGGTGGCGCCGAGGTTTTCCAGGGTGGTGATGCCGGGTCCGAAGTGGACTGGTTGGCGGATGAGCTGTGCCCAGTAGCCCGGATCAGTCAGTTGTTCCTCTGTCGCAAGGGTTCCGGTGAGGTTGGAGATGATCGGGGTGGTGGGTGCCCGGTAGGTGAGAGTGGCGGCGTGCTCGGTGAAGGCAGACAGGATGGGTTCGGTGTGTGCGGAGTGGAAGGCGTGGGCGACGTGCAGCCGCCGGGTCTTGATTCCCTTTGCTCGCAAGAGTTCGGCGAGATGATCAATGTCTTCGATTGAGCCGGAGGCGACCGTGTGGGCGGGGCTGTTGTAGGCGGCGATGTCGATGTGGTCCGGCAGTTCGATGGTGGCCTGGATGTTGAGCATCGCGCCGGGTGGCAGGGTGTTCATCAACCGGGCGCGGGTGGCGACCAGGCTGCACGCGTCCGGCAGGGAGAGCACACCTGCGGCACAGGCTGCGGTGAGTTCGCCGATCGAGTGGCCGATCAGGTAGTCGGGCTGCAGGCCGTAGTGGGTGACCAAGCGGAACAAGGCCAGTTCCAGTGCGAACAAGGCTGTTTGGGTGTACCGGGTTTGTGCCAGGAGCGTGGATTGCCGGTCGAACATGACCTCGCGCAGTGGGTGGTCCAGGTGTGGGTCCAGCTCGGCGCAGATCTCGTCCAGGGCTGCCGCGAACACCGGGTGGGTCTGGTAGAGCTGACTGCCCATGCCGGGGTGCTGGCTGCCCTGGCCGGAGAACATGAACACCAGGCCGCGAGCGTCCCCGTCCAGGCGGTTGCGCACCACGGCCGGGTGCGGGCGGCCCGCGGCCAGCTCGGTCAGTGCGGTGGTGAATTCCGTTGCGGTACTGGCGATGACCGCGGCGCGGTGCGGGAAGCGGGTGCGGGTGGTGGCCAGTGAGTAGGCCACGTCGACCGGGTGGGAGCCGGACTGGCGGGCCAGGTTGGCGGCTTGCGCGCGCAGGGCCTGGCCGGTGGTGGCGGACAGGACCCAGGGCACCACCACCGCACGGGGTTCGCTGGTCGCTGGTGCCTTGGTGGCCGGAGGTTCCGCGAGCACCACGTGGCAGTTGGTGCCGCCCATGCCGAAGGAACTCACCCCGGCGATCAACGGCCGGTCGGGGTGCGGCCACGGGGTCAGCTCGGCCTGGACCTTGAGGTTGAGGCGGTCCAGGTCGATGTCCGGGTTCGGGGTCTCGAAGTTCAGGCTGGGCGGGAGTTCCCGGTGCCTGATGCTCAGGATGGTCTTGAGCAGGCCGACGATCCCGGCGCCGCCCTCCAGGTGCCCCACGTTGGTCTTGGCCGAACCCACGATCAGCCGGTCACCGGGGGAGCGTGCCGACCCCAGCGCGGCGCCCAGGGCGGCTGCTTCGACGGGGTCGCCGACCCGGGTTCCGGTGCCGTGCAACTCGACGTACTGGACCTCCGCCGGGGCGACGCCGGCCCGCTCGTGCGCGCGCCGCAGCACGTCGGCCTGGGCTGTCGCACTGGGTACGGTCAGGCCCTGGGTGCCGCCGTCGTTGTTCACCGCGCTGCCGGGGATGACGCAGTAGATGGCGTCGCCGTCCTCGATCGCCCGCGCGAGCGGCTTGAGCAGCACCAGGCCGCCGCCCTCGCCGCGTACGTAGCCGTTGGCCCGGTGGTCGAAGGTGAAGCAGCGGCTGTCGGGGGAGAGGCCGCCGAAGGCCGCGGTCCGGTCGGTGCTCTCGGCGGCGATGATCAGGTTGACGCCGCCGGCCAGCGCGAGGGCGGACTCGCCGGTCCGCAGGCTCTCGCAGGCCAGGTGCACGGCGACCAGGGAGGAGGACTGCGCCGTGTCCACGGTCAGGCTGGGGCCGCGCAGGCCCAGTGTGTAGGAGAGCCGGTTGGCCAGGATGGCCCGCTGGGTGCCGGTGAGCGAGTGCTGGTTGAACGACTCGCGGCCGCCCTGGTTGAGCAATGTCGTGTAGTCGTCCCAGATCGCGCCGAGGAAAATCCCGGTCCGGGTGCCGTCCAGGTCGCCGGGGCGGATGCGCCCGTCCTCCAGGGCTTCCCAGCCCAGTTCCAGCATCAGTCGCTGTTGCGGATCCATCATCGCGGCCTCGCGCGGCGGAATGCGGAAGAAACCAGCGTCGAAACCGTCGACCTCGTCCAGAAAGCCGCCCTCATAGCGGGTTTCCGACCCGGCTGACGGTGCGGGCGGGCGGTTCGGTGGTACCGGTGTGATGGCGCTGCGCCCGTTTCGCAGCAGCTGCCAGAAGGCCAGTGGGTCGGCGGAACCGGGGAGACGGCAGGCTATTCCGGTCACCGCGATCGCGTCGTCATGGGCAGCACCATTGGCGGCGTTGACCATTATTACTCCCCCCAGGCCGGCAGTAATCACTCGGCGTAGGATTGCCGGGCGGGCTAGTGCGCCTCTAAACAGGCTCTAAACCGTATTCCGGGTCGCCGGCTGTCACCGAACTCGGCCCGCTCCCCGGACCGGCCCGGCCGTGAGCCGGGTCCGGCGGCAGACCTGTCCGAGACGTCCTGTTCCAGAGGCGTCGCTACCGGGCCGTTATCCGGGACATGCCCAGAGATCGCCCGGGAACCATGATCGAGGAGTAGGATCAGTGCGAAGCCAGAGCGCTGTAGATCATTCCGGCAGCAGTGCTCAACTGGGGTGGGGACAACCCTGTGGCATTTCTGGGGGTCGACTGGGGCGGTATTAGGAAAGAGTTCTTCCCTTCGTTTACGCGCAGCTGATAAGGGGGAAGAACACGCGTGTGAGGCGGTGGACCTGAGATCCGGCCGGTGCGGGCGTGCCCGACCGGAGCGCCGGTCCGCCTGGTGGCCGACCGCGGTCGGCGGCGCGGCCGTTCCGATTTGTCGATCAGGTGCCGGAGGCAGCCGGTACACCGTTTGTACATCGACGCCGGAATTGGCTTCTGTGGGGATTACGCCTGCCCGCCCTGATCTTGAGGTTGCGCCTCCCGGTGCGACCTCTCGTCGTCTTGACGGTCACAGCGCTGGGGGATAAACCAATCATGTTCCTGATTGAAAGAAGTGATGAGACGAAGGTCTTCGAAAAAAGTCTCCAGGAGAGCGAACAGCACCGTGGCAGCGTGCTGCTGGTCACCGCGCCTGACGGTTGCGGGAAGACCGAGCTGTTGCACCAGTTCGCCGACCACGCGCGCTCCGAGCAGATGCTCACGCTCATCGCGAACTGCGTGCGTTCGGAACGGCATTTCCCGCTCGGCATCATGGAACAGCTGCTCACCCAGTCGGAGTTGCCTGGCTCGCTGACCGATGAGGTGACCACCCTCCTTGAGTCCACTAAGGACATTGCCGAACTGGACGTGCTCGAACTCTCCGTCCGCTTTTCGGAGGGCTTTCACAAACTGTTCGCCAAACTCGGCAAGATTCACCCGCTGGTGCTCTGCATCGACGATGTGCACGACATCGACCGGGTTTCCCTGCACTGCCTGCTGTACCTGATCCGGCGCATCCGCAACGAGCGGATCGTGGTCATCCTGACCGAGCGGGAGGACATGACGCCCGGTCACTCGCTGATCCTGGGCGACCTGCTGCGCCGGGCGCACGTGCGGCGGTTCAGCCTGGCCCCGCTGAGCCGCGGCGGCACCGAGCGGCTGCTCGCCCACCACCTGGGCACCGCGCCGCCGGAGCCGACCGCCGCCGAGTCCTTCCTGCTCACCGGCGGCAATCCGCTGCTGCTGCACGCGCTGATCCAGGACATGCAGAAGCGCGCCGGGCTGGTCCCCGGCCACGCCTACCAGCAGGCCGTGGTCGAACTGCTGCGCCGCCACGAGCCACACGTGCTGCGGATGGCCCAGGGCCGCGCCCTGTTCTCCGGCGCCAGCCCCAATCAGCTGCTGGAGCACTCCTTCGAGGCCGGACCGGGCGCGGCCGACCACGCGCTGCGCATCCTCACCCAGCTCGGCCTGGTGCACGAGCAGGACTTCCGGCATCCGCAGATCGGCACCGCCCTGCTGGCCAACCTGGCCCTGGACGAACGCGCCGTGCTGCACCGGCGGGCCGCCCAGCTGCTCTACGAACAGGGCGCGCCCGCGGTGGAGGTCGCGCACCACCTCATCGCGGGCGGCGCCACCGCGACCCAGTGGAGCGCCCCGCTGCTGGCCGAGGCGGTGGACCAGGCGCTGGCCGAGAACGACACCGCCTTCGCCAGGGAGACCTTCGAGTACGCCACCACGCAGTTCGCCGACGCCGGCCTGAAATCCGCGATCAAGGCCAAGCTGCTGGAGTACACCTGGGGCAGCAACCCCGAGGCCACCATCCGCACGCTCTACCCGCTGCTCGCCGAATTGCGCGCCGGGCAGCTGCCGGTCAGGTACGCGTTCTCGCTGGTGCGCAACCTGGTCTGGTACTGCCACGGCGACCGGGCCGAGGAGGTGCTGGCCGCGCTGGAGGCCAGGGCCGCACTGCACGACAAACAGGCCGCGGCCGAGGCGGAGGTGATCCGCTGCTGGCTCTCGGTCAGCCAGCCCACCTCGGCGGAAACCGTTGCGGAGGGCGCGATCCCGGCCGACGGCGACCTCCGGCTGCGCGCCTTCCGGATGCTGAAATCCGCGCTGCGGCACGGCGCGTCCGCGACAGAGGTGACCGAGGCGGAACAGGCCCTGCGCTACACGGAGTTCACCGCGCAAACGTTTGAGCCGGTGTTCAGCCTGATCACCCTGCTGATCCACTCCGAGCAGGCGGACAAGGCGATCACCTGGTGCGACAAGGTGGAACGCGAGGCCGTCAGCGCGCAGCGTCCCGAGTTCCGCGCCCAGCTGCTCGCGTTGCGGGCTCAGGCCCTGCTCCGCCAGGGCGACCTCGCCGGCGCCTACCAGCACGCCAGGGAGAGCCTCACCGTGCTGGCGCCCGCCGCGTGGGGGGTGGCGGTGGGCCTGCCGCTGGCCATCCTGATCGAGGTGTGCCTGGACCTGCGGCGGGAGGACGAGGTCGGTGGCTACGTCGGGCATCCGGTGCCGCCGGAGATGTACCAGACCCGCTACGGACTGCACTTCGTCTACGCCCGCGGCCTGCACCACCTCGCCGCAGGCCAGCTGGAGGCGGCGGCCGCGGACTTCGACAAGTGCGGCCAGCTCATGGAGGCCTGGGAACTGGACTCGCCCACTTTCATCTCCTGGCGGATCGGCGCGGCCGAGGCGCGGCGCCGGGCCGGGGACCACGACGACGCCCGGCACCTCATCGCCGATCAGCTCGCCCGGCTGAGCCGGGACCAGCCGCGCACCTGGGGGGTGAGCCTGACCGCGATGGCCGAGCTGACCCAGCCCGCCGAACGACACGCCGTGCTGACCGAGGCCACCGAGATGCTCAACCGCTCCGGCGATCACCTCCAACTGGCCCGCGCACTCACCAAACTCGGCCACGCCTATGAGCAACTCGGTGAGGACGGGTCGGCGCGCACGATGTTCCAGCGGGCCCAGCAGACGGTCAAGGACTACGACGCCGATCCGGTGTGGCCCCAGCTGGAGTTCGGTCTGGACGCGCTGGCCGTGGACGATCCGGTGCTGGAGTCGCTGAGTTACGCCGAACAACGGGTGGCCGCGCTGGCCGCGCACGGGGCCACCAACCGGCAGATCTCGGTGCGGCTGCACATCACGGTCAGCACGGTGGAGCAGCACCTGACCCGGATCTACCGCAAGCTGGGGGTCAAGGACCGCAAGGATCTGGCGGGTTTGCTGAGGTCACGCCCGTGAGCGGACCTCGGCCAGCAACCGGGCCAGTTCCAGGCTGGACTCCGGTGCGGGGGAGACGCCGGCCCGGACCGCGGCGACGAAGGCGGCGATCGTATTGGCCACCTGGTCGTCGGGTTCGAGCACGATCTCCTTGACGTCCGGGCCGCGCCGCAGGTGCAGGGTGGGCCGGTGGTCGGCGGACGGGGTGAAGGCGTGCTCCACGCTCAGCCGCCCCTCATCGCCCCGCACCTCATACATCGACCGGTAGGCGTGCTCGAACCCGAACGTCAGATGCGCCGCGACGCCACCGGTGGCCCGCAGCAACGCGGCGCCCGCGACGTCCACACCCCGCGTGCCGGGGGTGAGGAAGGCGCCGATGACTTCCAGCGAGGCGCCCAGGAACAGCGAGGCCGCCCGCAGCGGGTAGACGCCCACGTCCCAGAGCGCGCCACCGTCCAAATCGGACTGATAGCGGATGTCGCCGGGCGGCAGCGGCGGAATGGCGAAGCAGGACTGGAAGACCTGCACCTGGCCGATCGCGCCGTCGGCCAGCAGAGCCAGGGCCTCGGCGTGCTGGGCGTGGTGCACGAACATGATGTTCTCCATCAGCACCAGCCCGGACCGGGCGGCCAGTGCGAGCAGTTCCGCGGTGCCGTTCGCGTTGGTGGTCAGCGGCTTCTCCGCGAGCACGTGCTTGCCCGCCCGTAATGCCGCCGCCACCCACTCCGCGTGCAGGGCGGCGGGCAGCGGCACGTACACCGCGTCCACATCGGCCCGTGCCAGCAACGCGTCATAGCCGTGTACCGGGCAGCCGCCGAACACCGTTGTCGCGGCGGCCGCGCGATCCTTGTCCCTGCTGGCGATCGCCGCGATCTCGATCCCCGGCGTCCGCCCGACGGCGGGCAGCACCCGGCGCCGGGCGATGCCCGCGTAGCCGAGGACGCCGAGCCGCAGGGGGTCCATCACCCCTGCGCCCACATGGTGTTGAGACAGGCCAGCAGGGTGCGGGCCTGGACGTTGACGTAGTGGCTGTGCCGTACCAGTGAGATGAGCTGGCCGTGCGAGACCCAGCGGAAGCCCGGCGGCGGGTCCAGTGGCGTCTGGTTGTCGTCGGTTTCCACCACCAGGTAGCGGCTTTCGGCGTTGATGAACCGGCCGCCCTCCTCCGAATGCACTGCCTCATAACGGATCCGGGCCGGGTCCGCGTCAAGCACCAGGTCCAGGTAGCGCGGCCGGGCCGGCTCGGGCAGGTCCAGGTAGTTGCTCGGTACACATTGGACGGTGGGGCCGAGTTCCATGGTGTCCAGGAAACCGCCCTCGACCCTGGACTGGGTCAGCACGTGTGGCACTCCGCCGAGTCGCCGGGTCAGGAAGGCCGCGACCCCGCGCCCACACGGCTGGATCAGCGGCTGGGTCCAGGAGGCGACCTCGCGGGAGTCGGCGTGCACCGACACGGCCACCACGCTGAAGTACTGCCCCTTCTCGTGGTCGATCGAGTAGGGCCGGTGCACCCAGCCGGGCAGCGAGCCCAGTGGCATCAGCTGCGCGTGCACCTGGTTGCGGGCCCGTTCGGCGGTGATCCAGGACAGCAGGTCCACATCGGACCCCATCGCGCCGGTTTCCTCGCTCTGGCTGGGCACACAGGCCAGCACGGTGCGCGAGTCCATGTTCACCAGGTTGTCCTCTAACAGGAGTTCGCCGATCTGACCCAGGGTCAGCCAGCGGAAGTCCTCGTGCACCGGCACCTCGTCGAAGGCTTCGACGATCATGTTGCGGTTGCACTTGCGGTAGAACCAGGAACCGTGTTCGGACTGCAGCACATCGGCGACCACACTGCCGTTGCGGGTGGTGCTGAAATGCTCCAGGTAGCGTACCGGCGAACCCTGGTGCACCTTCATGTAGTTGCTGCGGGTGGCCTGCACGGTCGGGGACAGCTGCACCAGGTTCGGGTTGCCCGGCTCCATCTTGGCCTGCATCAGGAAGTGCAGGACGCCGTCGAACTCCTTGACCAGGATGCCGAGGATGCCGACCTCGGGCTGGTTGATGATCGGCTGGTACCACTGCACCTGCGCGCCGTCGTCCACGCTGGCCCGCAGTCCCTCGACGGTGAAGAACCGCCCGCTGTCGTGCCGCAGGTTGCCGGTGGTGGCGTCGAAGGACCACTTGTCCATGGCGGAGAACGGGATGTGCTCGACCCGGTGCCGCTGGGCGGACACGCGTTCGGCCCACCACTTGTGGAAGTCCTCGACGCCGCCGAACCTGCCTTCCAGGGCCTTGGCCGAGAGAGTGAGCCTGCTGACCAGCGCGGCGTCCTCTCTCGGCTGGAGCCGAGAGGACGCGGCCGCGCTGTCGGCGAGGTTGGATACCATGACACAGCTCCTTGGCTGGGGCGGTCGCCGGCTCAGCGCCTGCTGCGCGCCTGCACGAATTCCTTGATCGAGTCGAGCACGTAGTCGAGCATCTCCTCGGTGAGTGAGGGGTAGACGCCGACCCAGAAGGTGTGTTCGGTGACGATGTCGCTGTTGGTCAGCTCCTCCGCCACCCGGTGCGGCGCCTCGACATAGGCTGGCTGGCGGGTCAGGTTGCCGCCGAAGAGCCTGCGGGTGCCGATCTTGCGGTTCTCCAGGAAGTCGACCAGTTCGGCCCGCTTGAACGGCGCCTCGGTATCGACGGTGATGATGAACCCGAACCAGCTCGGATCGCTGTCCGGGGTGGCCTCCGGCAGGATCAGCCAGGGCACCCCGTCCAGGCCCTCGCGTAGCCTGCGCCAGTTCGACCGCCGCACCGAACCGAAGTAGTCCAATTTGGACAGTTGGGTCAGGCCGAGGGCGGCCTGCAGGTCGGTGGACTTCAGGTTGTAGCCGATGTGGGAGAAGATGTATTTGTGGTCATAGCCCGCGGGCAGCGTGCCCATCTGGTAGGAGAAGCGTTTGAGGCAGGTGTTGCTCTCACCCGGTTCGCACCAGCAGTCCCGGCCCCAGTCCCGCAACGACTCCACGATCCGGGCCAGCGCCAGGTTCGAGGTCAGCACGCAGCCGCCCTCGCCCATGGTCAGGTGGTGCGCGGGGTAGAAGCTGACCGTGGCCAGCTCACCGAAGGTCCCGGTCAGCTGGCCGCGGTAGGTCGAGCCCACCGCGTCGCAGTTGTCCTCGACCAGGATCAGGTCGTGCTGCTCGGCCAGCTCGGCCAGTTCCGCTACCTCATAAGGGTTTCCGAGCGCGTGTGCGATCATGATGGCCCTGGTGCGCGGCCCGATCGCCCGCGCCACCCGCTCGGCGGTGGTGTTGTAGGTCTTCAGCTCGATGTCGAGGAAGACCGGGATCAGGCCGTTCTGCAGGATCGGGTTGACCGTGGTCGGGAAGCCGGCCGCCACCGTGATCACCTCATCGCCCGGCCGCAACCGCCGGTCCTCCAGCTGGGGCGAGGTCAGTGCGGTCAGCGCGAGCAGGTTCGCCGAGGAGCCCGAGTTGGTCAGGTGCGCCTTGCGTCTGCCCATCCGGCGGGCGAACGCGGACTCGAACATCCGCGAACTCCGCCCGGCGGCGATGCGCATGTCCAGGGCGGCTTCCACCAGCGCCGCCCGGTCCTCCTCGTCCAGGGTCGCGCCGGAGGGCCAGATCTCGGTGACACCCGGCACGAACTGCCTGCCGCTCTGGCTTTCCTGGTGGTACTTGCGGGCCAGGTCCAGGACCAGCGCCTTGCTCTCGCTCACGTCGTCACTCCGGTTCATCGCCCCTCCACCCGGTGCTGTGCAACCAGTTCGGTCAGTTCGGCGGCCACGGTCTTGACCTCCGCGTCGGCCAGGCCGTGGTGCAGCGGCAGCAGCAACGTGGCATCGGCCGCCGCCTCAGTGGCCGGCAGCGGGGTGACATCGGCCTGGTACGCGGGCACCTTGTGCAGCGGCGGATAGCGGAACGTGGTGTAGATCCCGCGTTCCAGGAGTCCGGCGGCCACCACATCGCGGATCCGTGGATCCAGCTGCACCCAGTAGAAGTAGTAGGAGGAGCTGTGCCCCTCGGGCAGCGGCGGCGGCAGCACGACTCCCGGCACCCCGGCCAGCAACTGGTCGTACTGCTCGACGATCTCCCGCCGCCTGCCGATGGCCTGCGGCAGGTTACGCAACTGCACGCTGCCGATGGCCGCGGTCAGGTCGTTGCCGATCATCCGGCCGCCGAAGTCGCGCACGTCCAGTTCCCACCAGCGGTGCGAGACCTTGGCCGCGCTAAAGCCACTGGACTGGGCCAGGCCGTGGTAGGCCAGTCCGCGGGCTTTGGCGGCCAGTTCGTCGTCGCGGGTGTAGAGCATGCCGCCGTCGCCGGTGACCAGGATCTTCATCGCGTCGAAGCTCCACATCGCGATGTCACCGAAGCTTCCGCAGGCCTTGCCGTCCACCCGGGAGTCGACCGCGCAGGCCGCGTCCTCGATCAGCCGCAGGCCGCGGTTGCGGCAGAACGCCGCGATGTTCGCGATGTTGCCGGGGTAGCCGCCGTAGTGCAGCACCAGCACGGCTTTCGTCCGCGGTGTGACGGCCCGCTCAATGTCCTCAATGGATGGATTGAGGGTGCGCGGGTCGACATCGCAGAACACCGGCCGGGCGCCGGTGGCGGCGATGGCGTTGGCGGCGGCGACGAAACTGACCGAGGGCAGCACCACGTCATCCTGGGGGCCGAGGTCCAGCATCCGCGCGGCCAGGAACAGCCCGGCGGTGCAGGAGTTGATGAACAGCACGTTGGGCGCCGGCACGTCCAGATGGGCGGCGAATTCCGCCTCGAACGCCTTGGCCCGCGCGCCGTAGCCGAGCCAGTTGCTCGCGAAGACCTCGCTGACGGCGGCCAGTTCCTCTGCGCCCAGACTGGGCCGGAACACGTTGATCAACTCATGCCTCCTGGGGCAGTGGGGCGACGCCTGCCGCGGCGAGGTGCCGCGCGAGCAGCTGTGGGGTGGGGTGCTCGAACACGCCGGACAACTTGATCCGCACCCCGGTGGACTCGGCCAGCCGCTGCACGATCCGCGCGGCCAGCACGGAATGGCCGCCGTGGGCGAAGAAGTTGGCCTCGGCGTCCACATCGGACCGCTCCAGCAACTCCCGCCACAGCGCGACCAGCGCGCCGACCAGACCGTCACCCGGCTCGGTCGCCGCGGCTGCGGGCACCCGGTCACGCCGGTGCTCGGTGGCCAGCCGGGTCAGCGCCGGATAGTCCACCTTGTTGTTGCCGGTTTCGGGGAAGGCGTCGAGGAAGACGAAGTCGTTGGGGGTGGCCGCGACCGGGAGCCGCTCGGCGGCGTAGCCCCACAACTGGGCGGCCAGCGTGGGTTCCTCGGCGCCCTCGATGCAGGCGACGAGCAGGCCGCCGCTGGTCTCGTCCGGGACGATCACCGCCGCCGCGGCCCGCACCCGCGGGTGTTCGCGCAGCACGGCCTCGACCTCGGGCAGCTCGATCCGGTTGCCGCGCAACTTGACCTGCCGGTCGTTGCGGCCGAACAACTCGATGCTCCCGTCCGGGCGCCAGCGGGCCAGGTCGCCGGTCCGGTAGTAGCGGCCGTATCGCGGGTGCCACGGGAACCGCTCCGCGGTCAGCTCCGGCCGGGTGTGGTAGCCCAGGGCCACTCCGGCCCCGGCGATGCACAGCTCGCCGCGCACGCCGATCGGGAGTTCGGCGCCGGTGGGGGAGCAGACGAAGACCTGGGTGTTGGCGATCGGTCCGCCGATGCCCACAGGTCCGCCGGTGATCCGGTCGGTGGTGGACCAGATGGTGGTTTCCGTTGGCCCGTAGAAGTTCCACACCTCGGGCGCGACCGCGTTGAGCCTGCGGGCGAGATCCTCGGTGAGCGGTTCGCCACCGGAGGAGAGTCGGCAACCGGCCAGTGCCGGGGCGGCGTCCTCCAGTACCAGCCGCCAGGTCGTCGGCGTGGCCTGTACCAGGTGCACCGGGTGGTTTTCGAGTACCCGGCGCAACGCCTTGCCGTCGGTGCGCGCTTCATCCGGGGCCACCACCACCCGGCCACCGGCCAGCAACGGCAGGAACAACTCCAGCTCGGAGATGTCGAAGGAGAACGTGGTCAGCCAGAGGAATCCATCCTCTTCGGACACCCGCAGCGTCTGTCCGAAGTGGAACATGACGTTGGCCAGGTTGCCGTGCGAGATCCAGGTGCCCTTGGGTAGGCCGGTCGACCCGGAGGTGTAGATGATCATCGCGGCGGAGTCTGCGGCCAGCGTGAATGAGTCCATAGTGGACTGTGCGGATGCGGTGGCGATGGTGAGCACTGGGATCGGACCGGCGGGCAGTAGTCCGGGGTCGGTGGTGAGTACGGCCTTGGCGCCGGAATCCGTGAGCTGGTAGGTGATTCGCTCGGCCGGGTGCTCGGGATCCACCGGCAGGTAGGCGGCACCCGCGAACCAGATCCCCAGCACGGCCGCGGCCAGTTCGGGCGAGCGCGGGGCCGCCACCGCGACCACCTCGCCGGCGCCGATACCCGCCGCCCGCAGCTGTCCGGCCACGGCGGCCGCGGTGTCCCACAGCTCCCGGTAGCTGACCTGCCGGTCCTCGTGTTCGACCGCGATCGCCCCCGGCCGCGTTGTCACCTGGTGCAGCACCCCGGTCAGCACGTCGGCCGGGTGCACTGGAACCGCGGTGTCGTTGGCCGCGTCGATGATCGACCGGTCGGCGGCCGAGCAGACCTCCACCTCGCCGAGCACCCGGTCCACGTCGTCGGCGAGCCGGATCAGCAGCTCCTCGAACCGGTGCAGCAGCGCCTCGACCTCGGTGTGCTCGTAGAACTCCACGCAGTACGCGGCCCGCACCCGCAGGTGCTCCGCGGTGGAGAGCACGAAGAACTCCAGGTCGAACCGGCTCGAACCGTTCTCCAGCAACAGCGGCTCGGCTGGTGCGCCCGCGAGGTCGAACGGGGCGCGTTCGTCGGCGGCGACGTAGTTCAGCACGTGCTTGAACAGCGCTTCCCGCCAGGAGGCGCTGCGGCGCGGCAGGAAACCGGACAGGTGCTCCACCGGCACGTCGGCGTGAGTCAGGCCGTCGAAGAAAACGGTGCGGACCGCGCGGGTGAACTCCCGGAAGCTCTGCGCCGCAGGCACCCGCACCCGCAGTGGGATCACGTTGACGTGGAAGCCGATCGCGCCGCTGTCCTCGGAACCGCGGGTGTTGACCGGGAAGCCGACGGTCAGGTCCGGTCCGGCGCCGTGCTGGGCCAGCAGCAGGTAGTACCCGGCGAGCAGCACCACCGCCTCGGGCGCGCGCAGTTCCCGTTGCAGCGCCCGCACTGCCGAGCGCGCCCGCGGTGACAGCTCGTGGGTGACCTGCGCGCCGCGCAGCACCGGATCCGGCACGCCCTGGGTGCCGATGGCCAGCTCCAGGGTGCCGGGATCGAACTGGTCCAGCCGCTCCCGCCAGAAGGCCAGGCTGTCCGCGCTCGGCGGCGGTTCCACCAGTGCCCGCACCGGTTCACCTGGCTCGGGCTGTTCGCCCTTGGCCAGCGCGGTGTAGGCCGCGGCGAACTCCGCGCGCAGGACCGGGGTGGACAGCGAATCGAAGACGAGATGGTGCAGCACCAGGCAGAACCGGTCCGCGCCGTCCGCGCCGCGCAACCGGGCCGCCCGCAGCAACGGGCGGCCGTCCAGGGCGAACGGGCGGGCCAGGAAGGCGGTGAGCACCTCCTCCGGGTCCCGCCCGGCCGGGTCCAGATGCTCGATCTTGATGTCCACCCGGTCCAGGACCTGCTTGGCCAGGCTGGCCCCGGCCGCGTGGAAGACGGTGCGCAGCACCTCGAACCGTTGCACCACATGGGCCAGCGCCGCCCGCAGCCACACCGGGTCCAGCCGGCCCTCGGCCCGGAAGGCGAAGGACAGGTTGTTGATCGCGCTGCCCGGCACCATGCTCTCCAGCAGCCACAGCGCTTCTTCCTTGCGGGTGGCGGGCGCCGGGCCGAGCGCGGTTCCGCTGGCGGTCTCTGCTGGTCGCATCTGGGCCTTCTCCCGGTCAGGCGTTGAGCAGGTCGGTGACGGTCGCGGCCACCTCGGGCGCGCGCAACAGTCCGATGTGGTCGGTCGCGAACGGGATCTCCTGAGCCACCAACGGATCCGCCGTGCCGGTGCGGTAGGAGCGCACCGCGTTGAGTCCGCTGGCCGGGCTCGATGAACTCAGCGCGGTGGCCGAGCGCCAGCCGGGGAACGGGTCGAACCGCGCGGCCGTGGTCAGGTAGGTCATGAAGGCGAAGAAGGTGCCGGTCAGCTCCCGGCGGCTGATCTCGTCCAGCCCGGCGCGGGCCAGTGCCTCGCCGCTGAGGTCCTCGAAGATCGTGATCAGCGTTTTGGCCAGGGTGTCCAGGTCGCCGGTGGCTTCATAGGCCCGCCGCCCGGCTTCCTGCACCGCGTCCAGCTGCTCCGGCGGCACCAGCGCGGTCAGCAGCGAGAGCACGTTGCGGAACTGGGAGTACAGCGTGAAACCCACCGCGGGCTCGGGATCGAGCAGCACCAGCAGCGGCGGGGTGCGCTGCCAGTCCGCCACCCGCTCGGCGATCGCGGCCGCGTACACCGCGCCCACGCAGTAACCGAGCACCGCGCGGACCGGCTTACCGGAGGAACGCGGCGCGGCCAGCCAGCGGTCGAGATAGGCGGTCTCGTCCAGGTCTTTTCCGGTGTCCGCGTCCGGCGGCAGGGACAACCACACCGAGTGCCCGATCCGCAGATTCGCGGTGAGTTCACCAAAACCGGCCTGCGGCCGTCCGGTGACGTCGAAGTCCAGGGCCAGCACCAGCTCCGGCCCGCTGTCCGCGGAAAGCATCTTCCAGGTTTCTGCCAGCGACATCGTTGCCCCCTTTCACCATTCGTCCCCGAGATCGTGGCCGTCGCGTCTAGCGGCAGTCTTAATCGCGGCTAAACCCAGGACAGGGTGACCGGGGATAGGGGTCGTTAGGGGTTGAGACCGAGGGAGCGCCCACAATTACTGTGGTTTTCATGAAGGGGATCATTCTTGCCGGGGGCCGGGGAAGCAGGCTTTTCCCGGCGACCCAGGCGGTGAGCAAACAACTGCTGCCTATTTATGACAAGCCGCTGATCTACTACCCGCTGTCCGTGCTCATGCTGGCCGACATCCGGGACATCCTGATCATCGCCACCCCGGACGCGCTGCCCGCCTTCGAGCGGCTCTTCGGCGACGGCGCGCACCTCGGCATGAACATCAGCTACGCCGCGCAGGACCAGCCCCGCGGCATCGCGCACGGCCTGCTGCTCGGCGCGGAGCACGCCGCGGGCGGCCAGGTGGCGCTGGTGCTGGGCGACAACATCTTCCAGGGCACCGGTTTCTCCCAGGTGCTCACCGACGCCCGCAAGGACCTGGACGGCTGCGTGCTGTTCGGCTACCCGGTGCCCGACCCGCACCGCTACGGCATCGCCGAACTGGACGAGGCGGGTCGCCTGGTCTCGGTCGAGGAGAAGCCCAGCAACCCCAAGTCCGACCAGGCGATCACCGGCCTGTACTTCTACGCCAACGACGTCTTCGACATCGCCAGCGGCATCGAACCCTCGCACCGCGGCGAACTGGAGATCACCGACGTCAACCGGGTGTACGTGGCACAGAACCGGGGCCAGCTCATCCCGCTGGGCCGCGGCTTCGCCTGGCTCGACGCGGGCACCCACGAGTCGTTGCTGGAGGCCGGTCAGTACGTGCGCACCCTGGAGCACCGGCAGGCGATGAAGATCGCCTGCATCGAGGAAATCGCGCTGCGCATGGACTTCATCACCAGCGACGCCTGCTACGAACTGGGCCACACGATGATCGACTCGGCGTACGGCCGCTACGTGATGGAGGTGGCGCGCACCCTGGCTCAGTGACCGGCGGTGCAGGGCAAGGTGCCCCGGCGCAAGGCGTGGCCGCCGGTGTTGCCGTCATCGGCCCACAGCACGGCTTTCCGGCCCCCGGCACAGGTCGAGGGCGGCGCGATCGCGAAGCCCTCGTTGTTCAGGTTGGCCAGTTGCGCGGGACGGTCGTAGGTGGCGGTGGCGGTGAACTTGCCGCCGCGGACCTCCAGCGTGGCCGAGCGGCCCTGGCAGGTGTTGTCGCAGGTCGCCCACAGTCGGCCGGTGTCGGCCTCGAACTCCAGGCCCATGATCGCCGGGAGGCCGCTGGGGATGGTGGCGACCCGGGTGTACCCGCCGCCGGACTGGTTGAGCGCGTAGGCGTAGACCACGCCGTTGTTCTCCAGGCCGACGAGGTACAGGCCGCTGCCGTGGCCGGGGTAGGAATCGGGGCGGTACGGCGCTTTTGTCCGTTCGTCGAGGAAGCCGCGGGCGGTGAGCACGCTGTCCGGGACCCAGGTGATGGCCTCGGGACCGCTGTTCGCGGCCACCTTGGGCAGATCCGCGGTGAGGTCCCATTCCGCGGTGGCGTTGAGTGCGGCGGAGGTGCTGGCCGGGTCGAAGCGCAGGATCTTGGCCAGGCTGACCTTGCCGTTGTCGCCGTTGCGCTCGGTGGCCGCGAACACCCCGTCCGGAGTGACCGTCACGCCTTCCGCGTCCGGATCGCCCTTGCCGTCGCGGTAATGCAGTGCCTTGCCCGACGCCCAGCCACCGCTGGGGTCCGGCCGCCAGCCCGCCCCGTCCGGCACCAGCCGGTACAGCGTGCCGGGGCCGTTCTTCACCGCCCACACCACACCAGGACTGTGGAAGGCCAGGCCGCTCAGGTTGCCACCGAAGACATTCGCGCCGTCGGCGGTGCTGACCTCGGGGCCACCCGGCCACTTGCCGTTCGGCGGCGCGGCAGCGGCGCCGGTGGCCAGCAGGCTCACGGTGAGCACGGACAGGGCAGCGAGGACAAGTCTGCTGTGGACGCGCACGGGACTCTCCTTGACGCAGGGCCATGGCGGCGGCTGGTACGGCAAGGTCACTCATTAGGAAAGATAGTTAACAAATGGCACGGTACCTCGCCCCGGCCCGCGCGTCCAGTACGGCTTGCGGCCTACCCGGTCAGCTCCGCGATGACCCGCTCCGGGGACGGCATGGCACCGATCTCCGCGGCGATCCGGCGGGCCGCGGCCCGCGGAGCCGGGTCGGCGAGCAGGCCCTCGGCCAGTGCGGCCACGGCCTGACTGGTGACGTCATCCGGCAGCAGCCGGGCGCCCGCGCCCGCGGTGAGCACGGCCTCGGCGTTGCCGAACTGGTCGGCGGCCCGGGGCAGCAGCAGTTGCGGCAGTCCGGCCCGGAACGCGCCCAGCATGGTGCCGCTGCCGCCGTGGTGCACGAGGAGATCCGCTCTGGGCAACAGATCCTGCTGCGCCACCCAGGACTCGACGCGCACGTTGCCGGGCACCTCGCCCAGTGCGGCGGCTGGCACGGCGGGGCCGGTGGTGACGAGCACGTCCACCGGCAGTGTCGCCAGTCCGTACAGGCATTGCCGCAACAGGTCACTGGTGGCGAACGCGGTGCCCAGGGTGAGGTAGACCAGGGGGCGGCGGCGGACCGGTGGTGGCGCGCCGGGCGGAGACCAGCCGACCGGCCGCAGCGGGATCCGGTCCGCGGTGGCCAGGAAACGCTGTGCCTGCACCGAATCGGGGCAGATGTCGAGCACCCGCCCGCCGTGCAGCAGGGCCTCGGCGTCCAGTCCGGCTTCCTCGGCCAGCTCAGTGAAGACCCACATGATCATTTTCCAGGTCGGGCCTGGGTCAACCCGGCCGAAAGTGTGGCCCAGCACCGGAATCCCGGCCTTGGCGCCGGCCAGCGCCGCGCCGAACGTGGTCACGTCGTGGATCAGGAGTTCGGTGCGGTGCCTGGCGAGCAGGACCGCCAGGTCATCGGCCCACCGCCCGGCCAGCACCTGGCCGAGGGCGTGCCCGACCTGCCGGTCCCCGGCCGGGAGACCCGCCGCCGTGGCCGCCGCGAGCGCCTCGGGCAGGCTCAGCCCGGCCGGTACCGCGGGCAGGCCCGCCGCGTGCAGCACCGGCACGAACTGTGCTCCGGCGGCGAAGACGACGTCGTGACCGGCGCGGACGGCGGCCTGTGCGAGCGGTACCAAGGGGTAGGTGTGGCCATGGGCCGCCATCGCGGCGAACAGCAAACGCATGTCAGCGATCGAGCAGGTGCCGGAGGTCGGCGCGCAGCGTGGCGTGGGCCACCGGCGCCCAGGCGGTGAACAGCTCCCGGAAGTAGTCCCCGTGCTTGGTCAGCAGGGCCGGGTCCTGCTCGATCACGTCGAGTTCGTTGACGATGCTGAGATCCACGAACTCCGTCAACCGGTCACCGGCGAGCGTGTGGACCTCGCCGGTGAAGCGGTCGGTGACCTGGCCGGTCGCGGCGAGCCGGGGCCAGCTGCGGTCCCGGTCGCAGGACCCGTACCGGTAGACGAGTTCCTCGGCGGTGTCGCCGATCAGGGCGCGCAGCGGGGCGCGGTCCTGCCAGTCGAGCAGCGCGAGGGCGAAGCCGTCGGTGCCGTAGGCGGCGTGGGTGAGTCCGGCCAGCTGGACGTCGAGGCCGTGACCCAGGACGTCGAGGCGGTCGCGCACCCGGCACAGGTGCGCGTAGAGGGTGCCGCCGGGGTGGGCGATCTCCCCGGTCCCCTTGTGCCGCAACCAGGCCACTACCTCGGCATCCGCGCTCATGACCGGAATCCTAAGCACCCGGTCCACCCCTCGCCCGCGTGTTGGCCGTTGTCGTACGCCGAGTTGGCCCAACTGGTACGCCCACTTGGGCCAACTCGGTGTCCAGATCGGCCAACTCGACGTCCACAACGGCCAACACGGCGTCCACAACGGCCAACACGGGGGTGGGGTGTTGCGACGGGACCGGGACATGGCCGCTACCTGGTGGGGACAGGACCGGACGACGGTGGGGGGCATGAAACCCATCGCGGGACAGCGACCTCGCCGACTCAGCTGCGTTCTGCTCGCCGCCGTGCTCGCGGGTACGGTGGCCGGGGCAGGCACGGCGAACGCCGAGACCGCCGAGGACTTCGACGTCACCGGCTACGACCTCACCCTGGACCACCAGCCCGGCGCCCAGACCCTGCGCGGCACGGCTGTGATCAGCGCCAAGGCTCGCAGCGCGCTCGACCGGGTCACCGTGCGCCTGGCCGGGCCGCGGGCCAGCGCGGTCACGGTCGACTCGGTCCCGGTGAAGTCCTTCGCGCACAACGCCGACGACGAACTGCTCATCCAGCCCGCGACCACGATCCGCCCTGGCGCGGGCTTCCAGGTGCGGGTCGAGTACGGCGGAACCCCCGGCCCCGGCTGGCTGGCCACCACCACGGGCGGGGCCAACGCGTTCCTGGGCAGCTCCCGATCCTGGTTCCCGGTCCGCGACCAGGCCAGGGACAAGGCGGAGTTCCGGCTGGCGATGACGGTGCCGGACGGCTGGGGCGTGGTCTCGGTCGGCCGGGAAGGACAGCCGCACGCGGGGTCCGGGTCGACCACGTTCCACTGGGCGGAACCCGAGGTCGACCCCGACCACGTGAGCGTGTCCATCGACCGGTTCACCACCGAGCGCGGCACGCTGGCCGACGGAACCCCGGTGGTCACCGCGTACGCGCCGGGCCTGCAGACGGCGACCAAACCGCTGGCCGACCGGCTGCCGGAGGTGCTCGACTTCCTGTCCGCGAAGTTCGGCCGCTACCCCTTCGCCGCGGCGGGCAACGTCTTCCTCCAGGTCAGCGACGACGCGCCGGCCACCGCGCCGCAGACCCGGCCGGTGTACCTCGGCGCGGGCAACCCGCGGTACCTGACCCTGGAAACGGTCGTGCACGAGCAGGCCCACCAGTGGTACGGGATCTCCGCCGCGCCCCGGCAGTCCGCGGACAGCTGCCTGTCCGAATGCTTCGCCTCCTACGCGCCCTGGCTGTGGCAGGAGGCCAAGGAGGGCGCGGAGCTGGACACCCGCTACCGCCGGATCGTCGCCGCGAAACGGGGCGAGCCCGCGTTCTGGGAACGGCTCTACCAGCCGGGCGTGACACCGGGGATCACCATGTACAACAAGGGCCCGCTCGCCCTGCACGCACTGCGCAGGCAGCTCGGCGAACAGGCCTTCGAGCAGCTGCTCCGGCGGTGGCCGCAGGAGCAGCGCGCCTCCTACGCCGACTGGCCGAAGTTCGAGGCACTGGCGGCGGAGGTCTCCGGGCAGAACCTCGACGGCTTCTTCGCCGCCTGGTTCCGCGGCGCGACAGTGCCCGCCGACGAATACCTGTGGCCGGGCCCGCTGAAACCGTGACCGCCGTGCCTCCACAATAGACAGTGTGACGTGAGTCACGGAACTACCCTGACTCCAGCGGGCATCTTCATCCTCTCCGGCTTCGTGCTCGCCTGGTCGGCCAGACCAGGCGAGCCGGTGACCACGTTCTGGCGCAGGCGATTCGCCCAGATCTACCCCGTGCACCTGGTGACCGCGGTGCTCGCGCTGACCCTCGGCGCCACCCTGGTCCCGAGCCTGTTACCCAGTAGCGGCAACGAAACGGCGGCCAACCTGCTGCTGGTCAGTTCCTGGTGGCCGGACTGGTGGCAGGCGCTCAACCCGGTCAGCTGGTCGCTGGTGTGCGAGGCGTTCTTCTACCTGTGCTTCCCACTGCTGTTCGTGTTGCTGCGCAAGGGAACGGCGGCCTGGCTGTACACGGTCGCCGCCGCCGCGGTGCTGGTGGTGCTGGCCTTGCCGTTCCTGGGACTGGCGCTGTACTCCTTCCCGTTGGCCAGGCTGCCCGAGTTCGTGCTCGGTTTCGCCCTGCTCCTCCCGGCCGCCGCCATGGCCGATCTGACTGGCACACAGTCGATCTGGCGGCACCCCAGGCTGGTCGTGCTGGGGGAGTGGTCCGTCTCCTTCTACCTGATCCACCTGCTGGTGCTGCGCCTGGCGGAAATGGTGCTGGGCCCCGCGCCCAGACTGCCGTTCTGGTGGGCGCTGACCGCATTCACCGCCGTGTTCACCGTGTCGCTGCTGCTGTCCTGGTTGCTCTACGAGCAGGTGGAGAAGCCCGCCCGCCGTCTGCTGTTGCGCCGCTGGAGCACGCCCCGGCTCAAGGTGGCGCGGGTGTGCGGCGCGCGGTGTTCGAGCTGGCCGATCACGCGCCCGTGCCCTGAGCGGCGGGGCAGGACCTGGTCGCGTCCAGTACCGTGATCGTCGCGGAACGTAGCAGGGACGACCGGGGGTGGGACCGTGCGTGGTGATCGGGTGCGGAACGAGCTGGGCGGCACCGCGCACAGCGTGGTGCAGGCCGGCGTGATCGAGTCGGTCATCCTCTCCGGCGCGCCCGCGGACCCGGAGCTGCCGTCGGTGGTTCCCGCGCAGGCGCCCACGCCGCCGGAGACCTACACCAACCGGGATGAGGAACTCGCGCGGGTGGGTGCGCTGGCCGGGACCCCGATCGGCGACCGAACCCGGCCCATGGTCGCCGCCGTGCACGGCATGGTGGGCATGGGCAAGACCGCGTTCCTGCGGCAGGCCGCCTGGCAGTTGCGGGAGCGCTATCCCGATGGCGTGCTGCACGTGCAGTACGGGGTGGCGGGCAACTCACCCGCCGAGGCCGCGTCCAGGTTCCTGGCCGCGCTGGGTGTGCCCGAATCCCGCATCCCCGCCGCATTCGAGGCCAGAGTCGACCTCTTCCGCTCGTTGAGCGCCGGGCTGCGGCTGCTCGCGGTGTTCGACGATGTCCGGGACGCGGCCCAGGTGATCGCGTTGCTGCCGAACTCACCGGCCAGCCTGGTCCTGGTCGCGGCCGGAGGGCAGCAGGCCCTGGCCGAGCTGTACCAGGACCGGGAGGTGCTCGATGTGGCCCTCGAACCTCTGCGCGCCGAGCACGGCGTCAGCCTGGTCGCCAAGGTGTGCGGCGCCGAGCGCGTGGCCGCGGAACGCCCGGCGGTGGTCGACCTGGTCGAGTTGTGCGGCGGCCTGCCGCTGGCACTCGGTGTGGCCGCGGCCTGGCTGAAGGCGCGACCACACCTGGCGGTGCGCGAGCTGGTCGAGGACCTCCGGGAGACCGACCGCGATCCCGGGGACTCCTCGGCGGACCGATCGGCTCGGGCCAAGGTTTTCGCCATGTTCGACCGGGTTTACCAGGATCTGCCGGAGTCGGCACGGCGGCTGTACCGGCTGCTGAGTGTGCTGGTGGGGCCGCACTTTGGCGTTGAGGTGCTCGCGGCCATGCTCGATCAGCCGGTGCGCGGCGTGCGCCGCGATCTGGACGAGCTGTGCCAGACCGGCATGGTGCAGGCCGAGCCCGGCGGAGTGCACCGGCTGCACCGCCTGGTGCGGGTGCACGCGCTGCGGGTGGCCGAGGCCGAGGACAGCGAGGCCGAGCGGATCGGCGCGCTGCGTGCGGCGGTCCGGTGGTGGCTGATCGGCGCGGCGGCCGCGGATGTGGCCGTGCACGGCAGGCAGCCGCTGCGGGTGACCGATCCGGCCGCGGTGCTGGACGACACGCCGGTGGAGATCCCGGCCGCCACGGCCCTGGCCTGGTTGCGGCAGGAGCAGGCCAACCTGGTCGACCTCATGGCGGCCGCCGCGGCGCAGGGCTGGCACACCGAGGTCTGCCGGTTGTTCGAGGCGATACACACCCTGTTCGACGCGACCAAACCCCTCGCCACCTGGGTACGTGCGGGCAAGCTGGCCGTCGACTGGGCCGTGCTGCTCGGCAACGCCGGGTACGAGGCTCGCTGCCGGTGCCTGCTGGCCAGGGCGTACCAGGAACTCGGCCGCTTCGCCGAGGCCCACGAACACCTGGATCGGGCCAGGGAACTGGCCGCGGACTGGGATCGGCTGCTGGCCTCGGTCGAGGACTTCACCGGCAACGTGCTGCTGCGCGAGGGCCGCGCCGAGGAAGCCCTGGCCCGGTTCCGCGCCGCACTGGAGATCAACGAGCGGCTCGGACTGACCCGGGGCACCGCGTTGCAGAGCATGCTGGTCGGCCGGGCACTGGGTGCCTTGGGGCGGTATGAGGAGGCGTCGCTGGCCTTCGCGCGTTCCCGGGATCTGTTGGCGGGCACCGATGCCACCTCGATTCTGCTGAAGGTCCAGCTCAGCGCCGCGGTGGTGCTGGCGGCTTCCGGCGCGGACCAGGCCGCCGAACACGCCTACGCCGAAGTGCTGGCCACGGCCGGGGAACGCGGTGCCACCGCACCGGCCGCGGACGCGCTGCTCGGACTCGCCGAGCTGGCCGAGCGGCGGGCCGACCGAGCGGCCGGTATCGAGTTCCGGCAGCGGGCCGCGGCGATCTTCGAGCGGATGGGCAGCCCGCGCGCGGCCACCATTACCCGCACGGCCCGGCAGCTGGCCGGGTTGCCGGCCACGACCTGACCGGTCACCAGCGGAGCACACCCGAGTTCGCGCCCGCCTGGATGGTCAACTCCGTGCCCGGTCGGCCCAGCAGAATCCACTGGTACAGCGCCGATCCGGCCACTGATCGCGGCACGGTGGCCTGGCCTGTGACGCGGTGACCGTCCCGGAGTAGGGCCACGATCGAACCGGGCGCCACCTCGGTCACCGCGACCTGGGCGCCGGGCCAGCGTCGCAGCGTCACCGTGCCCCACTCGGCCGCGTCCGCCGGGCAGTCCTGCCGGGCGGCGCTCCACACGACCGCGGCCCGCTCCAGGTGTTCCGGATCGGTGGCGTGCTCGCTGACCGCCAGGTGGCCGGGCGGCTCGGATTCGCCTGGCACGACCGGGTATCGGTGCAGGGTCAGGGTGGTCGTGCCGGACACTCGCACCCGGAGCGCGTCGGGCTCGGCCGTGGTGATCTCGGGTGTGGGCAGTGGTTCGGGCCGCGCCGTCCAGGCTGGTTCCGGCAGGCCCAGCACCGCGTACATCCGGGCCCGCAGGATGGCCGCGGCCTGCCCGGTCCGGGCGAAGATCGCCGTCGCGGAACCCGGGTCCTGTCCGAGGGCCTGCTCGATCTGGGTTTCCAGGGGTTCGTCCAGCCGGAGCCGGGGAAGGCGTTGACGCAGGTGATCCAGTGGCGAGCCGGGGACGACTTCGGGGCCGCCGTCGGTGGCCAGCAACAGCGGTCTGCCCGCGCCGACGCTGTAGCTGCTCAGCGAGCCGTGGTCGGAGATCACCAGCGAGGCCGCCACGATCGCGGCCTGCCAGCCCTGCTCGGGTGGCACCACCGCCAGGCCCGCGTCGGTGGCGCGGCGGAGCAGGGCGTTGATCCGCAGTGCCCCGTGCTGGGCCCACACGTTGGGATGCAGCACCAGCGCACAGCGGAAGCGGTCGGTGGGCAGTGCCGCGAGGATCCGCGCGGGCAGCTCGGTGCGGGCGCCGAAAAGTGAGTGCCTGCCCCAGGTTGAGCAGAGCAGGACCAGCTCACGCCGGTCAGCGCCAAACGCGGTCCGGTACTCGCGCCGGCGCGGCTCGCTGAGGTGAATGCGGTCCAGACACGGGTCCCCTGCCACCAGCGCCCGTGGCAGCAGCCGGGGCTCGACCGAGGCGATGACCGCGAGCTGGTGATCGTGCGCGACGACCAGGGTGTTGGGGATGATCCGGTTGCGGCGCACCAGGGCTGAGCGCCGGAGTCCGGAGATCGCGGTGGGGTCGCTGGGGGAGCGGCGGTGGTAGCCGATGCCGTGCGGGAGCAGGATGAGCGGGGCACGGACGCGGTGCAGCTCGCCGTTGTCGCTGGCGGCCAGGGCGAGGTCGTATCGCAGGGTGAGGGCGGTGTCCCAGTCGACGGTGCGGGCGCCTGCCTCGGCGAGGTGGTCGCGGATGCGGTGGGAGAACACGGATCCGTTGTCCACGGCGAAGGTCACCGCGACCCGGCGGTCGGTCAGCAGCAGGGGGAGGACGTCCCACATGCGGTTGAGCACGGCGGGGTTGCGGGCGATGACCAGGACTTCACGCTCGGGGCGAATGGTGTCCCAGCGGCTTCCGGCTTCCGGCTTCCGGCTCCCGGCTCCCGGCTCCCGGCCTGACCATCTTACCGTCGGCGGAGCGGATGGCGGCAGCGACGGTTGTGCCATCACCGTATCGTGTCCCTCCGCCGCCCATTATCGCGACAGTCTACGAACCCCCCGCCCTGGCCGTAGCCGCACCGCCAGTGTCCTCGATCACCGTGCCTGTGCCGCCCCGGCGTCGAGCACCAGCACCCGCCAGCCACGCTCACCCGGTGACCGCGCGACCAGCTGGCGAAACCCGGAGCCGTGGTTCCCTGCGGCGCGCCGGCTCGGCGGAAGCCTGGTCGAGTGCGGCCGGATCACCGTGTGCGGCAAGCAGATCCGCGACAAACCGTTCGTGCCACTTGGGCCAACTGGTACGCCCACTTGAGCCAAACCGGCGTACCAGTTGGGCCAACTCACCGTCCACAACGGCCAACTCACCGTACGACAACGGCCAACACGGTGGGGCTGGGGCGATTCGGCTTACTGGCCGGGCTGGTCTGCCAGTCGCAAGCGCAGCCATAGCACCAGGCGCTGGTCTGGGTCGGCGAGATCGAGTTCGAAGATCTGCTCGGCGCGGGACAGCCGGTATCGGACCGTGTTCGGGTGTACGGACAGCCGGTGGGCGGCGGCTGAGACATCGCTGTTGGCGTTCAGGTAGGCGAGCATGGTGGCCGCGTAGGTGGTGCCGTGCGCTCGGTCGTGGGCGTGCACCGCCGGGCCGAGCCGGTCGGGCAGCGACTCGTGCCCGGCCAGGGTCTGGGCCAGCGCGGCCAGTGCCGCGCCCGCCCACACCTCCGCCAGGGTGGCCACCTGGCAGGGCTCCGCGGGGCCCGGCCGGTCGGTGAGCGCGCGCAGGACCAGATCCGCGTCGGCGCGGGAACGTGCGATCGTGCGCAGCCCGGGGACGAGTGAGCCGACCGCGGCCAGCACGGGCACCCGCAGCGCGCTGTGGGCTCGGCGGGCGATGTCGGCGACGAGTTCGCGGTGCGCGGGTGGCGACGGGCCGCCCGGCAGCAGCGCGTACACCGTGCCGTCGAGCAAGGCGCAGCCCTGCCTGCCGTGGTGGGCCTCGCAGTGCAGGCTCACCAGGTCGGCGAGCCGGGTGGCCGCGTGCGCCGCGCGCACGTCCTCGGCGGCGATGGCGAAGGCGGCCACCGCGACCGGCTGGTTCGGGTCCAGGCCGAGTTGCCTGGCCACCTCGATGACGCTGTCCGGGTCGCCGAAGAGCCGCCGCACCAGGTCGGCGGCGCCGCGGCGGGCGGCGTCCAGGGCGGTGCGGGCGGCGAGCAGGTGCAGGGCGACGGTGTCGGCCACGTCGGCGAGGGCCTGTTCCGCGGCCGGGTCCAGGTGATCTTCGGCGTCGACGACCCAGATCGAGCCCAGTTGCTCGCCGCCCGCGCGCACCGCGATACCCAGTCGCGGCAGACCGCCGGGCAGAGCTGGGAACCGGCGGAGCCGCTTGTCCTTGGCCAGGGCGCGGTATTGCTCGTCGTAGTCCGGACCTGCCGGCACCTGGCGGCCGAGGATGCCCTGACGGCGGCCCTCGTCGATGCGCTGGCCGGGCACGGTCGAGTAGGCCAGGATGCGCCGCCGCGGATCCTCGATCACGGTGGCGCCGCCCACCATCGCCGCGATCGCGTTGGCCAGCGCGAACAGGTCGCCGATGCCCGGGGCCCTGGCGAAGCGCGCGGCGGCGGCCAGGGCGGAGGAGATCAGGGCGCCCAGGTGGTGCCAGGGCACGCTGTCCTCGGCGGCCAGCAGCACCACGCCGCAGTGCTGTGCGAGGGCCACCAGTTCGGTGACCGGCTCGGCGAAACTCTTCACCACCAGGCAGGCGTGTCCGGCCTCGGCCGCCGCGCCGAGCAGTTCGGGCGCCTGCGCCATCGTCACGCCGACGGCGAGCAGGATCGCGCCCCGCACCGGTGGCAATGCGGCTCGCCGCTCGAAGACGAGCACGCCGGAGACCGGCACCGGCCGCTCGGGCAGCACGGTCAACGGCCGCAGCAGCGCGGGGCCCAGCTCGTCGAGGACCTGCCCGAGATCGGGCGCCGCGGAGTCGGGCACCTGCACCACTTTAGCCAGACGGCCAACACTTTCGCCGAATCTCTGGACCGCAACGTATGCACCCGGCCCGGCCCAGCCGCGAGGCTCGGTGCAAGGGAGAGGAAAGGGAGAGGAGATGCCATGCGAGGCAACGGAAATGTCGCGGTGGCCCTGACGATCACCGCGGTGCTGCTGGCGCCACCGGCCGCGGCGAACGCGACCCCGCGCTGCGACCCCGGACCCATCCGGACCGCGCTGACCGCCCTGGCCCGGGTCGGCGCCGGGATCGCGCTGACCACGCGCAGTCCACGCTGCGGCCTGCGTAACAGCGGGGTCGGCCGTGCCGACCGCTGGACCGGCCGGGTGGTGCGCGGCACCGAACACAGCCGGATCGGCAGCAACACCAAGGCCTGGACGGCCACGGTGGTGCTGCAACTGGTCGGCGAAGGCCGGATCGCCTTGGCGGACAAGGTTGACCGCCACCTGCCCGGCCTGATCCGCACCAGCCGCTACGACGGGCGCGAGATCACCGTCCGGCAGCTGTTACAGCACACCAGCGGCCTGCCCGACTACCTGGAAGCGCCGTTCTGGCAGGATGAGGAGCGGCGCCGCTGGGACCACATCGAACCGGTGC
This sequence comes from Crossiella sp. CA198, assembly GCF_052078295.1. Lineage (NCBI taxonomy): Bacteria > Bacillati > Actinomycetota > Actinomycetes > Pseudonocardiales > Pseudonocardiaceae > Crossiella > Crossiella sp. CA198. The sequence goes on from NZ_JBQJIM010000025.1 coordinate 148,001, forward strand.
GCACGGTCCGGCAGGCACTGACCCTGCCGCCGCCGCAGCGCTGGGGCCCGGCCGGTTTCGCCTACGCCAACACCAACTACAACCTGGCCGGACTGCTCGTCACCAAGGTCACCGGCCGCGATGTCGGCACCGAGATCACCGAGCGCATCATCAAACGCCTTGGCCTGCGCGACACCTACTGGCCCGGCGACCGGGTCACGCTGCCCCGGCCCGAGCTACGCGGTTACCTGCGGCGCGCCGGGATGCTGCTGGACCGGACGGAGTGGAACACCTCCGAGGCCGGCGCCTCCGGCTCGCTGATCTCCACCGGGGCCGATGTGACCGCCTTCTGGACCGCGCTGCTGACCGGCGAACTCCTTGCCCCAGACCAACTCGCCGAGCTGAAACGGACCGTGCCGGACGAACTCAGCGACGGCTACGGCCTGGGCGTGGAACGCAGGCGACTCACCCCGGACCTGATCACCTGGGGGCACAGCGGCAGCATGCCCAGCGGCCACAAGTTCCGCAACGCCGTGACCGAGGACGGCCGCCGGTCGGTGACCCTGCTGATCGGCGCCGACACCTTCGACTCGGCCGAGGTCGACCTGGTCATCGGCGGACTGATCCGCGATCTGCGCTGATCGGGCGTGACCTACCCGCGTTTCCAGAGTCCGAGAGCGGTGAGCAGCGCCTCGATCTGCCGCTCGAATGCCGCGCGGTCGTAGGACACCAGCGCGACCCGCCACAGGCCCTGCGTGAACGTGGTGATGATCGCGGCGACCGCCAGGGGATCCACCGACGCGGTCAGCGCGCCGGCGTCCAGGTCGGCGGTGATGCGCTCGTGCAGCGCGGTGCGCAGGTTCGCGATGGCCTCGTCCGCGCGGGCGCGCAGGTCGGGCTCGGCGAGCACTTCCCCGGTCGACATCGCCGCGAGCATGCACAGCCGCGACGGTGTGGCCGGATCGTCCAGGCAGTCGAGGATCGCGCCGAAGAACCCCCGGATGCCCTCGGCCGCGGTCGGCGGCTCGGCGAGTGCCCGCATCCGATCGGCGATGACGGTCTCCTCGTAGCGGCGCAGGCACACCAGGTACAGATTCTTCTTGCTGCCCACGGTGTTGTAGAACGAGCCCTCGCCGATCCCCATGGCTTTGAGCAGGTCACGCAGTCCGGTGCCGACGTAGCCGTTCGCCCAGAACAACCTCGTGGCCGCCGCCACCGCCCGGTCGTAGTCGAACGCGATCTTCCGTGCCATGGCGAGCACGGTACACCTATTTGTAGCAGCCGCTACAAACTGGCCTCCGCCGAACCCGGCGGACGACGATCGGAGTCCCCATGGCCGGATCGGGAACTCGTCGAGGACTGGACCCAGGGAGTGCCGCTCCAGGCAGCACAGGAACTCGTCGACCACTGGCTGCACCGGTACGACTGGCGCGCGTTCGAGGCCCGCCTGAACGGGTACCCGCAGTTCCGCACGAAGATCGACGGCGTCGGCGTCTACCTCATCCACGCCCGCTCGAAGCACGAGCACGCCCTGCCGATCCTGCTCACGCACGGCTGGCCAGGCTCGGTCATCGAGTTCCTGGACGTCATCGACCGCCTCACCGACCCGGAGCGCTTCGGCGGCAAGGCCGAGGACGCCTTCCACGTGGTGATCCCCGCCATCCCCGGATACGGCTTCTCCGACAAACCGCGCGAGACCGGCTGGGACCCCGGCCGCATCGCACGGGCGTGGGCCGTGCTCATGCGGCGTCTCGGCTATCAGCGCTGGGTCGCCCAGGGCGGCGACTGGGGATCGGCGATCACCACGGCCCTGGCGAGCCAGGCGCCAGAGGGGCTGCTCGCCGCGCACGTGAACCTGCCGATGGTCGTCCCGCCCGTCCTCCCGGCGCACCCCACGGCGGCGGAAGCGCACGCCCTCGCCCGCATCAACCTGTTCGTCACCAGCAAAACCGGCTACGCCGACCAGATGAACACCCGCCCGCAGACGATCGGCTACGCGTTGAACGACTCCCCGCTGGCCCTCGCGATGTGGATGTACGAGAAGTTCCACGAGTGGACCGACAACAACGGCCGGGCCGAGGACGCGCTGACCAGGGGCCGGAGTTCTTCTCCAGCGCAGGCGTGGTCGACCGTCTTCCACTGGAACGAGGTGGATCGCGGCGGTCACTTCGCGGCATTCGAGGAGCCGGATGTGTTCGCCGCGGAGCTGTGGACCGCGTTCCGTCAGTTCCGCGACTGACCTTCGCCCGGTAAGGAAATCCCGCCGCCGCGTAGGGATCGTGTCAGGGCCCCTTCAGTCCTGGCCGCGCGCGGGCTGCACTGACCGCATGCGCACTCAGCCGCCAGTTGTCCCCGGAGGATTCGGCCTGCCGCTGGGCATGACCCTGGCCGTGGTGGCGGTCCTGATCGCCCGCGCCCTCGGCGCCACCGGCCAGCCGGTGCTGTCGGTGATCGGCGTTGTACTGGCCGTCGACGTCCTCGCGTTGCTGAGCACCGCGGGCGCCACCCTGGTCACCGCCGCGTTCGGCTGGTGCGTGCACACCGGATTCGTGCTGGGCGGTCACGGAACGCTGGAGTTCACCGCGCAGTCCCGGCATGACGCGCTGGTGCTGCTGCTGTGCGCGGCGGGCGCGAGCCTGTTCGCCACCCTGATCCGGGCCCGGCCTGCCGCTAAGGCCGCGTAAGTTCGGCGCCCGCGAGCTTGTCCGCCTGGGCGGAACAGGGTTGGCTCAGCACAGGGGATCCGGCCTCGTGGTACCGCGCGTGCAGGGCGTGCGGCATGACGGCCAGCCGGATCCCCAGCCGGCCGGCCGCGCGGCCCCCGTCGCCAGCGCGCCGGCCGGCTTTTCGTTGCTCAGCCCCGGGAATCGCGCCAGCGCTGGATGATCGCGGGCAGTTCGGCCATCAGGTAGGCGTAGAAGTCCCGCATCTCCACCAGCCTGCGCCCGGCGATGCTGTGCTCGCCCGCGGCCGCGATGCCCTGCTCGGCGGCGTCCTGCATCACCTGGATCATCTCGTTCTGCCCGGACATCAGGATCGCCCAGGCGCCCTCGCGGAACCGGAAGTGCTCCCGTCGGCTACCCGGTGCGGGCACCCGTTCGATCAGCCCGACCACGGTCAGGTTCTTGATCGCGGTGGACACCGTGCCAGGGCTGATCCGCAGCCGCTCGGCCAGCTCGCCCGCGGTGATGGTCTCCTGCTCGGCGAAGAGCAGCGCGCTCATCACCCGCGCGGTCATCCGTTGCAGACCGCCCTTGCTCAAGGTCAGCGCGAGCTGCTCGGCGGCGGCCATGGCATCCGTCATCGATCTTCCTCTCCACGTTCGACGCCACCCTAGCATTTTCGAATGTTTCCAAAAGTGCGAAAACTCGGTACGGTCGACGCATGACAGTGATCGAGGTGGCCGGGCTGACCTTCAGCTACCCCGGCAGCGCCGAACCCGCGGTGCGCGGCATGGACTTCACCGTGGACCGCGGCGAGATCTTCGGGTTCCTCGGCCCCAGCGGAGCGGGCAAGTCAACCACCCAACGGATCCTGGTCGGCCTGCTCACCGGCCAGGGCGGCGCGGTGTCGGTGTGGGGCCGCGAACCCGCGGCCTGGGGCCAGGACTACTACCGCCGGGTCGGAGTCTCCTTCGAGCTGCCCAACCACTACCAGAAGCTGACCGCGCTGGAGAACCTCGCCTTCTTCGCCGCCCTGCACCACGGCCAGACCCGGGATCCGTTGGCACTGCTGGACTCCGTCGGCCTGGCCGCCGACGCGCACACCAGGGTGGCCAAGTTCTCCAAGGGCATGCAGATGCGCCTGGTCTTCGCCCGTGCCCTGCTGCACCAGCCGGACCTGCTGTTCCTGGACGAGCCGACCTCCGGCCTGGACCCGGTCAACGCCCGCCGGGTCCGTGAGATCGTGCTGGCGGAACGGGACAACGGCACAACGGTCTTCCTGACCACGCACGACATGGCCACCGCCGAGGCACTGTGCGACCGGGTCGCCTTCGTCGTCGACGGCCGGATCGTCGAACTGGGCACACCCAAGGAACTCAAGATCGCCCGCAGCAGACGAGCCGTCCGCGTGGAGCACCGCGCCGAATCCGGCCTGGCCGCGACGGAATTCCCCCTGGACGGCCTGGCCGACAACCCCGGCTTTCTCGGCCTGCTGCGCGCGGGCGGGGTGGAAACCCTGCACAGCCAGGAAGCCAGCCTGGACGACGTGTTCGTCGAGGCCACCGGCCGGAGCCTGACATGAGCCGCCTCGGCGCCGCGTTGCGGCTGGAACTGACCCTGCAACACCGGTACAAATTCCTGCACGCCGCGCTGTTCTCCGGCCTGCTGTGGCTGGCCCTGCTGCTCCCACTGCCACCGGGACCGCGACGCGCGGCCGAACCCTACGTCATCCTCGGCGATCTGATGATCGTCGGGTTCTTCTTCGTGGCCGCCGCGGTGTTCTTCGAGAAGGGCGAGCGCACCCTCTACGCGGTGGTCGCCAGCCCATTGCGTTTCACCGAATACCTGGCGGCCAAGGTGCTGGTGCTGACCGCGTTGTCGGTGCTGCTGGCGGTGTTCGTGGCCACCGTCACCAGCGGGCTGGACTACCACCTGCCGCTGCTGCTGACCGGCGCCGCGCTGGGCACGATCCTGATGCTGCTGCTGGGTTTCCTCACCGCGCTGCCGTTCCACTCGGTCAGCGACTGGTTCCTGCCCGCGGTGCTGCCGATCGCGCTGTTCAACCTGCCCATCCTCGGCTACTCCGGCCTGTGGGACACCCCGTGGCTGTACCTGCTGCCCACCTACGGGCCGTTGTTGCTGCTGGGCGCGGCTTTCGACCAGTACCAGCTCACCGACTGGCAACTGCCCTACGCCCTGAGCTATCCGCCGCTGTTCGCCGCGGGCCTGTGGCTGCTGGCCGGGCGCCTGTTCGACCGCTACCTGGTGGCCCGCACCGGAGGTGCTTGAGATGCCCGGTTTCCTCGCCGTCCTGGCCCGCAACGACGTCCGTGGGGCGGGCCGGGACCTGCTGGTGGGCGGGGTGCTGCTGGCCCCGCTGGTCTGGATCGCCGCGGTCCGTTTCGGCACCCCGCCGGTGACCCGGTTCCTCGCCGAACGGCACCGGTTCGACCTGGTGCCGCACTACCCGCTGATCCTGGTCGGTTTCCTGTTGCTCACCAGCGCGATCGTGATCGGCGCGGTGCTCGGCCTGCTGGTGCTGGAGGAACGGGACGCGGGCACGCTGACCGCGTTGCGGGTCAGCCCGCTGCCGATGCGCGCCTACCTCGGCTACCGCGCCCTGCTCGGCGTCACGGTCACCGCGCTCTACGTGCTGGCCACCATGTCCGCCAGCGGCCTGCTGTCCTGGCGCCTGGTGCCGCCACTGTTCCCGATCGCGTTGCTGGCAGGCGGGTCCGCGCTGGTGGTCGCGCTGGTGATCCTGTCGCTGGCCAGGAACAAGGTGGAGGGCATCGCGGTCATCCGGGCACTGGGCATCGTGGTGGCCGGTCTGCCCCTGCTGCCCGCGATCCTGGACATCGACTGGCACCTGGTTTTTGGTCTGGTGCCCAGTTATTGGCCCGCGCAGGCGTTCCTGACCGCCGCCGCAGGCGGGACCTGGTGGCCCTACCTGGCGGCTGGCCTGGCCTACCACGGTGTGCTGATCACGTTGCTGTACCGCGGATTCACTCGCCGCGCCGGGTAAGCAGCCGGGGCACGACCCGCACGTAGACCACCATCCCGACCACCTCGACCAGGGTCTGGGTGACCACGACCACCGCGGCGATGGCCAAGGTGCCGGGCAACGCCAAGGCAAGCGGAAGTACGACCAGGGAGTTGCGGGTGGCGCCGCTGAACACGATCGCCCGCCCGGCCGGGACATCCAGGCGGAACAAGCGCGCGACGCCGAGTCCGGCGAAGGCCATCACCACCAGGAAAATCAGGTAGAACGGCACCACCGCGACCACCTGGCCCAGGTCCCGGTCGAGCTTGGGCACCTGGGAGGCCACCACCGTCAGCAGGGTCACCGCCAGCAGCGGCACCATGATCGTCCCCAGCGCCTCGGCAACCCTGCGCCCGGCCGCGCGACGGGCCGCCCAGGCCTGGGTGAGCCAGGCCAGCGCCAGCGGGATGACGATCAGCACCAGGAACGCCTCGACGAACGGTCCGGCCTCGACCACCTCGGCCAGTTCGGCGCCCAGGAACAGCAACAGCAAGCCCGGCAACAGAATCAGCTGCGCCAGCAGCAACAGCGGCGTGGCCGCGAGCAACCGGCGGCTGCTGCCACCGGCCAGGCCGCTGAAGACGATCACGTAGTCCACGCACGGGGTCAGCAGCACCAGCAACACCCCCAGCCGCACCGCGGGCTCCGCCGGGAGGAAGGCGAACATCGCCGCGACCACCAGCGGCACCACCACGAAGTTGACCACCAGCACGGCGGCCAGGAACCGCCCATCTCGCAGCGAGCGGCCGAGTTCGGCGGCGGGCACCTGCAGGAAGGTCAGGTAGAGCAGGGCCGCGAGCACCGGGGTGACAGCCAGTTCCAGCCCCGGCCCCACCGCCGGGACGGCCCAGCCCACCAGCGCCCCGGCGGTCAGGGCACCCAGATAGAGGGCGACCTGGTGCCGTTCCATGCCCGCGACCAGACCGGACGACTGGGACAACGCAAACTCCTCGCGGGTGCGGCGATCAGGCGGCCGGGGTGAACAACTCGGTGAGCAGCCCGGCTCCCTCGGCGGGCGCACGCACTTCCAGGCGCAGCATCGGGCCGTCGAGGTGGATCCGGAAGTCGAAGAACGGGCAGCATTCCTGCTCGGCGACGGCCAGCGGCAGCCCGAGGTGCTTGGCCGCGCTGGGAGATCCGCATCGTGCGCACCCGTTGACGGTAAACCCTCACCTCGACTCGAAGGTCAAGTCAGCTCCGCCGACGTGTCAGCAGCGTCACCAACGGGATCACGGCCAGCAGCACGGCCAGGGCCGCGTAGCCGAAGGCCAGGGTGGTCAGCGTGGCCACGCCCGCGACGAGCAGTGGGCCCCCGGCGTCACCGAGTTCGCGGCCCAGTTCGGCCGCGCCCATGGTCTGGCCCATGCGGGCCTCGGGAGTGGCGGCGGCCAGGGCGGCGAAGCCGAGCGGGGTGATCAGCCCGGTGCCGACGCCGATGAGGGCGGCGGCCAGCAGCACACCGGTCAGACCGGGCAGGGCCGCGGCACCGAGTCCGGCCGCGGTGATCAGCAGCCCGGCGAGCAGTCCGGTGCGGGTGCTGAGCCGTCCGGCGTCCAGGGCACGACCGGCCCAGGGCTGGACGAGTGCGGCGGTGGCGGCCAGGACGGAGACCGCGGCGCCGGTGGCGATGGCGCCGAGCCCGGCCGCCGCGCCGGAGACCGGCAGGAAGCCCACACCGACCGACAGCGCAGCGGTGGCGGCGGCGAGTGCGGTGGTCGGGGCGAGGAAGGAGCGGTCGGCCAGGCGGCGGGCGAGGTCGGCGACGGTCTGCCGGGTGCGGGGCAGGGGTGGCACGGCGGGCACGGCGACGGCGGCCCAGATCGCGACGATCACCGCGCACCCGGCCATGACCGTGAACAGCAGCCGCAGGCCGCCTGCCCAGGCGAGGACGCCACCGAGCAGCGGGCCGAGGGTGTAGCCGATGGACTTGTAGAAGCCGTAGCTGCCGAAGGCACGGCCACGCTTGGCCGCCGGGTTGAGCCGGGCGACCATCGCGGAGGCCGCGGGGGAGAAGGCGGAGGCCGCCGCACCCTGGCCGAGACGGGCCGCCCACAGCCAGCCGGGGCTGTCCGCGACGGCGTAGAGCGCGGAGGCGAGCGCGAAGGCGATCAGGCCGCCGAGTAGCACCGGTTTGCCGCCGACCCGGTCGGCGAGCGTGCCGAAGACCGGCTTGAGCAGCACCTCCGCGCCGTCGTAGAGGGCGAGCAGCCCACCCAGCACCAGCAGTGAAGTGACCGCGTCCTCGGCCGAGCCGCCCAGGTTGGCGGCGATGCCGTGCGCGCCGAAGGCGGTGGTGAACCCGGCCGCGTACAACGGCCACATGGCCTGCTTCGGCGCGGTCACAACACGTCCTCGCCGGTGCTGTGCAGTGCGGTGACGACCCGCTCGGCGGGGTTCACTCGCCGACAACACCTCACCGGCGTACGGCGGTCGCCGCCCAGGCCGCCTCGATCATCTGGAAGATCTCCGCCACCGCGGCGTCCGGCTCGGCTGCCTCCCTGGCCAGCGAGAAGGCCTCGATCGCGAACCGCGCGAGCGCGTGGCAGGCCGTGCTGCTCCGGGACAGGTCCGGGTCGGCGATCAGGGCCGCGGCCAGTGATTCGGCGTGGCGCAGGCTCATCGACTCGCCGTACTGCCGCAGGGCGGGGGATTCCTGGATCAGGCGCCAGATCGGGGCCGAGCCCTCGGCCGAGCAGTGCCGCACCAGGGCGTGGATCTCGCGGCGCAGCAACGGAATGAGCGGTTCGTGCGGCGCCCGGCCGGTGACCGCCTGGATGAGGCGTTGCTCGAATTCCTGGTCCTGCTCGAACACCAGGGCCTCTTTCGAGGCGAAGTGGGAGAAGACGGTGGTGACGGCCACGTCGGCCTCGGCGGCCACGTCCCGGATGCCCACCGCGTCGTACCCGCGCGCCAGGAACAGCCGCAGGGCGGTGTCGGCGATCTTCTGGCGGGTCGCGGCCTTCTTGCGCTCCCGACGTCCGGGCGGTGCGGTCATGCGCTGATGCTATCAGGTCCAAAAGTGGAGCTGTTGTTTAAAGCTAACCGTTAGTGTTACGTTCGATGGCAGGACGAGAGGGGACGACGACATGTGGAAAGTGACCTTCGCCGAGTTCGGTGGCCCGGACGTGCTGCGCCTGGAAGCCGCCGAACAGCCGCACGCGGGTCCAGGGCAGGTGCGCGTCGCCGTGCGGGCGGCGGGCGTGAACCCCGTGGACTGGCGGATTCGCTCCGGAGGGCTCCAGCACGCCCATCCGGTCGAGTTGCCCGCCGGGATCGGGATCGACGCCGCCGGGGTGGTGGACGAGGTGGGCGCTGGCGTCGAAGGAGTCGAGGTCGGCGAGCACGTGTTCGGCGCGGGTTCGAGTACCTACGCCGAGTTCGCGGTGCTCTCGGCCTGGACCCGGATGCCGGCCGGGCTGGACTTCGCCGAGGCGGCCGGGTACCCCTCGGTGGTGGAGACCGCGCTGCGGGTGCTGCGCGAGGCCGGGGTGCGACCGGGCCAGACGCTGCTGGTCAGCGGCGCCGCCGGGGGAGTCGGCTCGGCGGTGCTGCAGATCGCCCGCGACCGCGGCATCACGGTGATCGGCACGGCCAGCGCCGCCAACCAGGACTACCTGCGCGGCCTGGGCGCGCACGCGGTGACCTACGGCGCGGGCTGGGTCGAGCGGGTGCGGCGGCTCGGCCAGGTCCAGGCGGCGCTCGACGTGGCGGGCTCGGGCGTGCTCGGTGAGCTGGTCGAGCTGACCGGGGACCCGCGCAAGGTGGTCTCCATCGCCGATCCCAGCGCGCCGGAGTTCGGTGTGCACTTCTCCGGGAAGGCGGGCAGCATGCCGGCGGCACTGGCCGAGGCGGCCGACCTGATCACGCGGGGAAAGCTGCACATCCCGGTGGAGAAGTCCTACCCGCTCGCCGAAGCCGCGGCCGCGCACCTCGACAGCCAGGCCGGACACACCCGAGGCCGCCGCGTCCTACTCCCCTGAACCGTGTTGGCCGTTGCGGACGGCGTGTTGGCCGTTATGGACGGTGAGTTGGCCGTTGTGGACGGTGAGTTGGCCGGACTGGGCGTGCCAGTTCGGCCAAGACTGGGTACGACAACGGCCAACACGCCGGCGAGGCGAACCCGCTGGGCAGCCCCGGCTGCCGCGGAAGTGTGGGTTCAGCTCAGTGCGCGAGTGGCGCCCGGTGGACCGAAACGGCGTACCCGCCGCCGGTGAACGGCTCCCGGTCCCAGGTGGCGTGGCGCTCGACCAGGGTGAGCCCCGCGGCCGCGCAGTGGGTGTCGTAGTCCTCGGCGGTGTAGCCGCGGTCGAGGGAGAAGCCCGCGATGAGCACGCCTCCGGGCGCCACGTGGCCCGCCACACCGGAAACCAGTGCCTGCTGGGTGCCCGCCGGGGTGAACAGCGGGACATTGCCCGCCATGACGACGACATCGAAGCGGCGGTTGAGGGCCAGCGTCGTGAGATCGCGGCGATGCCAGGTGACCTGCGGCGCCCGTTCCCTGGCGACCTCAAGCATGGAGGCGTCCACGTCGACCCCGACGACCTCGATGTCGTGCCTGGCGAGTTCGATGGCGACCCGGCCGGTGCCGCAGCCCGCGTCGAGAACCGAACCAGGCCGGTAGGCGCGCACGAAGCCGGCCTCGCCGTGCACGTCGGCGCCGGTGTCGGCCAGGCGGTCGAAGCGGCGCTGGTAGTCCTCGCCATCCCAGGTCATGGTGTCCACCCTGGCACAGGACCCGGGCGGCGGGTTCGAGGAGGCCGGCGGGGTAAATCAGGCGAGGTCAGGGACAAACCCTGATGGCAGGGCGCCGGGCCGCGGGCACGATGGTGGCGTCAAGGGAGTTCCGCAGCACGAGGAGAATCATGAGCGAGTCCAAGCCCGAGTCCACCCCCTCCGCCGTCGACTCCATGGTCGACGCCGTTCGCGGGCTGGTCAGCGAGGGCATCAACCGTCGCGTGGTCGTGCGCGACCGCAAGGACGACGTGCTGCTGGAGGTACCGGTGGCCGTCGGGCTGGTCGCGGCGCTGGCCGCCCCGGTGGCGATGACGATCGGCGCGGGCGTCGCCCTGGCCGGCAAGTGCGGGATCAAGCTCGAGAACCGCCGCCAGGCAGGCGCCGCACCCGCGACGACGGTCGACGCCGAGCGGGTGTAACCAGCGCGGGGCGCCGGCCCGCGGAGCCGCACCGGGCCGGTTCGAGGACTTCCGGTGGCCTCGAACCGACCCGTCCACCAGTCGTTCCGCTGCTCGCTCCACCACGCAACGGTGGCGCTGAGCGGACCGCCGCGCACTGTCCGAAATGGAATGGCCTCCGGCGGGCGCCGAGGTCCGTCTCACTATGGTGGGCCGGTGGAGCCGTTCGTGGGCAGGCAGGCCGAGCTGGATCTCCTGGCCGGAGTGGTGGCCACGGCCGGGGCCGGGATCACCGTGGTGGAGGTCGTCGGCGAGCCTGGGATCGGCAAGTCGCGGCTGCTGCACGAGGCGGGCCCGCGCGCGGCCGCACTGGGTTTCACCGTCCTGACCGGCCGGGCGGGGGAGTTCGAGCAGGAGCTGCCGTTCGGGGTGTTCCAGGACGCCCTGGCCGACCGGTTCCCGATGGCTGCCGACGATTCGCCCGGCGGGTGGCGGGCGCTGCACCGGGCGGTGTCCGCCGTGCTGACACCGCGCACCGTGCTGGTGCTGGATGACCTGCACTGGGCCGATGAGGCCTCGGTGCACCTGCTCGCGTACCTGAGCCGCCGCCCGCCAGCCGGACCGCTGGTGCTGTGGCTGGCCCACCGGCCCCGGCAGCTGCCGGACAAGCTGGCCGCGGTGCTGCACGAACCGTGGACCGCCCCGGTCCACCGCGTGGAGCTGACCGCCCTGGACTACGCCGCAGCCGAGCAGCTGCTCTCCGATGTGCCCCAGCCGCAGCGCCGCGCCCGCTACACCGCAGCCGAGGGCAACCCGCTGTACCTGGGCATCCTGGCCCGCACCACCGGCCCGCACACCGGCACCAGGGCGCTACTGGCCGAGTTCGGCCAGCTGTCCGACCGCGCGCGGCTGGTCGCCCAGGCCGCGGCGGTGCTCGGCGACCAGGTCGAGCCGGAGCTGGTCGCGGTCGCCGCCGACCTGACCCCGGCCCAGACCGAGGCCGCCGCGGCGGAGCTGTTCACCGCGGACCTGCTGCGCGCCACCGGCACCGGGGCCCGGGTCGCCTTCCGGCATCCCTTGCTGCGCAACGCGGTCTACCACTCGGCCAGTCCGCTGTGGCGGGCCGCCACCCACGGCAGGGTGGCCGGGGAACTGGCCAGGCGGGGCGCGGGAATCGGTGTGCGCGCACCGCACATCGCCCGCTCGGCCGCGGTCGGGGACACCCAGGCGCGGGAGGAGCTGCGCGCGGCGGCCAGGGAGGCCCTGCCGGTGGCCCCGGCGACCGCGGTGAGCTGGGCCCAGGCGGCGCTGGACCTGCATCCGGAGCCCGCGGACGAGGTTGGCGGGGAGCTGCGCCTGGAACTGGCCCAGGCACTGGCGCTGGCGGGTCGCAGCGCCCAGGCCTGGGAGCTGGCCAGAGCCCTGATGGCCGAACCCGCGCTGCGGCTGCGGGCGACCGCGCTGTACGCGGGCACCAGCCTGTCCTTCGCCTGGGCGGAGGAGACCACCGAGACGCTCTACACCGAGCTGGACCGCGAGCCGGACCAGGACGACCTGCTCACCGCCATGATCGCCATGCACCTGGCGGTGCTGGAGCTGTCCCAGTTCAAGTTCGCCGAGGCCGCCGAGGTGGCGGCGCTGGCCCTGCGACGGCGTCCGGCCGGGGCCGACTGCCCGGTGCGCTGCGCGGCCCTGGCCATGCTGGCCATGACCTACCCGCAGCTGGGGCGGGTGCGCGAGGCGGTGCGGCTGCTGGCGGAGTCCACCGAGATGTTCGACCGCATCAGCGAAGCCGAGCACCGGGCGTTCTTCTGGATCGGCCACGCCGCACCGATCACCGAGATCTACGGGCACCTCCGGCTGGACAGCGGGCTGCGCCGGTTGCGGCAGGAGCTGGTGGTGATGGAGCGGACCGGCAACGTCACGGGCAGCGCGGGCATCTACGGCTACTGCTCCGTCGGCCAGGCCGCGGCGGGGCAGCTGGCCCAGGCCACCGCCTCGGCGGCGGAGGCACTGGAACTGGCCAGGCTGGACGGGGCGACCCCGCTGCTGGAGGCGGCGTTGTTCTTCCAGGGCATGGTCGCGGTGGACTGCCTGGACCTGGACACGCTGACCCGGTCCTACCAGGAGATGTGCGCGCTACCCGAGCAGGGCCCGGAGGTCCGGCGCCAGCCCCTCGCACTGGGCATCGAGCTGCTGCGCAGGCGTACCGGCCGGGGCGGCGGACTGGCGCGGGTGATCGAGCGAATGGGCGGCCCGGCGCTGCCCCAGCTGCTCTACCGGATGCGCCTGCGCACCTATGCCGAGCTGGCCGAACTCGGTGAGCCGGGCGACTGGGCGGACCGCGCGGAGGAGCTGGCCGATGAGGTGCTGCCGTGGAGCGTGGGGTTCGCCGCGCTGGCGCGGGCGCACACCCTGCACCAGGCAGGGGAACTGGGGACGGCCCTGGTCCGGGCCGAGACGGCGGCGGAGATCTTCGTGGCCACCGGGCAGCGGCTGCAGGCCGGCCGGGCCCGGATGCTGGCCGGCCTGATCCACGGTGCGGGCGGCGACCGGTCGATGGCACTGTCCGAATTGGACAGTGCGGCGGCGGTTCTCGCCTTGTGCGGGGCAGACCGGTATGTCGAACTGGCCACCCGGCACCAGCGCAAGCTCGGCCGCCGCGTCCCCGCGCCTGCCCCGCACACCGCGCGGCATTCCCCACTCGGCCTGACCCGGCGGGAGGCCGAGATCGCCGAGCTGGTCGCCAGGGGGGAGAGCAACCGGGCCATCGCCGAACGGCTGGTGGTCAGCGAACGCACCGTGGAGACCCACCTCGGTCGGATCTACCGCAAACTCGGCGTGTCCTCGCGTACCGCGCTCGTCGCCCGGCTCCCTCGCCAGTGATCCAGCTCGCCCGCATGCGGGAATTTCGCTACACCTTGTAGTGGAATTAGGCTGTTTGGCGTATTTCCTGGCCTCCGTCGGTGCGGATACCGTCTCTTTTCGGAGAGGGGCTTTTCAAGCTCGCGCTAATAGGGGAAATTTCGCGAGCAATTCCGTGCGCGTAGGCGCATGTGAGCTGCGGCAGTCGAACCTGATTTATCCGCAGTTTCTGAAACAATAGAGGGGATAGTTCCATGAATGGCTCTTCACGCTGGTCGAGAATGTTCGGAAAGCTGGCCGCGTTCGCCGGGATGGCCATGATCGGTGGCCTTATCGCCGCCGCTCCGGCCAGTGCCGCACCCGCTGTCGCTCCGGCCACCGCCGCGGCGCCGCTGTTCTCGGGCTGGATCTGTGCCGGCACGCCGGTTCCGGCGGGCCATGTGATCACCTCGATCCGGCAGGACTCGGGTTGTGGCGGCCGCAGCTGGTTCGTCCGGCTCCCGGCCAACGGCCTGTGGATCTGCGAATCCTCCGTGCCGATCCCGCCGGGGTACGTGGTCACCTCCATCCGGCAGGACTCGGGCTGCCTCGGCAACAGCTGGTTCATCCGATTTGGCTGACCGGTTCGGGCGCCTGAAACAACAGAGAGGATAGTTCCATGAATGGCACTTCGCGCTGGTCGAGAATGTTCGGAAAGCTCGCCGCGTTCGCCGGGATGGCCATGATCGGTGGCGTCATCGCCGCCGCCCCGGCCAGTGCCGCACCCGCTGTCGCTCCGGCCACCGCCGCGGCGCCGTTGTTCTCGGGCTGGATCTGTGCCGGCACGCCGGTTCCGGCGGGCCATGTGATCACCTCGATCCGGCAGGACTCGGGTTGTGGCGGTTACAGCTGGTTCGTCCAGGTCCCGGTCAACGGCATGTGGATCTGCCAGACTCAGCTGCCGATCCCACCGGGGTACGTGGTGACCTCAATCCGGCAGGACTCGGGCTGCGCCGGTTACAGCTGGTTCATCCGGCTCCCGGCCAACGGCTTGTGGGTCTGCCAGACCCAGCACCCGCTCCCGCCGGGGTACGTGGTCGCCTCCATTCGGCAGGACTCGGGCTGCCTCGGCAACAGCTGGTTCATCCGACTGGGCTGACCGGTTCGGGCGGAGCCCTTAGTTCGGCCCCCATGTGCGCCCGGCCGGTGCAGGACATCAACTCCGGCCGGGCGCACAGCGCGGTAGCACGAGATGGTTCTCCCAGGCCAAGGCCGCGATTTCCAGCCGGTTGCGCAGGCCGAGCTTGCCTTGCATGCTGGCCCGTGACGCGGCAGGTCACCGTCTGCCCAGCACCAGCAGGACGGTGCCGGCGAGCAGCACCGTCAGCGTGGCCGAGACCAGAGCGCTGACCTCGAATCCGGCGGTGAACGCGGCCCGGGCCGTGGTGAGCAGGGCGGCGCTCTCGGCCGCTGGCAGGGTGCCCGCGGCGGCGACGGCACCGGTGAGGGTGTCGCCTGCCGGTCCGGCGAGGCTGCCCATGCCCGCGCGGTAGGCGGCCGTGATGACGCTGCCGAGGATCGCGATTCCCAGCCCGCCGCCCAACTGGGGTGCGGCGGAGGCGATGGCCGACGCGGCGCCTGACCGCTCGGCAGGGGCGCTGCCCACCACGATGTCGGTGGCCAGCGCCATCAGCGGTCCCAGCCCGGCCGAGACGATGATCGTCCCGGTCACGAGCACGCGCAGCGGGGTGGCCGGGCCGATGGTGGCGAGCACACCGAACCCCGCGGCCGACAGCAGCAGCCCACCGCCGATGATCCACCGTGGCGGCAGCCGTCGCGCGAGCCGGGTCGCGCCGAGGGAGCCGAGGATGACCCCGATCGCCGACGGTGCCGTCCACAGCCCGGCGGTCAGCGGAGTCAGCCCGGCCACCAGCTGGAGGTACTGCGCCACCGCGTAGTTCGTGCCCCACAGCACGAAGATCCCGAGCATGAGCGTGAGGGTGGCCGTGGTGAACGCCGGGGAGGCGAACAGGTGCAGATCGATCATCGGGTCGGCCAGGCGGCGCTGACGGCGGACGAATGCCAGGGCGCAGGCCAGTCCGAGGGCGATGGTGGCGAAGGCCATCGGGTCCGGCCCGGTCGCGGCGACCTGCTTGAGCCCGTAGACGATCGGCAGCACGGTGGCGATGGACAGCACGGCGCTGGGCAGGTCCAGCCGGCGCCCGCCGGGGGATCGGCCCTCGGGCAGCGTCGCCGGCCCGAGGACAAGCAACACGAGCATCAGCGGGATCGGCAGCAGGAACGCCGCGCCCCACCAGAAGTGCTCAAGCAGCCAGCCACCGACGAGCGGTCCGATCGCGGTACCGGCCGAGACGGTGGCGATGACGATGCCGACGGCCTGCGCGCGCTGGCGTGCTTCGGTGAACAGCGCCACGGCGAGCGCGAGCACCGAGGGCATGAGCGTCGCGCCCGCCACGCCGAGCAGGGCGCGCACCGCGATGAGCACCTCCGGGTTCGGGGCGTACGCGGCGACCACGGACAGGGCGCTGAACGCGGTCGCGCCACCGAGCAGCAGCCTGCGCCGCCCGAACCGGTCGCCCAGCGTGCCCATCACGACGAGCGTGCCTGCCAGCAGGAACGCGTAACCGTCGACGATCCACAGCAACTGGGTGCTGGACGCGCCCAGGTCGCGGCCGATCGCGGGCAGCGCGAGGTGGGTGATGGTCAGCTCAAGCGAGGCCAGCAGCGCGGGGAGCAGGAGAACTGCGAGGCCGAGCCATTCCCGTCGGCCTGCCAGCGGGGGACCGGTGATGTCACGAGTCATGCCGAACAGCTTCAAACCTCATCTTTACCCGAGGTCAAGAGGTAGAATTCCGCAGGTGGTGGACCCGCAAGCCGAACTGACCATTGGCCAACTCGCCCGGCGTGCCGGCGTGACCGTCACCGCGCTGCACTTCTACGAGGAACAGGGCCTGTTGACCAGCAGGCGCACGGCGGGCAATCAGCGGCGGTTCCCGCGGCACGCGCTGCGCCGGGTCGCGCTCATCAGAGTCGCCCAGCGGGTCGGCATCCCGCTGCGTGAGATCGGCGCGGCGCTGTCCGAACTGCCCGCCGACCGCGCGCCGACGCAGGAGGACTGGGAGCTGCTCGCGGCGCGCTGGCACGCGGATCTGGACCTACGGATCAGCCAGCTCGTCCGGTTGCGCGACAAGCTCACTGACTGCATCGGCTGCGGATGCCTCTCGTTGCAGAACTGCCTGCTGCGCAACCGGGACGACCGGCTGGGCGCCGCGGGCACCGGACCGCGGCGGCTCTGGATGACCAGGAACGATCGCCAGTGAGACGAAGCCGCGCGGGATGGTCTTTCGGGGTGTGGACACCGGCGGGCAGCCCGGCCGCGGACCCGGTGAGCTTCACCGTGCCGCCCGGCCGGCGGATCGCTGGGGCAGCACCCGCTGTAGCCCGATGAAGGCCAGCAACAGCACGCCGATCACGATCTTGGTCCACCAGGAGCTGAGGGTGCCCTGGAAGGAGATCAGCGTCTGAATGGCGCCCAGCACCAGCACTCCCACCACCGAACCGGCCACATAGCCCGCGCCGCCGGCCAGCAGGGTGCCGCCGATCACCACCGCGGCGATCGCGTCCAGCTCCATGCCCACCGCGTGCAGGCTGTAGCCGGAGAGCATGTACAGGCTCAGCAGCAGCCCGCCGAGTGCGGAGCAGAACCCGCTGATCACGTACACCCCGACCTTGACCCGGCCGACCGGCAGGCCCATCAGGGTCGCGGAGGACTCGCTGCCGCCGACCGCGTACACGGTGCGGCCGAATCGGGTCAGGTGCAGCACATAGGCGGCCACCGCCACCACCAGCGCCGCGACGAGCACGCCGGAGGTGATGGCGAGCCCGCCGCCGAGATCAATCGAGGCGGTGGCCAGCGCGCGGAACGTGTTGTCCTTGATGGGGATTGATTCCACGCTGATCAGGAAGCACAGGCCACGGGCGAGGAACATCCCGGCCAGGGTGACGATGAACGGCGGCAGCTCGAAGTAGTGGATCACCAGACCCATCAGCAGGCCCAGCATCGAACCGAGGACGAGCACGGCCGCCACCACGAGCGGCACCGGCCAACCCGCCCGCAAGCCGGTCGCGGTGACCATTGTGGACAGTGCGACCACCGAGCCGACCGAGAGGTCGATGCCGCCGGTGAGGATCACGAAAGTCAGGCCGATCGCCAGCACGAGCAGAAAGGCGTTGTCCACGAACAGGTTCACCAGCACCTGGCCGGTGCCGAAGCCGTCGTAGGCCAGTGCACCCGACAGGAAGATCAGCGCGAACAACGTGTAGGACAACAGCACCGGCCGGAACCGGACTGGCACCAGCGCGTGGGCACGGGCGGGAGCGGTCATGGCGTGACCACCTTCTCGGGTTCGGCGCGGGCGCGGGGCGGACGGCGGCGCAGCAGCGCGCGGGCTTTCGGCGCCTGGGCCAGGCAGATGCCGATCACCACGATCGCCTTGAACACCAGGGTGATCTCCGGTGCGATGCCGATGGTGTAGATGGTGGTGGTGAGCGTCTGGATGAGCAGCGCGCCGAGCAGGGTTCCGGCCAGGGAGTAACGGCCGCCGGTCAGCGCGGTGCCGCCGATGACCACGGCCAGGATCGCGTCCATCTCGATCCACAGCCCGGCGTTGTTGGCATCCGCCGCGCTGACGTTGGAGCTGATCATCAGCCCGGCGACGCCCGCGCACAGCGCGGCGAAGGCGTAGCAGGTCCAGATGATCCGGCGGGAGCGGATCCCGGCCAGCCTGCTCGCCTCCGGATTCACCCCGACGGACTCGATCAGCAGGCCCAGCGCGGTGCGCCGGGTCAGCAGGGTGACCGCGAGCAGGGCGGCTCCGCTGATCAGGATCGCCACCGGCAGCACCAGATACCCGGCGCCGACCACTCGGTAGGCGCTGTTGTCCACGGTGATGATCTGGCCCTCGGTGAGCAGCATGGCCAGGCCGCGGCCCGCGGTCATCAGCACCAGCGTGGCGATGATCGGCTGGATGCCCAGCACCGCGATCAGGAATCCGTTCCACAGCCCCAGCAGCAGGCACAGCCCGAGGGCCAGCGCCATGCCGCCGAGCGCGGCCGCCGGGCCACCAGGATCGGCCGAACCCGCGATGTGTGTGCAGGCGAGGGCGCCCGCGATCGCCGCGACCGCGCCGACGGAGAGGTCCACGCCGCGGGTGGCGATCACCAGGGTCATGCCGAGCGCGACCAGCAAGGTGGGCGCGCCGTTGTTCAGGATGTCGACCAGGCTGCCGTAGAGGTGCCCGTCCTGCAGTCGCACCGAGAAGAATTCCGGCGCCAGCACCAGGTTGAGGGCGAGCAGCACGGCCAGGGCCAGCAGTGGCCAGCGCAACCGGGAACTCACGAGACCGCCCTTTCCGGCGCGGGCGCCGAGTCGCCCGCGATCAACTCGACCACCGCGTCGACCCCGGCCTGGGCGTGCCCGAGTTCGGCCAGCACCCGCCGGTCCCGCAGCACCACGACCCGATCGGCCAGCCGCACCACCTCCTCCAGTTCGGCGGAGATGAACAGGATCGCCATGCCGGCCGCGGCCAGGTCGGTGATCAGCTGCTGGATCTGCGCCTTGGCCCCGACGTCGACACCGCGGGTGGGCTCGTCCAGGATGAGCAGCCGGGGCCGGATGACCAGCCACCGGGCCAGCAACACCTTCTGCTGGTTGCCGCCGGAGAGCGAGCCTGCGGGCGTGTCCGGGTTCGCCGGCCGGATGTCCAGCGTGGCAAGGTATTTCGCGACCAGCTCGTGCTGTGCCCGGCGGGACAGCGGACGGGTCCAGCCGCGGGCGGCCTGCAGGGCGAGCACCAGGTTCTCCCTGACACTGAGATCGGCGACCAGGCCCTCGCCCTTGCGGTCCTCGGAACAGAACCCGATGCCCGCGCCAATCGCGCCTCGTGGGCCACGCCGCAGTGGCTTGCCGTCCACGAGCAGCCTGCCGGTGTCCGCCCGGTCCGCCCCGGCGAGCAGCCGCGCCAGCTCGGTGCGGCCGGAACCGAGCAGCCCGGCCAGTCCGACGATCTCCCCGGCCCGGATCTCCAGGTCGAATGGCGCGATGGCGCCCCGGCGACCGAGTCCCTCGGCCCGCACCAGGGCGGGCGCGGCCGGGGACGCGTGCCGGGCGGAGCGCTCGATCTCGGCCAGCACACCCAGTTCGCGGCCGAGCATCGCCGCGATCAGCGCGCGCCGGTCCAGCTCCTCGACGCGGTGCTCGCCGACCAGACAACCGTTGCGCAGCACCGTCAACCGGTCGGCGATGGCGTAGACCTGGTCCAGGAAGTGCGAGACGAACAGGATGGCCACCCCCTCGTCACGGAGCACCCGGATGATCCGGAACAGCTCGGTCACCTCCGCGGTGTCCAGGCTGGAGGTCGGCTCGTCCAGCACCAGCACCCGGCAGTCCACCGCGATCGCCCTGGTGATGGCGACCAGTTGCTGCACCGCGATCGGGTGGCCGCTCAGCGCGGAGGCTGGGTCGATGTCCAGCCCGACCCTGGCCAGCAACCCGGCCGCGCGGAGCCGCATCGCCCTGCCGTCGATCCGGCCGAACCGGCGCGGTTCCCGGCCGAGCAGGATGTTCTCCGCCACGGTGAGATTGGGGCACAGGTTCACCTCCTGGTACACCGTGCTGATCCCGGCCCGCTGGGCCTGGGCGGGACCGGAGAAGGCCACCGCGGCCCCGTTGAGGCGGATCTCGCCGGTGTCCGGGGTGTGCACGCCGGTGAGCGTCTTGATCACAGTGGACTTGCCGGCGCCGTTCTCGCCCATCAGCGCGTGCACCTCGCCGGGGAACAGCCGGAAGTCGACGTCCTGGAGTGCTTTGACTCCGGGAAAGGCGAGGGAGATCCCGCGCATCTCGACGACCGCGTTGTGCTCGGTCATGACTCCGCCTTCGTCGCGGGACCGTGGTCAGTACTGCCGGGTGGGCAGCGCGGCCCTGGCCTGTTCGCTGGTGAAGGTGCCCTCCTCGGTGACCACCCTGGCCGGCACCTGCTGACCCGCGAGCACCTTCTTGGTCAGCTCCATCAACTGCTTGCCCAGCAACGGGTTGCACTCCACGATGAAGTTGATCTCGCCGTTGGCCAGCGCCTGCATGCCGTCGCGCACGGCGTCCACGGTGATGATCCGGATGTCCTTGCCCGGCACCTTGCCCGCGGCCTTGATCGCCTCGATCGCGCCCAGCCCCATGTCGTCGTTGTGCGCGTACACCACGTCGATCTTCGGGGTGGACTTCAGGAACGCCTCCATCACCTGCTTGCCGCCGGAGCGGGTGAAATCCCCGGTTTGCGAAGCCACGACCTTGATGTCCGGGCGGGCGGCGATCTTCTCCGCGAAGCCCTTCTCGCGGTCGATGGCGGGAGCGGCGCCGGTGGTGCCCTGGAGTTCGACCACGTTCACCTGGCCCTGGGAGTTGGCCAGCAGCCAGTCCGCGGCCTTGCGGCCCTCCTCGACGAAGTCCGAGCCGAGGAAGGTGCGGTACAGCGAGGTGTCATCGGAGTCGATGGCGCGGTCGGTGAGGATCACCGGGATGCTGGCCCGCTTGGCCTCCAGCAGCACGGTGTCCCAGCCGGTCTCCACCACCGGGCTGAACGCGATCACGCTGACCTTCTGCTGGATGTAGGAGCGGATCGCCTTGAGCTGGTTCTCCTGCTTCTGCTGCGCATCGGAGAACTTCAGCTCGATCCCCGCGGCCTTGGCCGCTTCCTGGACCGATTTGGTGTTCGCGGTGCGCCACCCGCTCTCGGCGCCCACCTGGGCGAAGCCCATGGTGATCGCGCCGCCCGCGCCGGCGGGCGACTGGCCACCGGAGCAGGCGGCGAGTGCGCTCAGCAGGACCACGCTGGCGGCGGTCGTGATCTTCTTCAGCACGTCTTCCTCCGATGGAGCCGTTGGTGGGCCACAAGAGTGAGCGCTCACAACTCGTCCGTCAAGCTTCGGGTTACCAGACCGTAGTGGCGTTGACACGGTGGAGAGCCCTCGTTATGTTAGCGCTCACTTTTGTGACCCGGAACACCTTCCCTGTCGAGATGGAAGTACGGTCATGCCGGTATTCCCTGCTCGCCCCCGCCCCCTGCTCACCACCCTGGCCCTGACCCTCGCGCTGGCCGTCGCCGTGCCCGCGGCGGAGGCCGCCCCTGGTGACCCCGCGACCGCCCGCGCCCTCGCCACCGCCGCGGACACCCTGACGGTCTGGGACGCCGAGGATCTCCGCGGCAATGTCAGCCTGCCCGCCGAGGCCGCGGGCGCCACCGTCAGCTGGCATTCCAACCGCCGCAACGTGATCACCGAAACCGGCGAGGTCACCCGCCCACCGCACGGCGCGGCCCCCGCCCCGGTCACCCTCACCGCCACCGTCCGGCTCGGCGGCCGCCAGCTCAAGCGTCGCTTCGACGTCAACGTCCGCCCGCTGCCCGCCGCCGCGCCCTACGAGGGCTACCTGTTCGGCTACTTCACCGGCGAGGGCAGCGCCACCGGCGAGCAGGTCTACCTGGCCGCCAGCCGTGGCAACGACGCGCTGCGCTGGGACGAGCTGAACCGGGGCAGGCCGGTGCTGACCTCGACCCTCGGCGACAAGGGGGTGCGGGACCCGTTCATCATCCGCTCGCCTGCCGGCGACAAGTTCTACCTGATCGCCACCGACCTGCGCATGCACGGCAACGGCAACTGGGATGCCGCGCAACGCCACGGCAGCAAGCACATCGAGGTGTGGGAGTCCACCGACCTGGTGCGCTGGAGCGCGCAGCGGCACGTGCGAGTCTCGCCGGACACCGCGGGCAACACCTGGGCCCCCGAGGCCTACTACGACACCGCGATCGGCGCCTACGTGGTGTTCTGGGCCTCGAAGCTCTACGCCGCTAGCGATCCGCAGCACACCGGCAACACGCACAACCGGATGCTCTACGCCACCACCCGGGACTTCCGCACCTTCAGCCAGCCCCAGGTGTGGGTGGACCCCGGCTACTCGGTCATCGACTCCACCGTGATCAAGGACGGCGGCACCTACTACCGCTTCACCAAGGACGAGCGGAACAACTCCTCCAGCACCCCGTGCAGCAAGTTCATCCTCGCGGAGAAGTCCACCAACCTGCGCTCCACCAGGTACGGCTTCGTCGCCGACTGCATCGGCAAGGGCGCGATGAGCCAGGGCGAGGGGCCGACGGTATTCAAGTCCAACACCGAACGCCGCTGGTACCTGTTCATCGACGAGTTCGGCGGCCGCGGCTACCTCCCGTTCGAGACCACCGATCTCGCCTCCGGCCGCTGGACCCCGTCCACCGGGCACGCGCTGCCACGCAGTCCACGGCACGGCACCGTGCTGCCGATCACCAAGGCCGAACTCGACCGCGTCCGCGCGGCATTCCCTTGATCCTGAAGGAGTTCACGTGTCCCGCGTGTTGCTCTGCGCCGCCCTCGCGGCGAGCCTGCTGGTGGCCCTGCCCGGTGCTGGCACGGCTGCCGAGACCGACTACACCCTGACCGTCGACCCGGCGGGCCGGGGCCCGGACATCGACGAGCGCATGTACGGCGTTTTCTTCGAGGACATCAACCGCGCCGCCGACGGTGGCCTGTACGCCGAACTGGTGCAGAACCGCTCCTTCGAGTACGACCGCGCCGACAACGCCGGCTACACCGGCCTGACCTCCTGGGCGCCCACCGGCGGCGTGGCCGAGGTGGTCGACGAGGCCGGCAGGCTGCACGAGCGCAACCGCCGCCACCTCAAGCTCAGCCTGCCCGCCGGGGTGGTCAACTCCGGCTACAACACCGGGATCCCGTTGCGGGACAACCAGTTCTACGACTTCTCGGTCTGGGCCCGCACCAACGCCGCCACCGGCACCCCGCTGTCGGTCGCGCTGACCGACCCGGCGGGCAGGGAACTGGCCACCCCGCTGCGCGTCCAGGTCCGCGGCGATGGCTGGGTCAAGTACACCGGCGGCTTCCGCGCCCGCGCCACCAGCACCACCGCCCGGCTGCGGGTCGAGGGCGGGGGAGCGGGCACCCTGCGGCTGGACATGGTGTCGCTGTTTCCCAGGGACACCTACAAAAACCACGGGCTGCGCCGGGACCTGGCGGAGAAGATCGCCGCGCTGAAACCGGGTTTCGTCCGCTTCCCTGGCGGCTGCCTGGTCAACACCGGCAGCCACTACGGCTATCAGGCGCCGGACTACGAGCGCCGCCGGTCCTACCAGTGGAAGGACACCATCGGCCCGGTCGAGCAGCGGGCTGCCAACTGGAACTTCTGGGGCTACAACCAGTCCTACGGCCTGGGCTACTTCGAGTACTTCCAGTTCGCCGAGGACATCGGCGCGATGCCGCTGCCGGTGGTGCCCGCGCTGGTCACCGGTTGCGGCCAGAACCAGGTCACCAGGGACCCGGAACTGTTGCGGCGGCACATCCAGGACTCCCTGGACCTGATCGAGTTCGCCACCGGCCCCGCCACCTCCACCTGGGGCCGCGAGCGCGCCGCGATGGGCCACCCGGCGCCGTTCCGGCTGACCCACCTCGCGGTGGGCAACGAGGAGAACCTGCCTGCGGAGTACTTCGCGCACTTCACCGAGTTCCGCAAGGCGATCGCGGCCAGGTACCCGGAGATCACGGTGGTGGGCAACTCGGGTCCGGTCGAATCCGGCCCCACCTTCGACCGGCTCTGGCAGCTCAACCGGGAGGCCGGGGTTGAGCTGGTGGACGAGCACTATTACATGAGCCCGCAGTGGTTCCTGGCCAACAACCACCGCTATGACAGTTACGACCGCAACGGCCCCAAGGTTTTCCTCGGCGAGTACGCCGCGCGGGACAACCGGTGGCGCAACTCCCTCGCGGAGGCCGCCTACCTGACCGGCCTGGAGCGCAACGCCGACGTGGTCAAGCTCGCCTCCTACGCGCCGCTGCTGGCCAACGAGGACTCGGTGCAGTGGCGGCCGGACCTGATCTGGTTCAACAACCACGCCTCCTGGGGCTCGACCAGCTATGAGACGCAGAAGCTGTTCATGACCAACGTGGGCGACCACGTGGTGCCCAGCACCGCCTCCAGCACACCGTCCACAATGGAACCGATCACCGGCGCGATCGGCCTGTCCACCTGGGCCACCGCGGCGAGCTACGACGAGGTCCGGGTGACCGCGGCCGACGGCCGGACCCTGTTCGCCGAGGACTTCTCCGGCACCGACGCCCGCTGGACCAAGGCCGCCGGGCGTGGCAGCTGGGCGGTGACCGACGGCAGCTACGCGCAGTCCGACGCCACCGCGGAGAACACCCTGGTGACCGCGGGCGATCCGGCCTGGCGGGACTACACGCTCAACCTCAAGGCCACCAAGCAGTCCGGCCGGGAGGGCTTCCTGGTCGCCTTCGGTGTCAAGGACACCGGCAACCTGCACTGGTGGAACCTGGGCGGCTGGGACAACACCCGCTCCGCGGTGGAGCGGACCGAGGCCGGGGCCAAGAGCACGGTGCTGGACAAGGACACCAGGATCGAGACCGGCCGGACCTACGACCTGCGCGTGGAAGTGCGCGCCAGGCACGTCGCGCTGTTCCTGGACGGTCAGCGGTGGGGCGAGTTCACCGACGACCGCCGGACGGAGCCGTTCCGCCAGGTGGTCACCAGGGACCTCGCCACCGGGGAGCTGATCGTCAAGGTGGTCAACGCCCAGGACAACGCGGCGCGGGTGCGGCTGGACCTGGGGCGCGACACCCAGGTCCAGCCCATCGCCAAGGCCACCACCCTGCAGGGCAAGCCGGATGACCTCAACACCCAGGCAGGCCAGCCGATCCGGCCACGCGTCGCGGAGGTCAGGGTGTCGAACGCCTTCACCCACACCTTCCCGCCCCACTCCATCACCTTCCTGCGCATCAAGGATCGGAGCCGTCCGTGAGCCCACTCAACCGACGTGCCCTGCTGCTGGCAGGCGGTGCGCTGGCGGCCCTCCCACTCGGCGCCGGTGCGGCCGCCGCCGGTCAGCCGCTGATCCGCCAGCGGGCCGACCCGTTCATCACCCCACCGGTCGGCGGCAGGTACTACTTCACCGGCTCGGTGCCCGAGTACGACCGGATCATCATTCGCGGTGCGTCCACAGTGGAGGGTCTGGGCGCGGCGGCGGAGACGGTGATCTGGCGGCGACCGGCCTCGGGCCGGATGGGCGGGCACATCTGGGCGCCGGAACTGCACCGGATCGGCGGGAAGTGGTACGTCTACTTCGCCGCGGGCGACGCCGAGGAGCCCTTCCGCATCCGCACCTACGTGCTGGAATCCGCCGGCGCCGACCCGCGCGCGGCAGGCTGGGTGTTACGCGGGCAGATGCGGACCGCCTGGGACACCTTCACCCTGGACGCCACCACCTTCGAGCACCGCGGCCGGCGGTACTTCCTGTGGGCGCAGAGCGAACCCGGCATCGACACCAACAGCAACCTCTATCTCGCGGAGCTGGACTCGCCACTGGCGCTGCGCACGCCGCCGACGCGGATCGCGGTGCCCACAGCGTCCTGGGAGACCCAGGGCTTCAAGGTCAACGAGGGGCCCGCGGTGCTGATCCGCAACGGCCGGGTGTTCGTGACCTTCTCCGCCAGCGCCACCGACGCCCGCTACTGCATGGGCCTGCTCACCGCGGAGGCGAACGCGAACCTGCTCGACCCGCGGTCGTGGGTCAAATCGCCAGGGCCGGTGTTCACCAGCAACACGGGCACCAGCCAGTACGGGCCAGGACACAACTCGTTCACCACCGTCGGCGGCGCGGACGTGCTCGTCTATCACGCCAGGGACTACCGGGACATCAGCGGCGACCCACTCTTCGACCCCAACCGGCACACCCGGGTGCAGCGGCTGCGCTGGCGGTCCGACGGCACGCCGGACTTCGGCGTGCCCCGGGGCGGGGCGAACCCGGCCGGTTAGGGGAGAATGGCCGGGACGTGCCAGACGGGCGCCAGATCGGTGTTACCGCTAACATCGGGCGTCGAAGACCAAGGATCGGAGATCGCCTGTGGACAGCAGGATTTCGCGCAGCCCCGCGATGACCGATGTCGCCCGGCTCGCCGGTGTCTCCCATCAGACGGTCTCCAGGGTGCTCAACGAGCATCCCAACGTGCGTGAGCAGACCAGGCTGCGGGTGCGCGCCGCCATCAAGGAGCTGGGCTACCGGCCCAACAAGGCGGCGCGTGCCCTGGTCACCGGGAAATCGCAGCTCATCGGCGTGGTCACGCAGAACTCCACGCTCTACGGCCCGGCCTCGCTGCTCTCGGCCTTCGAGGAGGCCGCGGGCGAGGCCGGGTTCACGGTCAGCGTCGGCCGGGTCAGGGTGCTGGACCGGGACTCGATCGCGGCCGCGGTGGAACGGCACCGCGACCAGCGGGTGGCCGGGATCGTGGTCATCGCCCCGACGGCCTCGGCCAGCGACGCCCTCGCCGAGGTCCCGGCCGGGGTGCCGCTGGTGACCGTGGACGGCGACCCGGACCGGGCCACCCCATTGGTCACCGTCGACCAGGCGGCAGGCGCCTACGCCGCCACCAAGCACCTGCTCGAGGTGGGCCACCAGACGGTCTGGCACGTCTCCGGCCCCGCGGACTGGTTCGACGCCGCAGGGCGGGTGCAGGGCTGGCGGCGCGCGCTGGAGTCCGTGGGCGCGGAGGAACCGCCGGTGGTGCCCGCGGACTGGAGTGCGGCGGCCGGCTACCAGGCAGGCCGGATGCTGGCCAGGATGCCCGAGGTCACCGCGGTGTTCGCGGCCAACGACCATCTCGCGCTCGGCGTGCTGCGCGCGATGAGCGAGCGCAACCGACGGGTCCCGTGGGAGGTCAGCGTGGTCGGCTTCGACGATGTGACCGAGGCCGCCTATTTCATCCCGCCGCTGACCACCGTGCGGCCTGACTTCGCGGCGGTGGCGCGGGAGACGCTCGGGTTGTTGCTGGCGCAGGTGAGCGAGGGCGGGCCGGTGGAGCAGCGGCGGACCATCGCACCGGTGTTGGTCAAGCGGGAGAGCGTCGCGCCGCCCGCCTGAGCCGGGTCTGTCCGGCCCGGCCTTGCTCGGGTTTCTTTGGCGCTGGGTGTCCGGCATGGGAGGGCGCCGCGCCGCCCGCCTGAGCCGGGCCTGTCCGCCCCGGCCTCGCCCGGGTTCCTTTGGCGCCGGGTGTCCGGCATGGGGGAGCGTTGTGCCGCCCGCCCGGTCTGGAGTCGTTCCCCCTGGTCGTGGCAGGGCCTCCTGCCGCCCAGCCCCTGGTCGCCCGATTCCGTCATCGGGCCTGGTCACCAGCACGCGGGCGGGCGATCTGGTCCGGCCGGACGGCGCGATCTGTTCCGCCCGGACGGCGGCCCCGCGGCACCCGCCGGTGGCCAGCCGGCGGACGCGCGCGCTGTCCGGAACAGGCCCCGCGAAGCCAGCTCGGCGGCAATCCGCCATCGGGGCCGCCGGCCTGCTCTGAGCCGCTCGCCAAGTCACGGCGATCGCCCTTGACGAAACTAATGTTAGCGATAACATTCGCCATGTGACTGAGCTGGTGACTGATCTCGATTCCTGTGTGGTGGGTGTCGACTTCGGCACGTTGTCCGGCCGTGCTGTCGTGGTGCGGGTGCGCGATGGCGCCGAACTCGGGGCCGCGGTGCACGAGTACCGGCACGGGGTCCTGGACCGGGCGTTGCCAGGCGAGGGGCGGGCGCTGCCGCCGGAGTGGGCGTTGCAGGTGCCCGCGGACTACGTCGATGTGCTGCGGACCGCGGTGCGGGAGGCGTTGTGGGTGGCGGGGGTGGACAGTGCGCGGATCATCGGCATTGGCACGGACTTCACCGCGTGCACCATGGTTCCGGTCACCGCGCAGGGCACTCCGCTGTGTGAGCTGCCGGAGTTCGCCGGGGAACCACACGCCTACGTCAAGCTCTGGCGGCACCACGCGGCCCAGCCGCAGGCCGACCGGATCAACGAACTGGCCCGGCGGCGCGGGGAGAGCTGGCTACCACGCTACGGCGGGCTGATCTCCTCGGAGTGGGAGTTCGCCAAGGGGCTCCAGCTCCTGGAGGAGGCGCCCGCGGTCTACGCGGCCATGGCGCACTGGGTGGAGGCGGCGGACTGGATCGTCTGGCAGCTGACCGGGACCTACACCCGCAACGCGTGCACCGCCGGGTACAAGGGGATCCACCAGGACGGCGGCTACCCGGACCGGGACTTCCTGGCGGCGCTGAACCCCGGCTTCGCCGGGTTCGTCGCCGACAAGCTGAACCAGCCGCTGGCCGCGCTCGGCGACTGGGCGGGCGGGCTCAGCGTGCGGGCGGCCGAGTGGACCGGGTTGCCCGCGGGGATCCCGGTCTCGGTGGGCAACGTGGACGCACATGTCACCGCGCCGGCGGCGCGGGCGGTGGCGCCGGGGCAGATGGTGGCGATCATGGGGACCTCCACCTGCCATGTGCTCAACGGCGACGTGCTGCGTGAGGTGCCCGGCATGTGCGGGGTGGTGGACGGCGGGATCGTGCCCGGCCTGTGGGGTTATGAGGCGGGGCAGAGCGGGGTGGGCGACATCTTCGCCTGGTTCGTCCAGCACCAGGTGCCGGCGGAGTACCACGAGCGGGCCCGCGCCCGCGGGATCTCCGTGCACGAACTGCTCAGCGAGCTGGCCGCCGGGCAGGCCGTCGGCGAGCACGGGCTGATCGCGCTGGACTGGCACAGCGGCAACCGCTCGGTGCTGGTCGACCACGAGCTGTCCGGTGTGGTGCTCGGCCAGACGCTGGCCACCCGCGCCGAGGACGTCTACCGGGCATTGCTGGAGGCCACCGCGTTCGGCACCAGGACCATCATCGACACCTTCCGGCTGGCCGGGGTCCCGGTCGAGGAACTGATCATCGCGGGCGGCCTGGCGCGCAACGAACTGCTGATGCGGATCTACGCCGACGTCACCGGGCTGCCACTGTCGATCATCGGGTCGGGACAGGGACCGGCGCTGGGCTCGGCGATGCACGCCGCGGTGGCCGCGGGGGCGTACCCGGACATCCGGGCGGCCGCGGCCGCGATGGGATCGGTGCGCCGTGGCGGGTACCAGCCGGATCCGGCGAATGTCGCTGCCTACCAACGCCTGTACCGGGAGTACCAGGAGCTGCACGACTACTTCGGCAAGGGCGGCAACGAGGTCATGCACCGGTTGCGCGCCCATCGCCGCGACGCGCTGGAAAGGAAGAGCTAAGCACCTGGCCAGAAGTCTTGTCCGAAACCTTCGGGTAGCCAGGGGCTGGTCCAAGGGGCGGCAGTGGTGAGGTGCTGCTCGGTGGTTCGGCTGCGGAAGTAGGCGTGGGTCTGGCGGAGGCG
>NZ_JBQJIM010000026.1:0-152171 GCF_052078295.1 Crossiella sp. CA198
TGGCCAGGGTCTTTGCCAGCGGGGTCAGGATGGTGAGCAGCAGCCACACGAGGATGGCGGGCGCGCTCATCTTGTTGAGCCGTAGCATTTGGAGTCTCCTGAGTGATCATGAATCGGTTGGGAGACCCGGACCGGCGGAGTGTCTTGGCGGATGTGCCGCCGGTCTGGGGCGGTCAGAAATTTCGGGTGATCCGGCCGGAGACGCTGCGGGTGTGGGCCTGCACCGGCACCCCGTCATCGGCGCTCAGGCGGATGCGCCCGCTGACCGTGTTGGCCTCCACCGTGGAAGCGGCGACCGAGTGGACGTCAACGCGGCCGGAGGTCGACTGCACTCGGGCCGCACCGGTCAGCGCGCCGATGCTGATGTCCCCGGAGATAGTCCGCAGGGTGGCATCGGCGGTGCAGCGTACGTCCAGGTCACCGGAGGTGCTGGTGAGCAGCGCCGTGCAGGCCAGAGCAGCGGTGATGTCTCCGGAGATGGTGCGGGCTTCCACAGTGCCGGCATCCTGTGCGATCAGGTCGCCGGAGGTGGAGCGGAAGGCCAGCCGGTCCAGCTCGCCGACCGTGGTCAGGCGGGCGGTGAAGGTGGCCACCGACACCGAGGAGCCCTCGGGCAGGCGGACGTCGGCGCGGATGCCTCCGCCGCTGTCCAGGCCGGTCACGCGGTGGCCGCTGACCATGCGGCCGTTGACGATGGTGACCCCGGTCGTGATGTCGCCGTTGCCGCCGATGATCGCGCCGATCACCGTGGTACCGGCGGGGATCCTGGTGGCGGTGGTGCGGACGTGGATGGCCGGTTCCGGCGGGGACGGCACGGTCACGGTCCAGTCCTGCCCGTACCCGGTGACGGTGGCGCGGGTGATCAGGTCGGCGGCGGTGATGTCGCCGGGGTTGATCGGGGTGAGGGTGATCTCGGCGTGCTCGCGGTCTTCCACGCTCACCCGGATGTCGCCGTGGTCCAGGTTGAGGTTCAGCCCGATGACGCCGGGGTGGGCGGCGGTGAAGGTCTTGCCGTTCATGCTGCGGCTCCGATCTCGTTGGTGGTGAAGCAGGTCCAGCACTTGCCGTAGGAGGTCGGGAGGCGGTAGCCCACGTCGCGTTGGCATTGCGGGCAGAAGCGCAGCGCGGCGTTGGCCTTCTCCAGGGCGAACTGTTTGCGGGCGGTGAACGGCCGGACCGGCTTGGCCTCGGTGATCAGCCACAGTGGACAGACCTCTTCGCGGCGGAAGGGCTTGCGGTGCCGGAAGACCAGCAGTGCCACCGGGTCGGCTCCGTCGGGGCGCAGGCCCACGGCGCGGAGCTGGTTGCGGGTGGCCAGGCCGGGCGGGACCGCGCCGGGGCGGCCACGGAAGCCGAAGACCAGCAGACCGTCCATGCGGCCACGGCAGAACGCGGTCTGGCCGTTCCAGGGAAGGACCGTCTCGTACAGCGGGCGCTGGCGGGCCATCACGCAGCCACCGCCTTGACCAGCATCCGAGCTGCGGCGCGGATCTGCTGCACCGACACCGTGGCGGTGCCGTTGCGGAAGGCGGTACCGGCGGCACGCACGAGCTGGTCAGCAGCCTGGGGGCTGAAGTGGCTCCACACCCGGATGACCGCGGGCTGCCCGGTGGGGGTGCGCGTGGCCCAGTCGATGTGGACCTGGACGTAGGTGCCGTGGTCGCGAAGTCGGACCGTGGTGTTGAGCCTGCTGGCCCACTCCGCGATCAGGCTCGGGTCGCTGTTCGGGTCCCGCATCTGCATCTCGACCCTCGCGCCGAAGGCGATGGTGTCGTTCACCACGATCCCGAACACCGGCGGTGCGTCGGGGTGTGCGGTGAGGAGCTGGGCGGTCAGGGTCAGCAGCTCGGTGAGCAGGGCGTTGCGCTCCATCACGCACCCCCGACCAGCGCGGTCAGCAGCGCGGCCACGAACAACCAGGCCAGGTGCGCGGCTTGGTCCAGGTGGGGTGCGCCGCCGTTGTCGTAGTAGCCCAACTTGCCGCGGATACCGGCCCGGTCCAGCCAGGCGGAAACGGCGCGCAGGGTGTACCGGCGGTCAATAACCAGGTGGGTGACCGCGCTGACCAGCTGGCCGAGCAGGAAGCCCAGCGGCGTGATGTCCAGGCCGAAGGCGGCCCAGACGATGCCGACGAACGCGGCGGTGGCCGCGGTGTAGCTGGCCACGTGCCGGGCGGCGGCCAGCCAGCCGTGGGCGCCGGGGCAGCCCTTGTTCTCGACCTGGTGGGTGGTCTGAAGCCAGTAGTCGCCGACGTGGTGGGCGGCCCACAGAGCGGGTGCGATGGTGGCGAAGGTCAGCGCGGCGGTGTTCATGACTGCTCCTTGCCTGCGAGACGGGTGAGGATTTCGGCGGCCAGCCCGGTGGTGACCGGGTGGCCGTCCTGGTCGAGCGGTCCGGGGTAGCCGGTGGCGCGCTGGTCGAAGAAGCGGGTGTCAGCGGGGGTCTCCGACCGGCCGTCGACACGGCGAGAGGGGATGTGGCGGGCCATCACGCGGCCTCCGCCTCGGTCCGGCCGGTCACGGGGCCGTGGACGCGCAGGACGCGGACGGTCGCGCCCAGACGGCGCTGAACCGTGCGGCGCTCCCGCTGCGCGAGTGCTGAGCCGTCCAGCAGCGCCGTGGTCGGCTCCGGCGAGGGTTCAGCGGCCAGGTCGGTCCAGACCTCGGCCAGCAGGGCGTTGATGGCGTCCGGGGTGAGGCCGTCGGGGTAGAAGTCGGTCACGCCGCACCTGCCTGGGACTCGGTCCAGGCCGCATCAGCGCGGAGGTTGGCGTTGAACCACTGCTCATAGGCGAGGTGGGCGCGCTGCTGCGCGGTCAGGAAGTCCGCGCGGGCGCTCTCCCACGCGCTGCGGTAGTCGACCCGGGTGGGGTGCTGACGGACCAGCATGGCCAGGCCCGCAGTCCGCTTGGCCTCGTAGCCTGCGGCCCGGAACGCTTCCCGGTGCACACCGGCGGCCTGTTCGGCGGCCTGGTGCAGCGCGTGCAGCCGCCGCTTGATGAATGTGCTGTTCACAGCAGAAACCTCCAGAAAACGCGGAAAGGATGAGGTGTGGGGCTCGTGGGCCTCCCGCGAATCGCGCACCACCCCCGGGAAACGGAAGGTGGTGCGCGACCGGCAAGCCACGAACACGGAATGGGACTTGACAGCTTCTGAGTGCTGGCCAGCGAAAACTGGTCAGCGCCCGTGGACACGCCAACCACCACCGGGTGGTGGCGGTGAGCTGGGAAAACGTGCCCTTGAGCAGGGGGCGGAGTGCGCGGACGGAATGGGCTGCTGACCCACCGTGTGTGGGTGTTGATAAACGCTCGCTCATCTGATGTGAGGTCTTCGCGCTTTCGCGGACACGCATTCCGGAGCCGTGTTGCGCTCCCTGCTTGTTTCCACTGTGTGGCCGCCGGAAAGGCAGCGTTATCTCACGTGGCGAGTACGCATGCAAGACACGAAGTCGTGCGCACTGGTCTCCGACCGCCTGACGCCGCGTGAGCGGCGGTACTGCTGCGTGAGGGGTGGCTCCTTGTCGTCTCGCCCTGTGTCCCCAGTCACGCAAGGGGGGTTGCTGAGACGAACGATAGGGGGGTTGCGTTGCGCATGTCAACCCCCCTTGCGAAGATGGTGGCAAGACCCCTTGCGGAAGGCTGTGGTGCTGGATGGATGACCGAGTGAAGGTGGTTCAGGTGCTCCCTGAGCCGCTGGACCGAGCCAAGCGGGCGAGCAGCCTGCACGCCGAGTTTCAGGTTGCGATCAACGAGCTGTCTCGCATCCGCCGGGAGGCGCTAGACGAGCTGGTCGGGCAGGGTCGAACCCACGCGCAGATTGCTGAAGACCTCGGTATGACTAGGGCGCGAATCGGGCAGTTGCTCTCGTCGGGCCCGAAGATTGAACGCGCCTTCCTTGGTTCGGGGCCTGTCACGGTTGCCCTCGGTGGCAAGGTTGAGGCAAACAAGGAAAAGCCCGGTTCAGTTATCGCGCAAGAAGACTTTCAGGCTTATGAAGCGTTTCAGCAGTTGGCCCAAAGCGTAAGTTTGACTACTCAGTATGAAGTCATTCAGCCGCCCGGTATGCTTGACCTTAACCGCGACAATCTGACTGTTATCTGCGGCCCGCGCATTTCTCCGCTTATTGCTCAAGTCTTGGCGTCGGACGACAACGTCAAGTTTGATCGAGATGATTCGGGATGGCACTTGCTTGACAGGGTGGCGAAAACTGAATTCAGGTCGCCAATGGACTCAGGTGAGCCCAGTGACTTTGCTTACCTTGGTCGCCTGCCCAGGCTTGACGGAAAAGGAAACTTCCTGTATATCGCGGGAATTCATGCGGTGGGCGCGGCCGGAGTGGTTCACTACCTCGACAAGCATTTGTCTGAGCTTTACAAGGAAGTAAAGACGGGCAGGTTCTCCACGATCATCCAGTGCTCATTTGATCCTGATACTCGGAAGATTAGAAGCTCAAAACGAGTGTCCCCACTGTATCGCGCGGAGGCTGCATCCTAGTGCGCACTGAGATTGCAAGTGTCCCTGGCGGCGGAAAGCCGAACGAAGATTGGGTTGGCGTCACCATGCGCGCGGCAGTCCTTCTTGACGGGCTGACCGCACCGGGTGAACTGGGAACCGGCTGCATTCATGGCGTCCCGTGGTATGTGGATCAGCTTGGTGCCGCAATTGTCAGTCGGATGTCCAACGAACGGGTCAGTCTCGCCGAAGTTCTGGGACAGGCAATCGGGCATGTTGCCGGGTTGCACGAGGCAACCTGCGATCTGAGCAGCTCTGGTACGCCATCGGCGACAGTGTCGGCGGTCAGGATCGTGGCTGGCCAGCTCGAATGGCTCGCCTTGGCCGACTCGGTAATCCTGATTGATACCGAAACCGGCATTCAGGCCATTACTGATGGCAGAGTTAATGATGCGGCCACAGAACAACGTGACGCTGCACTGAGTCTCCCGGTCGGATCTCCCGAGCAGAGTCATGAGGTTTCTAGGCTAGTCAGTGCTCAGCGCGAGGTGAGAAACAAGCCGGGAGGTTACTGGATAGCCTCCGCCGACTCAGAAGCTGCCAGGGAAGCCCTGGTTGGACAGGTGCCATTGTCGACAGTTCGGCGGATCGTGTTGCTGAGTGATGGGGCCGCCAGACCTGTTGAATTCGGGTTGTCATCCTGGGATGAGCTGCTGGCGACGCTTGTTGAAGTTGGGCCAGCAGGATTGATTGAACGTGTGCGAAATATTGAGAATCAAGACCCTCAAGGCAAGCGGTGGCCTCGCTACAAGGCTAGCGATGACGCAACAGTGGCATTTATCAGATTCGCCTAGGTGGCAACAATGGTAAAGTGTGGGGCCGCGATCCTCGTATAGTTGAGGGTCGCGGCTAGTCTGGGAGCTTCAATGATCGTCACCCGGAAACACATCAATCACGTCCACAACGCGATCATTCTCCAGTGCTGGCTGCATCCAGTAACCGCCGCATCCGCGAGTGCAGGGATGTGCGATCTCGCGAAAGATGCCGTCCGGACACGGCTGCATCCAGCGGAAAAAACCGGTGTCGTAACACAGGTTGCACTTTCGATCACGCGGGGACGTCGCCGAGTCCGCTGCACCGGGGACAGGGGCCACGCCGTTCGTCGTCATCGGGGTCAAGTCCCGACCCAAAGCAGTTGGGGCACTTGTCGGCTGGCGGTCCACCATCACTACGTCTCCTCGCGGACGCTGGTGTCATAGGTACCAGCGTGCGCGCATGGCCCCGGTCCGGCAAGCACCGGGTGCCCTCGTGCGTTACGGGGCAGCCGTCCGAGTGACACGGACCCCAACGCTGTTCCAGTAGCCCCCGGGGCGGTTCCGGGTGTGGTCGCGGCCGACGCGGTCGAGCACCGGCCTGGAGACGGAGCGCCGGCGGTCGAGGGGGTGCCCCCGTTTCCAGGGTCCGTAACTGCCGTAGATGCCGTAACCGCGCTGGTCAGACGGTTACGGATAGGGGGCTGGTTACGGCACACGTCCGTAACCAGCTACCCATCCCACGTTTGGGTGGTTACGGCAGTCATCCGTAACCGGGGGTCTTGCCGTAACCGTCTGACCTGCATGGTTACGGCTTCAACGGCAGTTACGGACCTCAGAGATGGGTGCCCCGGGGCGGTTCCGGGTGTGGTCGCGGCCGACGCGGTCGAGCACCGGCCTGGAGACGGAGCACCGGCGGTCGAGGGGGTGCCCCCGTTTCCAGGGTCCGTAACTGCCGTAGATGCCGTAACCGCGCTGGTCAGACGGTTACGGATAGGGGGCTGGTTACGGCACACGTCCGTAACCAGCTACCCATCCCACGTTTGGGTGGTTACGGCAGTCATCCGTAACCGGGGGTCTTGCCGTAACCGTCTGACCTGCATGGTTACGGCTTCAACGGCAGTTACGGACCTCAGAGATGGGTGCCCCGGGGCGGTTCCGGGTGTGGTCGCGGCCGACGCGGTCGAGCACCGGCCCGGAGACGGAGCACCGGCCCCCCCCGGGTACAGCCGCTCTCCGGCAAGGCAGGTAGCGGCGACTAAAGGTACTGTCGCCATGCAGCCGCAAGCCCGACCTGTGTCTTGGTCGGATAAGTGACGTACCCTTTCGTGGCCGATTCGCCGATTTTGAACGTAACGGGTTGTACGCCGTGACGTGCAAGCTCCCTTGAGAGTCGCCGAGAATCGAGTGAGGCACCCGGGGAAACTTCATTCTTCTCAAGTTCTCTCAGGATGTCCTTGGTGGCCATACGGTCGGTTTGAAACTTGTCGAACAAGCTCTTCAACTGGGAGAGGATCTGCGTGTCGCCGCGCTCCAGCTCTGCCGCACGCTGTTCAAGAGCCTTTGATGCTCGGTCGAGCGCGAAATTCCAAGCGTCCTCGCTGGCAGGCGGCGTATGCGTCTGCATGTTCCGTACGATCTGTGCCGCTTCTCGCCAGATGGCGATTGCTGCGTTCGTCATGACCCAACGTTACCGAGGTTACCGGGGTTACCGCAACCTAGGTGTGTCTGCTTTGGGGAGCCCTACGCCGCGACAGCGCCCTCCGGCTACGGCCGCTCACCGACGTGACACGCTGCCGAACCGCTAGGCTCTGTCCTCATGGCGAGTCCGGTAGAGATCGAACGCAAGGTCCGGCAGCTCGACAACGACGTGCAGTCGGTCTATGAGCTGCTGGCCACGATCGAGGCCACGCAGAAGCGGCAGGGCAACCGGCTGAACGAGATCGCGGCGACCCAGGCAGAGCACGGGGAGAAGCTGGACGCGATCCTGGAGCTGTTGCGCGGCAAGCAGCCTGAGTAGGCGCAGCGTCCGGGAGGTTTGCTCTCAACGCGTCCTGAGATGGCCGTAGGGGCGCTGAACGACGTCGGGTGGTGTGATAGGTACCGGCTGAGCGCTGGAACACCCTCAGCGTCTGTCCACAGTGGACGTGGCGTGGTCCGCCCATGGTCTCAGTTCTGGTCTCAGTTGCCCTCGATTCGGCACCGTCCGTCGCCGTTCGGCACCGTTCGTCCTCCCTGCGATTATCGCTCTGACCAGCATGGATGGACTCGACTGGTGGTTGTCGAACGGCCGTTCGCAGACCTCGAAAGCGTGTGAGGGTGCAAGCCCTCCGTGGGTTCAAATCCCACCGCCACCGCTCCGCGAGGGCCGGTTCCCCAGAGGGACCGGCCCTCGCTTTATGTCCGGGCTGCCGCATGCGGATGACCTGCGGCAATCGTTAGGCGAACGCCTACCAAAGTTCACCCGTTCAGGGAAAGATTCCTCCTCCCGACCCCGACCGGGAGGACAAGAGCTTCGGATGAGCTACCGCCGCCGAGTCTTATTTCCGCTGCTGGCCGCCTCGTGCGTGGCCGCGGCGCTGCCCGTGGGCGCCCTTGCCGCGCCCGCACCCGATGTGCTGATCGCCGAGGTCTACGGCGGGGGTGGCAACACCGGGGCCGTCCTGACCCACGACTTCATCGAGCTGGCCAACCCCGCCACCGCGCCGGTCGAGTTGACCGGCTGGAGCGTGCAGTACCTGACCGCCACGCCCTCGCCTGCCTCCCGCTGGCAGGCGACCCCGTTGACCGGGTCGATCGCCGCCGGCAAGCGATACCTGGTGGCCCAGGCCAAGGGCGCGGGCGGGACCACCGCGCTGCCCGCCGCCGATGCCACCGGCACCCTGGCGCTGGGCGGAGCCGCAGGCACGGTCGCGCTGGTGCGCGGCATCGAGGCGCTGACCTGCCTGACCGCGGCCGACTGCGCCGCGGACGCCCGGATCCGGGACCTGGTCGGCTACGGCAGCGCCGTGGTCAGGGAGAACAGCCCGGCCGCCGCCACCGCGAACGCCACCTCGGCCGCCAGGACCGCGCTGACCGACACCGACGACAACGCCGCGGACTTCGCCGTCGGCGAGCCGACGCCGGTCAACAGCAAGGGCGAGGGCCCTGGCGGTGGTGAGCCCGGTCCGCAGCCGCAGGCCGCGCGGATCCACCAGGTGCAGGGCAGCACCAGGGTCTCGCCGTTGCGGGACAAGCCGGTGCAGGTGCCGGGTGTGGTCACCGCGGTGCGCTCGTTCGGTTCCGCGCGTGGGTTCTGGGTGCAGGACCCGAGTCCGGACGGCGATCCGCGCACCAGCGAGGGCCTGTTCGTGCACAACGGCTCGATCACCCCGGTGCTGGCCGTCGGCGATGACGTGCTGGTCACCGGCACCGTCACCGAGTTCTACCCGACCGCGGGCGGCGAGGACCCGCGCAGCACGCCGAACCAGTCGGTCACCCAGCTCACCAAGGCCAGCTGGACCGTGCGCGGCAGCGGGAAACCGTTGCCGGAAGCCGAAATCCTCCGGCCGGACACCGTGCCCGCCGCGTTGACCGCCACCCCCGGTGGCAGCATCGAGGCACTGCCGCTGGAGCCGGCCAGGTACGCGCTGGACTTCCTGGAATCCCGCGAGGGCATGCGGCTGCGGGTGCAGGACGCCAGGGTGGTCGGCGCCACCGACGGCTTCAACGCGTTGTGGGTCACCAGCAAGCCCGCGCAGAACACCACCGTGCGCGGCGGCACCGTGTACCCCTCCTACACCGACGCCAACACCGGCCGGATCAAGGTCGAGTCGCTGCTGCCCTTCGCACAGCGGCCCTTCCCCAAGGCCAATGTGGGCGACCAGCTCAAGGGCGTCACCGAGGGACCGCTGGACTACAGCCGGTTCGGCGGTTACGTGCTGCAGGCCAGCGCACTCGGTGAGCACCTCGCCGGGAACCTGCCTCGCGAGGTGACCCGCAAGCAGCGCGAGCACGAGCTGGCGGTGGCCACCTACAACGTGGAGAACCTCTCGCCAGCCGACCCGCAGGCCAAGTTCGAGGCGCTGGCCAACGGCGTTGTCCGGCACCTGGCCAGCCCGGATGTCGTTGTGCTGGAAGAGATCCAGGACGACAACGGCCCGGCCAACGATGCCGTGGTCTCGGCCGAGGCCACGCTGAAGAAGTTCACCGAGGTGATCGCCGCGGCCGGTGGGCCGAAGTACGAGTGGCGGCAGATCAACCCCAATGACGACCAGGACGGCGGCCAGCCCGGTGGCAACATCCGGGTCGGCTTCCTGTTCAACCCGGCCCGGGTGTCCTTTGTGGACCGTCCGGGTGGGGACGCGAACACGCCGGTCAAGGTGGTCAAACAGCACGGCAGGGCGGCGCTGTCGATCTCGCCCGGCCGGATCGAACCGGCTGACGAGGCGTGGGCGAACAGCCGCAAGCCGCTGGCAGGCGAGTTCCGCTTCCCGGCCCGAGGACCGTTGGCGCGCACCGTGTTCGTGGTGGCCAACCACTTCGCCTCCAAGGGCGGGGACCAGCCGCTGCACGGCCGGATCCAGGAGCCGAACCGGAGTTCGGAGCAGCAGCGGGTCAAGCAGGCCGTGCTGCTGCGTGGTTTCGTCGACTCGCTGCGCGCGGTGGAGAAGGACGCCAACCTGGTCGTCGCGGGCGACCTCAACGACTTCCTGTTCTCCCCGACGCTGACCACCCTGCTCAACGGCCCGGCCCTGCACGCGCCCATGAACGACCTGCCGCCCGGCGAGCGCTACAGCTACGTCTTCGACGGCAACTCGCAGACGCTGGACCACATCCTGGTCAACCGCAAGCTGGACCGGCGGGCGGACTACGACGTGGTGCACATCAACGCCGAGTTCCACGAGCAGGCCAGCGACCACGATCCGCAGCTGGTCCGGTTCCGCCCGCGCACCGGCCTGCCACTGGTCGACGCGCTGGAGGACCTGATCGATTGTCTGCAACCGAAGAAGTGAGCGGGGAGGGAATCGGATGCGGGTGCGGGCTCAGCTCGGCGTCGCCGGACTGCTGGTCCTGCTGGGGGTGCTGGTCATCGCGGCGCCGCTGGACGGACCCATGGTGGTCGAGGGCACGCTGATCGAGTTCGGTCCGCACCGTCCCATCCCGACCATGATCGACCTGGCCGGGCTCGCGGTGTGCGCCGCGGGCCTGGCCTGGTTGCTGGTGCTGCTGATCCGCTACCTGCCCGCGATCCGTCGCTGCCTGGGTGAACGCACCGTGTTCAGCGCGGGTCTGGTCGCAGGCTTCGGCTTCGGCCTGCTGCTGTGCGCGACCGCGACCGGCCTGCCCGGCTGGTGGATCGTGGGCGGCGCCCTGGTCGGCACCGTGCTGGTGGTGCTCTCGATCAGTCTTGCGCTGCGGGCCCCGGACTGACCCCGGGCAGCCGGGTGTACTTGGTCAGCTCACTGCGCCCCTTGACCAGTTCCACCGGGTACCGGGCCGCGTTCACCGCGCCCTTCTCCCGCATCGCCGCCACCAGGTCCACCTCCAGCACGGTGGCCAGCCGCAGCAGGTAGGAGAGCACGTCGGCCATTTCGTGCCGGACCCGCTCGGCCTGCTCCTCCCGGCTCATCACCTGCCACGCCTCGTCCTCGGTGAGCCACTGGAAGATCTCCGCCAGCTCGCCCACCTCGCCGACCAGCGCCATGACCAGGTTCTTCGGTGTGTGGAACCGATCCCAGTCCCGCTCGGCCACGAACCGGGCCACCATCGCCTGCAACTCGCTGATCTCCACCGCCGGAGTCTAGAACCGGCCCGTCCGCGACCCGCTGACCTGCCGTTTTGGCTGGTCAAACCTGGCTGGAGTAAGGTTCTCGACGGAGGATTCGCATAGTGGCCTAGTGCGCACGATTGGAAATCGTGTTGGGATAAAACCCTCGGGGGTTCAAATCCCCCATCCTCCGCTCAGGTCAGCGGCCCCGGACGTCACGAACGTCCGGGGCCGCTGCCGTTGGCCGGTCGGGGCAGGACATCGGCCACTCGCCGACATGGGGAGAACACCCCATTGCCCTTACGCCCGATGGGGTGATCGACTGCATCCGTCCGGATGACTGGGGTCAGGCAGGAGGAGTGCCCGGGTTGCGCACCGAACAGGTTGAGGACTGGTTGTCCCGGCTGGCTTCGGCCGGGCCCGCGCCCGGTGGGGGTGCGGCGGCCGCGATGCACGCGGCGATGGCGGCGGCGCTGGTGGAGATGGTCTGCAACTTCACCGTGGGGCGACCGAACTACGCCGAACACGAGTCGCTGGTCCGGCGGGTGTGCGAGGAGGCGACGGAGCTGCGGCGGCAGGCGGTGGAGCTGGCCGACGCGGACGCGCGGGCCTTCACCTCGGTGACCGAGGCGTACAAGCTGCCCAAGGACTCCGAGCACGACCGGATGACGCGCAGCGCGGCCATCCAGGGCGCGCTGGTGATGGCCGCGGCGGTGCCGGTGCGCACCGCGGAGGTGGCCTCCCGGGTGCTGGAGCTGGTCGAGCGGATCATCGGGCGGTCCAACGCCACAGTGCTCTCCGACCTGGCCGTGTCCGCCTCCTCGGCGGGGGCGGCGCTGGCCTCGGCCTCGGTGCACGTGGAGGTCAACCGGGCCTCGATCAACTCACCCGAGGTGGCCGACCGGCTCGGGGACGCGGTGGCCAGGATCGAGAAGGCCATCGAGTCCGCGCACCGGATCTCCACCGACGTGCGGGTGCGGATCAGCCGGGCAACCCCAGTGGCTCGGTGATCCGCAGCGACCAGTCCAGCAACCGCGCCAGCTCCCCGGCCCGCGCCGGCGGCGCCCAGCCCCCCACCAGGGACAGGAACCCGGTCAGGTCGTGCTGTACCGCCCGCAGCATCGCGGGCAGCTCGGCCGCGGGCAGATCGATGCGGACCGGGACCGGGTCGCTGTCGCGGTGCACCTGGACCACGCCGTCGCGCAGCTCGGCCCAGGTCTCCGGCGAGTGCCCGAAGTGGTGGCGCCCGCCGCCGAGCACCTGGGCCCAGCCCGTCCAGTCCTCGAGTCCGCCGCAGCAGCCCGGCTCGATCACCGTGCCGGTGGCCGGATCGGTGACCAGCAGGCCACCGGGCACGATGATCAGGTCGGTGTCCAGCAACGCGGTCAGCGGATCGGTCTCGTCGTCGAGGTAGCCGCCCATCCGGGTGAGCACCTGGTCCAGCTCGGCCGGGGTCAGGCTGCCGGAGATCGGCAGGAAGCTCAGGTCGTCGAGTTCGATCACCGGCCGCAGCACCCGGCCAGTCTGCGCCGGTTCACTCCTTCGGGCACTCCAATTGCCGGTCCCCGACACCGGGGGGAAGCTGCGCGCATGGCGAACTGTGACGTGTGTGGCAACGACTACTGGATGTCCTTCGAGGTCCGCACGGTCGGCGGCGGCGTGCACACCTTCGACTCGTTCGAGTGCGCCATCCAGCGGCTGGCGCCCCACTGCGAGCACTGCGGCTGCCGGGTGATCGGGCACGGGGTGGAGGTCGAGGGCCGGTTCTTCTGCTGCGCGCACTGCGCCCGAAGTGGGGCTTCGGGCCTGGGCGCCCAGATTCGGGACACCGTGGGCGCGCGGCCCAACTGAACCCGCTACACTGAACGTGGACCTCATGCGGCGTCCATCCTGTGAACCTCCCCAGAGCCGGAAGGCAGCAAGGATAAGCGGGCTCTGGCGGGTGCGTGAGGTCCCCTTTTTGTCTGCTCGGCCTTTGGCCTTCGCGGTTTCCTTCCGCTCACCCGGGGGCCGAGCCCCCGGACCCCCACGGTGCGGTTGGTGCCGAACCAGCGTGGCCGTGGGGGTGCCGAACCAGCGTGGCCGCCGCGGTGGGGGTGTCGGTGGGGGCCGGTAAGGTCTCGACTCGTGGCACTCGCCCTTTACCGCAAGTACCGTCCGGCGACCTTCGCCGAGGTTGTCGGGCAGGAGCATGTCACCGAGCCGCTGCGCACCGCGCTGGCCGCCGGCCGGATCAACCACGCGTACCTGTTCTCCGGTCCGCGTGGCTGTGGCAAGACCTCCTCCGCCCGGATCCTGGCCCGCTCGCTGAACTGCGAGCGCGGGCCGACACCTGATCCGTGCGGGGTGTGCAACTCCTGCGTCAACCTCGCGCCGGAGGGGTCCGGCAGCGTGGACGTGGTCGAGCTGGACGCGGCCAGTCACGGTGGTGTGGACGACACCCGTGAGCTGCGCGACCGGGCCTTCTACGCGCCAGCCGAATCGCGCTACCGGGTGTTCATCATCGATGAGGCGCACATGGTCACCACGCAGGGCTTCAACGCCCTGCTGAAGATCGTGGAGGAGCCGCCGGAACACCTGATCTTCATCTTCGCCACCACCGAGCCGGAGAAGGTGCTCGGCACCATCCGCTCCCGCACGCACCACTACCCGTTCCGGCTGATCCCGCCGGGGGCGATGCGCGCGCTGATCGAGCGCAACTGCGTCGCCGAGGGCGTCTCGGTGGAGCCCGCGGTGTTCCCGCTGGTCATCAGGGCCGGTGGCGGGTCGGCTCGGGACACCCAGTCGGTGCTGGACCAGTTGCTGGCCGGGGCCGGGCCTGGTGGGGTCACCTACGACCGGGCGATCTCGCTGCTCGGGGTCACCGATGTGGCGCTGATCGACGACGCGGTGGACGCGCTGGCCGCCGGGGACGGGGCCGAGGTGTTCGGCGTCATCGACCGGCTGGTCGAGGCCGGGCACGATCCGCGCCGCTTCGCCGCCGACCTGCTGGACCGGCTGCGGGACCTGGTGCTGCTGGCCGCGGTGCCCGAGGCCGCCCAGCGCGGGCTGATCGACGTGCCCGAGGAACAGCTCACCCGGATGTCGGCGCAGGTCGAGCGGCTCGGGCCGGGCACATTGACCCGGTTCGCCGAGATCGTGCACACCGGGCTGACCGAGATGCGCGGGGCCACCGCACCCCGGCTGGTGCTGGAACTGCTCTGCGCGCGGATGCTGCTGCCCTCGGTCTCCGACACCGAATCCGCGCTGCTGCAACGACTTGAGCGGCTGGAACGCCGGGCCACGGTCGCCGTGCCGGTCTCGGGGGCGGAGGCCGGACTGTCGGCCGCGGTCGTCCAGTCGCCGGTGGCGCAGGCACCGGCTGTGCCAGCTCCGGCGGGACCGGCCGCGGATGCGCAGGGGCCAGCGGGGGACCGGCCGACCTTCCAGCGGCGCTCGCGGCAGC
This sequence comes from Crossiella sp. CA198, assembly GCF_052078295.1. Taxonomy (NCBI): domain Bacteria; kingdom Bacillati; phylum Actinomycetota; class Actinomycetes; order Pseudonocardiales; family Pseudonocardiaceae; genus Crossiella; species Crossiella sp. CA198. Next base: position 14,457 of record NZ_JBQJIM010000026.1, read on the forward strand.
CGGAGGCCCCGGCTGCCGAGCCGGCCGCCCAGCAGCGCCCGGCTCAGCCGCCAGCCGCCGCTGCGCCCAGCGCGCCGCAGCCGGAGGCACCCGCCCAGCGGCCCGCCGCTCCGGCCGAACCGCCCGCTGCTTCCTGGCCCGCAACGCATTCCGCGGAAACGCAGGCCAGTGCCCCGCCCGCGGCCCAGCCCAGTCCGCAGGCCCAGCCTGGTGTGCCCGCCGCGGCGCCGACGGTGGCCGCCGGTGGGCTGGACGCCGCCGCGCTCCGGCGGGTCTGGTCCGAGCTGCTCGCCGCCGTGCGCGGCAAGAGCCGCAGCACCGAGGCGATGCTGACCAACGCCACCGTGCAGTCGGTGGACGGTGAGACCGTGGTGCTCACCCACACCGCCGAACCGTTGGCCCGCAGGCTCTCCGACAGCCGCAACGCCGAGGTCATCGCCGAGGCGCTGACCAGCGTGGTCGGCGGTCGCTGGCGGGTCACCTGCGTGCACGGCGACGCCGCGCCCGCCGCGCCCAGCGGTGGCAACGGCGCCGCCCGCCCGGCCCAGCCCAAGCAGCCGCTGACCCGGCCCAGCCAGGGCAACCGGCCGGTTGCCGAGCCGGCACCGGCACCCGCGCCCGCCCCGGCTCCGTTGCCGGAGCCGGACATCCCGTTGCCGCCGGAGCCCGATGAGCCGGAGGACACCGAGACGATGATCGCCGAGTCCACCGCGCTGGACGAGTCCGTGGTGATCCGCAACAACCACGAGGAAAGCACCATCGCGCTGGTCACCCAGCACCTCGGAGCGCGGCGGATCGAGAAGGGCTAAGCCAGGTACCGCAGCAGGCCCTCGGCGATCGCGCCGGCGTACTTCTGCCTGCCCTCGGGGCTGGCGGCCAGTGCGGCCTCGGTGGCGTCGCGCATGTTCGCGCACTCGACCATGATCGCCGGGCGGGTGGACAGGTTCAGGCCCGCGATGTCGTCGCGGCCGTTGAGCCCGGCCTTGCCGGTGTAGTTGGACAGCGGGATGCCGCCGTCCCGCATCGCGTCCCGGACCGCGCCCGCCAGCTTCGCCGACGGCGTGCCCTGGGCCGGGTTCAGCGGCGGGTTCGAGTAGATGATGTGGAAGCCGTGGTGGCCCGCGGTGGTGGAGCCGTCGGAGTGGATGGAGACCACCGCGTCCGCGTTCGCCCGGTTGCCGATCTCGGCCCGTTCGTTCACGCACGGGCCAACGCCGGTGTCGCTGGGGCGGGTCAGCTCCACCCGCACGCCCTTGGCGGTCAGCATGTTCTTGACCCGGTTGGCCACGTCCCAGGTGAAGGCGTGCTCGGTGTAGCCGGCGTTGGTCTGGGTGCCGGTGGTGTTGCACGGCTTTCCCTTGCCCCGCCCGGCAGGCACCGGCTTGTTGATCACCGCCGGATTCTTGCTGTTGCCGCCGTTGTGGCCGGGGTCGAGCACCACGACCTTGCCCTTGGCCGGTGGTGGCGGCTGCTCGCTGGAGGAACTCGGCGGCGGCGGCGCGCTGCTCGACGGGGCGGCCGGGGTGCTGGATTCCGGTGGAGTGGTGGCCTCCGTGCTCGTGGCGGGAGTGGTGCCGGAGGTGGCGGCTGGTTCGCCGTTGCCGCAGGCGACCAGGGCGGTCACGGCCAGCGCCAGGGCCAGCGGAGTCATCAGGGAGGCACGGTGCACACCCCCCAAGGTGCCAGAGACCGCGCGGCTACCCTGGTCACCACGCCAGGAAGGGCGCGGGTGACGGCCCGCGCAGCGAGAGGAGCCCCCGTGCTACCCGGCCAGCCGAACATGCAGCAGATCATGGAGCAGGCGCAGCGCATGCAGGAGCAGCTCATGACTGCCCAGCAGGAGCTTGCCGAGGCCGAGGTGACCGGCACCGCCGGTGGTGGCCTGGTCCAGGCCACCGTCGCGGGCACCGGCGAGCTGAAGGCGCTCACCATCGACCCGAAGGTGGTCGACCCCGAGGACACCGAGACCCTGGCCGACCTGGTGGTGGCCGCGGTGCGCGATGCCAACCGCGCGGTGGCCGAGCTGACCGCGCAGAAGATGGGCCCGCTGGCCGGCGGGCTCGGCGGCGGACTGGACCTGGGCGGCCTCGGCCTGCCCGGCGGTCTGTAGCCGGAACAGGACGGCTGTGTACGAAGGACCGGTACAGGACCTGATCGACGAACTCGGGCGGCTGCCAGGGGTCGGGCCGAAGAGCGCCCAGCGGATCGCCTTCCACCTGCTCGCCGCCGAGCCCGCGGACATCTCGCGGTTGCAGGAGGTGCTGCAGAAGGTCAAGGAGGGCGTGCAGTTCTGCGAGATCTGCGGCAACGTCTCCGAAGAGACGACCTGCCGGATCTGCAAGGACAGCAGGCGCGACGTCAGCCTGGTGTGCGTGGTCGAGGAGCCCAAGGACGTGCTCGCGGTGGAGCGCACCCGGGAGTTCAAGGGCCGCTACCACGTGCTCGGCGGCGCGCTGGACCCGTTGTCCGGCATCGGTCCGGACCAGCTGCGCATCCGGGAGCTGCTGCGCCGGATCGGCGGCGACGAGGGCGGGGTGCAGGTCGCCGAGGTGATCATCGCGACCGACCCGAACACCGAGGGCGAGGCCACCGCCACCTACCTGGTGCGGATGCTGCGTGATTTCCCCGGTCTCACCGTCACCCGGCTCGCCTCCGGGTTGCCGATGGGCGGTGACCTGGAGTTCGCCGACGAGCTGACCCTGGGCCGCGCGCTCTCCGGCCGCCGCGCGATGTAGTGCACGGAGCGGAAATCGAGCAGGCAGCCGGGCTGCTGCTGGCCGCGCCACCGCGGCTGGGGGCGGTCCGGCTGCTCGCCATCGACGGTCCCTCCGGCTCCGGCAAGTCCACCCTGGCCGACGCGCTGGCCGTCGAGCTGCGCGGGCGCGGGCACGACACCGCGCTGGTCCGCTCCGACGAGTTCGCCACCTGGGACGATCCGGTCGCCTGGTGGCCGCGGCTGGCCGAGGGCGTGCTGGAACCGTTGCGTCGCGGCGAATCCGGCCGCTACCAGCGCACCACGTGGACCGGCGGCCGGCCGCACCCCGGCGAGTGGATCACCCTGCCGGTGCCGGAGATCCTGTTGCTGGAGGGCGTCTCCACCGGCCGCCGCAGCGCCGCCCCGCTGTTGTCCGCGCTGGTCTGGGTCGAGCTGACCGATCCCGGCCACCGACTGGAACGCGCGGTGACCAGAGATGGCGACATGTGCCGTAACCCACTGCTCCGCTGGCAGCGCTTCGAACGGGGGTGGTTCGGTGTGGACGACACGCGCGAACGCGCGGATCTCCGGGTGAACGCGGACGGTCACCGCAAGATCGGGTGAAACCCTCGTAAAACTCCGTAGAATTCACCCGACCTGATGACGGCTGACGTGGCCGTATCGTGACCTTCGCATTGTCGGTAGGGCCACATGGACGGGTTAGTGTCGGCGACCACACCATGTGACATCGGACCCATGAGGTGCGCGAAATGCCCAAGATTGACATGACACGGGGGTCGACGCTGCGCAAGCTGACCATTGTCGGCGTCGCCAGTATCACCGCCCTGTCCCTGGCTGCGTGCGCGCAGTCCCAGCGCGACCCGGGCAACCAGGGGGGCAAGACCGGCGGGACCATGACTTTCGGCGCCGAAGGCAAGCCGAAGCTGTTCGACCCGTTCTACGCCACCGACGGTGCCACGTTCCGTATTTCCCGGCAGGTCTTCGAAGGCCTGGTCGGCTTCAAGCTGGGCTCGGCCGAAGCCGGACCCGAGCTGGCCACCAAGTGGGAGTCCAGCCCGGACGGCAAGTCCTGGACCTTCACCCTCAAGCAGGGCGTGAAGTTCCACGACGGCACCGACTTCAACGCCGAGGCGGCCTGCTTCAACTTCAACCGCTGGTACAACCAGAAGGGCGCCGGGCAGTCCAGCTCGGTCTCCGAGTACTGGGTGGACAACTTCGGCGGTTTCGCCGACGGCGCCAAGCCCTCGCTGTTCAAGTCCTGCACCGTCAAGGACGCGCAGAACATCGTGGTCGAGCTGACCGGCGCGTCCTCGAAGTTCCCTGACGTGCTCGGCCTGCCGTCCTTCTCCATGCAGAGCCCGACCGCGATGAAGAAGTACAACGCGGACAACGTGGTCGCGCAGGGTGAGAGCTTCGTCTTCCCCGAGTACGCGCTGAAGCAGCCGACCGGCACCGGCCCGTTCAAGTTCGTCAACTACGACACGACGAACAACCTCATCGAGCTGGGCCGCTTCGACGGCTACCACGGTGACAAGGCCAAGCTGGACAAGCTGAACTTCAAGGTCATCGCCGACGAGACCGCGCGCAAGCAGGCACTGCAGAGCGGCGACATCGACGGCTACGACTACCCGGCGCCCGCTGACTGGGCCAAGCTGAAGAGCGACGGCTTCCAGGTCGTGCCGCGGGACGCGTTCAACGTCATGTACCTGGGCATCACGCAGAAGAACAACGCGAAGCTGCAGGACTTCCGGGTGCGCAAGGCCATCTCGATGGCGATCAACCGGGAGCAGCTGGTCAAGTCGCAGCTGCCGGAGACCGCCACGGTCGCCACCCAGTTCATGCCCAAGATCGTCCAGGGCTACAACCCGAACGTGAAGCCGATCGAGTACAGCCCCGACAAGGCCAAGGCACTGCTGGCCGAGGCGGGCGCGAGCAACCTCGAGGTCAACTTCTGGTGGCCCAGCGAGGTCACCCGGCCGTACATGCCGAACCCGCAGGACATCTTCGGCGCGATCGCGGCTGACCTGCGCAACGTGGGCATCAAGCTGAACGTGGTCACCAAGCCGTGGAACGGCGGTTACCTGACCGAGGTCGACCAGGCCAAGGCGGACCTGTTCCTGCTCGGCTGGACCGGCGACCAGAGCGCCGCGGCGAACTGGATCGGCACCTTCTTCGGCAACGCGGAGAACCGCTTCTACACCAAGTCCTCCCCGTGGGGCGAGGACCTGGCCAAGCGGCTGGACGCGGCGGACGTGACCCCGGACAAGGCCGAGCGCGAGAAGCTCTACCAGGAGCTGAACCGCCAGATCGTGGAGGAGTACCTGCCCGCGGTCCCGCTCTCGCACTCCCCGCCCGCGTTCGTGCTCAAGAAGGACATCAAGAACCTGACGCCCAGCCCGCTGACCGCCGAGGAGTTCAGCCCCACTACCAAGGGCTGAGCTGCTACTCCCACCACGAAACAGGATCTGACAGGTGCTCCGCTACACCGTGCGGCGGCTCCTCCAGCTCGTCCTCGTCGTCGGTGTGCTCTCGCTGCTGCTCTTCGCCTGGCTGCGTTCACTTCCAGGAGGGCCGGTCTCGGCCCTCCTGGGGGAGCGCGGCACCGAGGAGTCGCGGCGGGAGCTCACCGCGTTGCTGGGGCTGGACCAGCCGATCTACGTGCAGTACTTCAAGTTCCTCGGTCGCGCCCTCTCGGGTGACTTCGGCACCTCGCTCGGCGTGCAGCCGGGCACCACGGCCGTCGACCTCTTCCTGGAACGCTTCCCGGCCACGCTGGAGCTGAGCTTCTGCGCGATCGTGCTCGCGATCGCGGCAGGCATCCCGCTCGGCTACCTCGCGGCCCGGCGGCGCGGCCGCTGGTTCGACAACGTCGGCGTCATCGGCTCGCTCATCGGCGTGGCCGTGCCGGTCTTCTTCCTCGCGTTCGTGCTCAAGCACATCTTCGCGGTCGAGCTGCAGTGGCTGCCCTCGGCCGGGCGGCAGGACGACATCAGCGCCACCCGGGTCACCGGGTTCTACGTCTTCGACGGGATCATCACCGGTGAGTGGGACGCGGTCTGGAACTCACTAGAGCACCTGATCCTGCCCTCACTGGCGCTGGCCACCATCCCGTTCGCGGTGATCTTCCGGATCACCAGGGCGGCGGTGCTGGACGTGCTCGACGAGGACTACGTGCGGACCGCCGAGTCCAAGGGCCTGACCACGCAGGTGGTGCGGCGCAGGCACGTGCTGCGCAACGCGATGCTGCCGGTGGTCACCACGATCGGCCTGCAGACCGGCGCGTTGCTGGCGGGGGCGGTGCTGACCGAGAAGGTCTTCTCCTTCCCCGGCCTCGGCGAGGCGCTGGCACTGGGCTTCGAGCGCCGGGACTACCCGGTGCTCCAGGTGCTGATCATCGTGGCCGCCATGGTCTACGTGTTCGTCAACCTGCTCGTCGACCTCTCGTACGCGCTGATCGACCCGCGCGTGCGGACCCGCTGAGAGGAGGGGACATGCCAAGCAAGACCAAGATCGACGATCTGGCGTCCTCCACCGCGGAGACGCAGGTGGACACTGGCGTCAGCCTGGCCGCCAGCGCTTGGCGGCGGCTGCGCCGCAATCCGGTCTTCCTGACCGGCGCCGTGATCATCCTGCTGTTCGTGCTGATCGCGTTGCTGGCTCCGCTGCTCGCCCCGCACGACCCGGCCGCGCGGCTGCTGGCCGATCAGGTCATCAAGGCGCGCAACGAGATCCCGCCTGCCCAGCCCGGCCACCTGCTGGGCGGTGACCTGCAGGGCCGGGACTTCTTCTCCCGGTTGCTGGTCGGTTCCCAGCAGACCCTGCTGGTCGGCGTGCTGGCCACGGTGATCGGCCTGATCGGCGGCCTGATCATGGGCACGCTGGCCGGTGCGCTGGGCGGCTGGGTGGACTCGCTGGTCATGCGCGCGGTGGACGTCATGCTGTCCATCCCCAGCCTGCTGCTGGCGGTCTCCATCGGCCTGTTGTTCACCCAGGCCAACCAGTTCACCGTGATCCTCGCGGTGGCGATCGTGCAGATACCCATCTTCGCCCGATTGCTGCGCGGCTCGATGCTGGCGCAACGGCACAGCGACCACGTGCTGGCCGCGCGGGCGCTGGGCGTGAAACCGGCCGCCATCGTGTTCCGGCACATGCTGCCCAACTCGCTCGGCCCGGTGATCGTGCAGTCCACCCTGGTGCTGGCGGTGGCCATCATCGACGCGGCCGCGCTGTCCTTCCTCGGCCTCGGCAACCCCGATGACAACATCCCGGAGTGGGGCCAGATGCTCGGCGGCTCCCAGACGGTGATCGACAGTCACCCGGGGCTGGCGTTCTGGCCTGCCGGCTGCATCGTCGTGGTCGCGCTCGGCTTCACCCTGATGGGCGAGTCGCTGCGCGATGCCCTCGATCCCAAGAACAGGCGGTGAATCCCCATGGCGCTGCTTGAGGTTCGTGACCTCAGCGTGGTCTTCCAGCGACACGGCGAGGAACCGTTCGCCGCGGTCGACGGGGTCAGTTTCGACGTGGCGCCCGGCCAGACGGTCGGGCTGGTCGGCGAGTCCGGCTGCGGCAAGTCGGTGACCTCGCTGGCCATCATGGGCCTGCTGCCCAAGCGCGGGGCCAAGGTCGGCGGTTCGGTGAAGTTCGAGGACACCGAGCTGTTGTCGTTGTCCGACAAGCAGATGCGGGACCGGCGCGGCCGGGACCTCGGCATGGTCTTCCAGGACCCGCTGTCCTCGCTGAACCCGGTGATCCCGATCGGCATCCAGGTCACCGAGGTGCTGGAGCGGCACCGCGGCATGCCGCGCAAGCAGGCCATGGTCGAGGCCAAGGACCTGCTGGACAAGGTCGGCATCCCGGACCCGACCCGGCGGCTGACCGAGTACCCGCACCAGCTCTCCGGCGGCATGCGGCAGCGCGCGCTGATCGCGATGGCGCTGGCCTGCCGTCCCCGGCTGCTGATCGCGGACGAGCCGACCACCGCGCTGGATGTCACCATCCAGGCGCAGATCCTGGCCCTGCTCAAGGAACTCGTGCAGGACACCGAGACCGCGCTGATCATGATCACGCACGATCTCGGCGTGGTGGCCGGGCTGTGCGATGAGGTCAACGTGCTCTACGGCGGCCGGGTGGTCGAGCGCGGGCGGCGGCACGAGCTGTTCGCCACGCCCAAGCACCCGTACACGCACGGACTGCTGGCCTCGATCCCGCGACTGGACGCCCCACGCGGGGAGAAGCTGGTGCCGATCCGCGGTTCGGTGGCCGACAACATCCCGTGGACGCACGCGTGCGCCTTCGCGCCGCGCTGCCCGAACGCGCTGGACACCTGCGTCGAGGTGACCCCGGCGATGGAGTCCAAGGCGGATCGGTTGCTGCGCTGCCACAATCCGGTCCAGCAGGAGGTACCGGCATGACCGCCCCGGCAGAGACCGCCACCGGAGTGTCCACTGTGGACGACGCGCTGATCACGGTGGAGGGCCTCAAGGTCCACTTCCCGATCAAGCGCGGGGTGATCCTGGACCGCACGGTCGGCTACGTCTACGCGGTGGACGGCATCGACCTGTCGGTGCGCCGCGGCGAGACCTACGGCCTGGTCGGCGAGTCCGGCTGCGGCAAGTCCACCTTCGGGCGGGCGCTGCTCAAGCTCACCCCGCCCACCGCGGGCAAGGTGGTCTTCGACGGCGTGGACCTGTCCTCGCTCAACGGCGAGCCGCTGCGGAAGATGCGCCGCCGGATCCAGATGATCTTCCAGGACCCGCTGTCCTCGCTGGACCCGCGCCAGTCGGTGGAGTCCATCCTGGTGGAGGGCCTGCGCGCGCACGATCTGGACAAGGGCAAGGCGGAGACCGGCAAGCGCCTGCGGGAGCTGCTGACCTCGGTCGGCCTGCCCAGCACGGCACTGCGCAAGTACCCGCACGAGTTCTCCGGCGGCCAGCGGCAGCGCATCGGCATCGCCCGCGCGCTGACCGTGGAGCCGGACCTGATCGTGGCCGACGAGCCGGTGTCCGCACTGGACGTCTCGGTGCAGGCCCAGGTGGTCAACCTGCTGGAGGACCTGCAGGAACAGCTCGGCCTGACCTACCTGGTGATCGCGCACGACTTGGCCGTGGTCCGGCACATCTCCGACCGGGTCGGCGTGATGTACCTGGGCGGACTGGTCGAGGAGGCCGGTTCGGACACCCTGTACGCGGATCCACTGCACCCCTACACCCGGGCGCTGCTGTCCGCGGTGCCGGTGCCGGACCCGCTGCTGGAGGACCGCCGCGAGCGCATCCTGCTGGCAGGCGACCTGCCCTCACCGGCCAACCCGCCCACCGGCTGCCGGTTCCACACCCGGTGCCCGTGGCGGCAGGCCAAGCGCTGCGACACCGAACGGCCGGTACTGCGCGAGATCGCGCCGGGACACCGGGTGGCCTGCCACTACGCCGAGGACATCAAGGCGGGGCGGATCCGGCCGCACGAGGTCGAGCCGATCCTGGTGCAGGCCGATGACGGCATCTCGCCGGACACCGCGCTGACCGGGCCTGCCTCGGTCACCGAGGTGCTCGGGCCCTAAGTTCTGTCACCCTGGTCCTGTGCGATATCAGGCGCAGCGCGAGGCAGTCGTGACGACGTGCCGGCGACTGGTCGAACAACGACTGGTCGTCGGCACGGCAGGCAACGTCAGCCTGCGCGTGGACGATCTTGTCCTGGTGACCCCCAGCGGGGTCGACTACGACCAGCTCACCCCCGAACAGGTCGGCCTGCACCGCCTCGATGGCAGGGCGGTCGAGGCGGAACTGGCCCCGACCAGCGAACTCCCCATGCACCAGGCGATCTACGCGGCCGGCGCCGCGCGGGCGATCGTGCACACCCACTCGGTGGCCGCGACCGCGCTGAGCTGCCTGGTCGAGGAGATCCCGCCGATCCACTACTACCTGGGCATCTTCGGCGGCGCGGTGCGGGTGGCGCCGTACGCGCCCTACGGCAGCCCGGAACTGGCCGCGGCCACGGTGACCGCGCTCGGCGGATCCTCGGCCTGCCTGCTGGGCAACCACGGCGCGGTGACGGTGGCAGGCACCCTGGCACACGCCTTCCGCCGGGCCGCCTACCTGGAGTGGCTGTGCGAGGTCGCGCTGCGGGTGCTGGGCACCGGGAGCACCGCACGCACGCTCTTCGCCGCGGAGCTGGCCGAGGTGACGCCGCGGATCCAGCAGTACGGGCAGCACCCCGGCGATGAGATCTGAGTCTTTCGGGCCACGCTGAAAAGCATGTCCGGGCACTGGGAGCCGCTCCCACACTCCGGACATGACCAACCCCCTGCGCACCACCTTGGTCGCCCTGCTCGCGACCGCATTCACCCTGGGCCCGGGCCTGCCCGCCCAGGCCGAACCCGGCAACCACGCCATGGGCTCGCAGATCGCCAGACACGAGGGCCGCGCCGCCCGGCCTGCCACCTTCGACGCCGCGGCCACGGTGCCCGGCATGGACGTCAGCAGCTGGCAGGGCAACGTCGACTGGGCCAGGGCCTGGGCGAACGGGGCCCGCTTCGCCTACGTCAAGGCCACCGAGAGCACCAGCTACCGCAACCCGTACTTCAACCAGCAATACGGCGGCTCGTATCAGGTGGGCATGATCCGCGGCGCGTACCACTTCGCCGCGCCCAACCTGGCCAGCGGCGCCACCCAGGCCAACTACTTCGTGGACAACGGCGGCGGCTGGTCACCGGATGGCCGGACGCTGCCGGGGGTGCTGGACATCGAGTACAACCCCTACGGCGGGGATACCTGCTACGGCATCGGCCAGCGCGCGATGGTCACCTGGATCAGCGATTTCGTGCACACCTACCGGTCCAGGACCGGGCGCTGGCCGGTGATCTACACGGCCACCAACTGGTGGAACCAGTGCACCGGCAACCTGGCCGACTACAGCCAGGTCAGCCCGCTGTTCATCGCCAACTACAGCGGTTCGCCGGGGCCGTTGCCGCAGCGCTGGCAGTACCACACGATCTGGCAGCACGCGGATTCCGGCGTTTTCCCTGGCGACCAGAACCTGTTCAACGGCGCCTATGACCGGCTGCAGGTGCTGGCCACCAACCGCGATTAGGCGAGCAGGGCTTCCAGCGCCTCGCGTTCGAGCCGTTCGGCCTCGTCCGCGCGGCGCTGGGCCCGGCGGACCAGCAGCGCCACCATCAGGCTGAGCACCGCGGCCAGCGCGATGGACACCAGCAGGCCGAGTACCGGGTCCGAGGTCAGCTTGCCGCCGGTGTAGCCCAGCAGCGAGGCGTAGGTGGCCCACAGCGCGGAGCCGATCACCGCGGCCACGGTGAACCGGCGCGGACCCATCCGGAAGGTGCCGGCCAGCATCGCGCCCGCGATCCCGCCGCCGGGCACGAACCTGGCCGCGACCAGCACCGGCTCGCCGTGCTGGGCCAGCCGGGCGCGCACCCAGCGCACCGCGGTGGGCGTGCCGCCCTTGCGCCGCTCGAAGCGGTCCAGCGCGGGCGGGCCGAACCGGTAGCCGATCCGGAAGTTGATCAGGTCCGAGATCAGGCAACCGGCCGCGGTGACCAGGATGACCACCGGCAGCGAGAGCTGTCCGTTGGCGGCGAGCAGTCCGGCGCTGATGACGAACGCCTCGGTTGGCGCCAGCGGAACGACCGCGACCAGGAAGGTCGCCAGCAGCAGCAGCTCAGGCACAGCGGTGAGGTTCACATCTCGCCCAACGTAGGGAACACGGTCGTGGGTCCGGTCTCGGCCGGTCCTTCAGTGACTCTTCAGCTCTGCTCAGCCCAGCTCCCGCCGGGCGCGGCGCAGCAGCCGCAGCACTGAGCGTTCGATGGTGTCGCGTGTTTCCGGCATGGTCAAATCGGTGCTTCCGACTCGCTGAACGGTCGCTCGGATGGTGAGACCCTCGTCGTAGGCGTTGATGACGTGTGGATCGAGGTAGGAACGGCGGCAGACCGCTGGGGTGTTGCCGATCTCCTCGGCCACCTCCCTGACCACCGCGGCCACCGCCCGCTTGCGCCCGGCCCGGCTCTCCGGGCGATCTTGTGCGGCCAGTCCGGTGGCGGCCAGCACGGTGGCGTTCCAGGTGCGCAGGTCCTTGGCTGAGAACCCGTCCCCGGCCAGCTCGCGCAGGTACTCGTTGACCTCCTCGGCGCGCACGTTCCGCCAGTCCCGCCCGGTGCGGTAGGCGAACAGCTCCGGGTTGTCGTCCCGGCGCCGCAACAATCCGCGTACCACGGAAAACGCCTGCTCATCGGCTATGGCGATCTCCCGTTCCTGCCCGCTCTTGGCCAGGTAGCAGACGTGGATCCGGCCCCGGCGCAGCGTCACGTGCGCACGCCGCAGGGTGGCCAGTCCGTAGCTGCCGTTCTCCTTGGCGTAGCTGTGCCCGCCGACCCGGAACGCACCCAGTTCCAGCAGCCGCAGCGCCGCCGCGAGCACCCGGTCCCGGCCGAGTCCGGTCGCCTCCAGAGCGCTGCCGATCCGCGCCCGCACCTTGGGCAGCCGGGCGGCCAGGCGCAGCACCCGGTCGAACTTCTCCGCGTCCCGGCGCCGGGTCCAGTCCGGGTGGTAGAGGTACTGCCGCCGCCCGGCCTCGTCCACGCCGAGTGCTTGGATGTGGCCGTTCAGGTGTGGGCAGATCCACACTTCCCGCCAGGCGGGCGGGATCACCAGGTCCTTGATCCGCCGGAGCGTGCCGGCGTCCCGGACCGGCTCGCCGCGCGCGTCCAGGTAGCGGAATCCCCGGCCGTGCCTGGCCCTGGTGAGTCCCGCGCCGCGCGGATCACTGCGCCGGAGCCTGGTCACCCGGGGCGGATACCCGCTCCACCCCGGGTGAACCCAGCGGACTCAGCGGTAGGCGCGGTTGATCGCGGAGACGATGGCCTTGAGCGAGGCGACCACGGTCGAACCGTCCACCCCGACGCCCCAGAGCACCCGGCCGCCCACGGCGCATTCCAGGTAGGAGGCGGCGCGGGCGTCGTCACCGGCGGAGAGCGCGTGCTCGGCGTAGTCCAGCACCCGCACGTCGTAGCCGATGGTGGTCAGCGCGTCCACGAAGGCCGCGATCGGGCCGTTGCCGCGGCCGCTGATCACCTGGGTGTCGCCGTCGACGATGACGGTGGCCTCGATGTCCTCGTTGCCTGAGCCGTCGTCGGTGAGCCGGTGCCGCAGCAGCGCCAGCGGGGCCTTCTTGTCCAGGTACTCGGTGGTGAAGACGTCCCAGATCTCCTTGGGCGAGACCTCGCCGCCTTCGGTGTCGGTGACCTCCTGGACGAGCCGGGAGAACTCGATCTGCAGCCGGCGCGGCAGGTCCAGGTGGTGCTCGGACTTCATCACGTAGGCCACGCCGCCCTTGCCGGACTGCGAGTTGACCCGGATGACCGCCTCGTAGCTGCGGCCCACGTCCTTCGGGTCGATCGGCAGATAGGGGACCTCCCAGCGGAACTGGTCCACCTCGACACCGGCGGCAGAGGCGTCGGCCTCCATCGCCTCGAAGCCCTTCTTGATCGCGTCCTGGTGGCTGCCGGAGAACGCGGTGTAGACCAGGTCGCCGCCGTAGGGGTGCCGCTCGGGCACCGGCAGCTGGTTGCAGTACTCGACCGTGCGCCGGATCTCGTCGATGTCGGAGAAGTCGATCTGCGGGTCGATGCCCTGGCCGAACAGGTTCATGCCCAGGGTCACCAGGCACACGTTGCCGGTGCGCTCGCCGTTGCCGAACAGGCAGCCCTCGATCCGATCCGCGCCTGCCTGGTAGCCCAGTTCGGCGGCGGCCACCGCGGTGCCGCGGTCGTTGTGCGGGTGCAGGGACAGCAGCACCGAGTCCCGGCGGGTCAGGTTGCGGTGCATCCACTCGATCGAGTCGGCGTAGACGTTGGGCGTGGCCATCTCGACCGTGGCGGGCAGGTTGATGATCGCCGGACGGTCCGGGGTGGGCTGCCAGATGTCGGTGACCGCGTTGCAGACCTCGACCGCGTAGGCCAGTTCGGTGCCGGTGTAGGACTCGGGGGAGTACTCGAACCGGAACTCGGTGTCGGTGTTCTTCTCCGCGTAGGCCAGCACCAGCTCGGCGCCGTCGGTGGCGATCTTCTTGATCCCGGCTCGCTCCTGCCGGAACACCACCCGGCGCTGCAGCACCGAGGTCGAGTTGTAGATGTGCACGATCGCCTTGGGCGCGCCCTCCAGGCTGGCGAAGGTGCGCTCGATCAGCTCGGGGCGGCACTGGGTCAGCACCTGGATGGAGACATCAGCCGGGATCGCCCCGTCCTCGATGATCTCCCGCACGAAGTCGAAGTCGGTCTGACTGGCGGCCGGGAAGCCGACCTCGATCTCCTTGTAGCCCATGCGCACCAGCAGGTCGAACATCCGCCGCTTGCGGGCAGGCGACATCGGGTCGATCAGCGCCTGGTTGCCGTCCCGCAGGTCGACCGCGCACCACAGCGGGGCGGTCTCGATGCGCTGGTCCGGCCAGGTGCGGTCGGGCAGCGTGACCGGCTCGACGAACTCGTGGAAGGGCTTGTACCGGTGGATCGGCATCGAGCTGCCGAGCTGGGAGTTCCACGAGGGCTGACCGGCGGGCGCGGGTCGCGCGGGCGGCCGGATCCGGCTGGCGGCGGAGATGAACGCGTCAGAGTTGGTGCTCATGGGATGTGGTGGCTCCTGCTAACCGGGGGGAGAGACCGGCGCGAACAACGCAGCCAGAACTCCGCGACGGGGGGCCGGTCTGGTCAGACCCCGTCGCGGCAGCGAAGGAGCAGACCGCGTGCCACGGGAGAACCCTAGCCCGCCGCCAGGCCCGATGAGAAAACTGTCCCGGATCGTGGGAGTGTCGGGCACCCTACTCGCGGGTAGCCCGACCTGGCCCGACCTGCCAGACTGCGGCACATGGCCGAACACTCCGAGCGCCGCCGCCACCGCGTGAATTCGGCCCTGACCAGGGCCAGGATCGTCACCGCGGTGGCGGCGACACTGCGCTGGACCGGCACGATCATCGCGGTGGTGCTGGTGGCCCACGTGGTGCTCACCGTGGGCGGCGCCAACCCGGCCAACGCCATCACCCGGTTCGTGGCGAGCTGGGCCGACCCACTGGCGCTGGGCTTCCGCGACCTGTTCATGCCCGAGGACCCCAAAGCTCGGATCCTGGTCAACTACGGCCTGGCCGCGCTGTTCTGGCTGATCGTCACCTCGCTGGTGGTCAAGATCATTCGTCGGCTCGGCTGACCGCCCGGATCAGCGCAGCGAGCGGAACGCGGCCCTGATCTCCCGGCTGAACAGCTCCGGCTGCTCCCAGGCGGCGAAGTGCCCGCCCTTGGCCACCTCGCTGAAGTGGATGAGCTTGCGATAGGCGCGGTCGGCCCAGCTGCGCGGCGCCTGGTAGATCTCGCCGGGGAAGACCGTGATCGCCGCCGGGATGGCGATGTCCACCGCGTTGAAGTTGTTCGCGTTGTTCTCCCAGTACAGCTGGGCTGAGGAGATCGCGGTGTTGGTCAGCCAGTAGAGCGTGATGTCGTCGAGCATCTCGTCCCTGGTCAGCGCGCGCTCGGGCACGCCGCCGCTGTCGGTCCACTGGGCGAACTTGTCGTACATCCACGCGGCCAGGCCGACCGGGGAGTCCGACAGCCCGAATCCCACCGTCTGCGGCCGGGTGACCATCATCGCGGAGTAGCCGGTGTTCTTGCGGTAGAAGACATCCAGCTGATCGAAGGCCCGCCGCTCGGCCGGGGAGAGCCCGGCGGGGGCGGGTTCGCCGTTGGTGAGGATGCGGGCGATCTCCGGGGGCACGGTGGCCGGCATGTTGACGTGGATGCCGAGCAGTCCGGGCGGGGCCAGCGCGGCGAGTTTGTCCGAGATCACCGCGCCCCAGTCGCCGCCCTGGGAGACGTAGCGCTGGTAGCCAAGGCGGCGCATGAGCTGGTGCCAGGCCTTGGCGATCCGGTCCGGGCCCCAGCCGGTCGTGCTGGGCTGGGCGGAGAAGCCGTAGCCGGGCATCGAGGGCAGCACCAGGTGGAAGGCGTCCTCGGCCCGGCCGCCGTGCCTGGTCGGGTCGGTGAGCGGCCCGATGACCTTGAGCAGCTCCAGGATCGAGCCGGGCCAGCCGTGCGTGATGATCAGCGGCAGCGCGTCCGGGTGGCGGGAGCGGATGTGCAGGAAGTGGATGTCCAGGCCGTCGATCTCGGTCAGGTACTGCGGCAGCGCGTTGAGCCTTGCCTCGACCTTGCGCCAGTCGTAACCGGTGCGCCAGTACTCGACCAGCTTGCGCAGCGTCGCGGTCGGCACGCCCTGGGAGTCGTCGGTAACCGTCTCCTTGGCGGGCCAGCGGGTGGCCTGCAACCTGCGCCGCAGGTCGAGGAGTTGCCGCTGTGGGATGTGCACCTGGAAGGGGCGGATCGCCGCGCCGGTCCCGGCGGCCGCTGCCGAGGGGGTGGTGAGCAGGTTGAGCGGACCGGCCGCGGCCGCGCCGGCGGCCAGTGCCGCCGTGCTGCCGAGAAAGGTGCGCCGGGGGAGTGCGGACATGGGGGTGGCTCCTTCGCCTGCGAAGAACTCCGTGTCCCCAACGAATCACCGGCTTGCGAACAACTCGTGCACGTCCGGTCTACGTCAGACCGCGACCACGGTGACCATGTCGCCCAACCCGGCGAAGTCGGCCACGTTGCGGGTGTAGAGCGGCAGGTCCCTGGCGGAGGCGATGGCGGCGATCATCAGATCCAGCCTGCGCGGCCTGGGACTCCGGTTGGCCTCCAGGGTCAGCGCGACCAGCGTGCCGTAGCGGGCGGCGGCCGCGCGGTCGAAGGGCAGCGGCTCGAACTCCACGATGGCCGCGCCGAGCTTCTCGGCCCGCGCCGCCCTGGTGGCCGCGTTCCTGGCCATGGCAACGCCCTGATGCAACTCGGCCAGGGTGATTGAGGTGATCTCCGGGAACGAGGGCAGGACGGCCAGGTCGAGCTGATCGAGGTCGATGAACGCGCAGGTGTCCAGGACCCCTGCCTCGGGACGGTCAGCCACCGGCACGCGTCCACGGGTCATCGTCGTCGATCCGGCCCTCGGTGCCGAAGAACTCGTCGGCCTCCTGCAGCAGCTGCCGGGAGTCCACCCTGGGCAGCTTCCGGTGCCGCTCCACCAGTTCCTCGGCGCTGAGTCTGCGCCGACGGGACAGCGGGCGCAGTTCCGCCACCGGCACGCCGTTGCGGGTGATGTGGTAGGTCTCGCCCGCCTCCACCGCGTCCATGACGGAGGCGGAGTTGTTGCGGAATTCCCGCTGGGTGAGGACCTTCATGAGTACCACTGTAGCACCGCGTAGCGCGCTGAGCTACGCGTCAGAACGCGGGCTCGCCCCACTCGCTGAACACCAGCTCGTCCAGTGCCTTGCGGGTGCGCGGCCGGGCGTCCCGCGCCAGCAGACCGGGATCCGCGGTGGCCGGATCGGCCAGCCTGCCCACCGAGATCACCACCACCGGGTCCAGCTGCTCCGGCAGCGAGAACACCGCCTTGGCGCCAGGACGGCTGAACCCGGCCATCTGGTGTGCGACCAGGCCCTCCGACGCCGCCTGCAGCACCAGGTTCTGCGCGGCCAGGCCAAGCCCGTACTCCGCGTAGGGCATCGGCTTGCCCTCCTCCAGCTCGGTCACCGCGATGCCCAGGATCAGCGCGGCGGAGGCGCTCGCCCAGCGCTTGTTGCCCTCGGTCAGAGTGTCGGTGATCTTGGCGAAGGTCTCGTCGCCGCGGCGGCCCAGCAGGAACCGGGCCGGCTGGGTGTTGCCCCAGGACGCGGCCCAGCGGGCAGCCTCGAACAGGGCGCGCAGCTGGGCGTCGGTGACCTCGGCGGCCGGGTCCAGGGCACGCGGGCTCCACCGGGTGGAGATCAGCTCGTGCACCGGGACGCTGGTGGTTGCCGTGGGGTGGGCCGCGGTCTCGGTCAAGGCAGGACCTCCGGAGGTCAGATCGCGTACGGCCAGGCGGTGATCGAGTAGGCGCCGAACCAGGAACCGAACAACAGCAGCAGGCCCAGTGCCACCACCATGGTGCCCGGACGTCTGCGGGCGAGCAGCACCGCGGCCGGGATCAGCAGGGCCACCGCAGGCACCAGCAGTCTGGCCTTGGAGTTCATCAGGCCGTTGGAGCCGATGCTGAGGAACATCACCCCGGCCGAGTACACCATCAGCGGCCAGGGCAGCCGCTGATGCAGACCCAGCGCGAACAGCACCAGGGTGAGCAGCAGGATCCACACCGTGGCCACCTCCAGCACCGAGCGGGCCGAGGAGAGCACGTCCAGGCTGAACCGCAGGGTGGCCAGACCGCCGTCGAACTGGGAGTCCCAGCCGCGGGCCTGCAGCGCCAGCCAGCCGTCCCAGCGGCCGGTGCGGGCGCCCACCCAGGTCAGGTAGCCGAGCAGCCCGGCAGGGGCCAGCGCCAGGGTCACCCAGGGCCGCCAGCCGTCCCGGCGGCGGATCACCGCGACCAGCGCGGCCAGCATCACCGCGGCGACCAGGGCGGCACTGGTCGGGCGGACCAGGCCCGCGGTGGCGCAGCCGAGTGCGGCCAGCAGCCACTCCCGGTCCACCAGCCACAACAGGGTCCACACCGCCAGCGCGGAGAACAGCGCCTCGGAGTAGGTCATGGACAGCACCACCGACATCGGCGAGGCCGCGAACAGGACCAGCAGCACCATCCCGCAGCGCCAGCTGCCGCCGATCCGCGCACCCAGCCGGACCAGGCCGTAGGCGCACACCAGCCCGGCGATCACGTTCACCGCGAAGGCTGCCGCGACCAGGCTGACGCCCGGCAGCTCGCCCGCCGCGCGGACCAGCATCGGGTACCCGGGGAAAAACGCCAGCGGGGTTTCCTCGCTGCGCCGCCCGAACGCGTCCACCAGCGAGAACGGCACCTTGTCGTAGCCGCTGGCGCTGATCGAGAGGTACCACTGCCCGTCCCAGGCGGTGAGCGCGCCGGTCACGCTGATCCGGTTACGCCCGGCCATCCACTGCACCACCAGCAGTCCGATCTCGCGGATGGCCAGGTAGAGCACGGCCGGGGCGAGCAGCCGGATCAGCCTGCTGTGCTCCCAGCGGGCGGGATCCCGCCACAGTGGACGGCGTCTCCGGCCAGATGTGACCGATCCCACCGGAGACGCCTCCGGCTCGGTTCCCACCTGCGCAGCCGACACAGAATCCCTCCGCCCCAGCGGTTCCGGGCAACTTCCTGACGACATTTTTGCCCTTATCTGACTACCGGACCCCTACTCGCGCGCGGGTAGGCTGCTCGCGAGTGTGGACCTGCGTCCTCGCAGGTTAGTGCCGGTGCGTGTGGCTTCGTGGGAGGTGCGGTTCGGTGGCGCTCGTCGTCCAGAAGTACGGCGGATCCTCGGTGGAGAACGCTGAGCGGATCAAACGGGTGGCCGAGCGCATCGTCGAGACCCGAAAAGCGGGCAACGACGTGGTCGTGGCCGTCTCCGCGATGGGGGACACCACCGACGACCTGCTGGACCTCGCCAGCCAGGTCGCCCCGGTGCCGCCGGCCCGCGAGATGGACATGCTGCTCACCTCGGGTGAGCGGATCTCGATGTCGCTGCTCGCGATGGCCATCCACGCCCTCGGCGCGGAGGCCCGCTCCTACACCGGTTCCCAGGCCGGGGTGATCACCACCTCGGCGCATGGCAAGGCGCGGATCATCGACGTCACGCCGGGCCGGATCCGGGAGGCGCTGGACCAGGGCGCGATCGCGATCGTGGCCGGGTTCCAGGGCGTGAGCCAGCACAGCAAGGAGATCACCACCCTCGGCCGGGGCGGCACCGACACCACCGCGGTGGCGCTGGCCGCCGCGCTCAACGCCGATGTGTGCGAGATCTACACCGACGTCGACGGCGTGTTCAGCGCGGACCCGCGGATCGTGCCGGACGCCAAGCACCTCGAGCAGATCACCTACGAGGAGATGCTCGAGATGGCCGCCTGTGGCGCCAAGGTGCTGCACCTGCGCTCGGTGGAGTACGCGCGGCGCAACGGGATGCCGATCCGAGTTCGCTCTTCGTTCAACAACAAGCCCGGCACCCTGGTGACCGGGTCGATGGAGGATCTTGCCGTGGAGCAGGCGTTGATCACCGGCGTCGCGCACGACCGGTCTGAAGCCAAGATCACCGTGACCGGTGTGCCCGACCACCCCGGCGTCGCCGCCCGGATCTTCCGGGTCATCGCCGACGCCGAGCTGGACATCGACATGGTGGTGCAGAACGTCTCCCGTGCGGTCAGCGGCCGCACCGACATCACCTTCACGCTGCCGCGCACCGGTGGCCCGATCGCGGTCGCCGCGCTGGACAAGGCCAAGCCGGAGATCGGCTTCGAGTCCGTCGCCTACGACGAGCACGTCGGCAAGGTCAGCCTGATCGGCGCGGGCATGCGCTCGCACCCCGGCGTGACCGCCACCTTCTGCGAGGCGCTGGCCAAGGTCGGGGTCAACATCGAGATCATCTCCACCTCGGAGATCCGGATCTCGGTGATCTGCCGGGACACCCAGCTCGATGACGCGGTCCGCGCGCTGCACGGGGCATTCGACCTCGGTGGCGACGAGGAGGCCGTGGTCTACGCCGGAACGGGGCGCTGAACATGAGTGACAACGGACCTGTGCTCGCCCTGGTCGGCGCGACCGGCGCGGTCGGCACCGTCATGATCGACATCATCAACGGCCGGGAATCCGTGCCGTGGGGCGAGATCCGGCTGATCGCCTCGGCCCGCTCGGCAGGCAAGAAGATCACCGTGCGGGGCGAGGACCTGACCGTCATCGCGCTGTCCCCGGAAGCCTTCGACGGCGTGCACGTCGCCATGTTCGACGTGCCGGACGAGGTCTCCGCGGAATGGGCGCCGATCGCGGCCGGGCGCGGCGCGGTCGCGGTGGACAACTCCGGCGCGTTCCGGATGGACCCGGAGGTGCCGCTGGTGGTGCCCGAGGTCAACGCCGAAGCCGTGCACAACCGGCCGCGCGGCATCATCTCCAACCCGAACTGCACCACCCTGTCCATGATGGCCGGACTCGGCGCGCTGCACCGGGAGTACCAGCTCACCGAACTGGTGGTGGCCAGCTACCAGGCCGTCTCCGGCGCTGGCCAGTCCGGCGTGGACCGGCTCTACGCCGAGATCGCCGCGGTGGCCGGTAAGGCGGTCGGGGAGAAGGCGGGCGACGTTCGTGCCGCGCTGGAGGCGGCCGGGCTGGTGCAGTCCGAATCGCCGTTCCCGGCGCCGATGGCCTTCAACGTGGTGCCGTGGGCGGGTTCGCTCAAGGACGACGGCTGGTCCTCGGAGGAGCTGAAGGTCCGCAACGAGTCCCGCAAGATCCTGGGCATCCCGGACCTCAAGGTCTCCGCGACCTGCGTGCGGGTCCCGGTGGTCACCACGCACTCGATGGCCGTGCACGCCACCTTCGCCCGCGAGGTCACCGTGGAGCAGGCACGCAAGCTGCTCGGCGCGCAGCCCTCGATCGTGGTGGTGGACGACCCGGCCAACGGCGAGTACCCCACCCCGGCCGACGTGGTGGGCGGCGACCCGACCTACATCGGCCGGATCCGCCAGGCGCTGGACTTCCCGAACACCCTCGAACTGTTCGTGTGCGGGGACAACCTGCGCAAGGGCGCGGCGCTGAACACCTACGAGATCGCCGAGGTCATCGTCACCCAGGCGTGAACGCCTACCTCGCCCGGGTAGTTTCGGAACATGACCATGGGCGAGGGCGTGGTGCTCGGCATCGATCTCGGCACCACCGCGACCAAGGTGGTGGCCGCGGACCGGCGAGGGCGGGTCGCCGCCCTCGCCGAACGCGGCTACCCCATGCGCACCGATCAGCCAGGCCTGGCCGTGCACGACCCGGACCGGGTGCTGCGGGCGGCGCTGGACGCGGTGCGCGAATGCGTGCAGACCTGTGCCGCCCCGGTGCGGGCACTGGTCTTCACCGGGGCCATGCACACCCTGATCGGCCTGGACGCCGGGCACCGCCCGATCACCCCGTCGCTGAGCTGGGCGGACAACCGGGCCATCGACCAGGCCGCCCGGCTGCGCCGCGATCCCGCCGCGACTGAGCTGCACCGCGCCACCGGCACCCCGGTGCACCCGTTCGCGCCACTGGCCAAACTGGTCTGGTTCGCCGAGCAGGATCCGGACACCAAGCCCGCGTTCTGGTGCTCGCTCAAGGACTTCGTGCTGCACCACTTCACCGGCAGGCTGGCCACCGAGCACTCCTACGCCTCCGGCAGCGGCCTGATGAACATCCACCGGCTCGCCTGGCACCAGCCCTCGCTCGACCTCGCCGGCATCACCGCCGACCAGCTGCCCGAACTGCTCGCGCCGACCGGCACCCTGCCGCTGCGCGCCGAGGTCGCCGAGACCACCGGCCTGCCGCAAGGGCTGCCGGTGGTGGCCGGTGGCGGCGACGGACCGCTGGCCAACCTGGGCGTCGGCGCGATCCGCCCCGGCATGGCCGCGCTGTCCCTTGGCACCAGCGGCGCGCTGCGGGTGGTGCGCACCGAACCCGGCGTGGACGAACGCGGCCGCACCTTCTGCTACGGCATCGCCGAGGGCTACTGGGTGCTCGGCGGCGCGGTCAGCAACGGCGGCGTGGTCAGCCAGTGGGCCGCCGACCTGGTCGGCGAGGAGGACATGGGCGACCTGCTGACCGAGGCCGCCGCGGTGCCGCCCGGCGCGAACGGCCTGTTCGCCCTGCCCTACCTGCTCGGCGAACGCGCGCCCTGGTGGGACCCGGACCCGCGCGGCCTGCTGCTCGGCCTGCGCCGCGACCACGGCCGGGCCGAACTGACCCGGGCCATGGTCGAGGGTGTGGCCCAGCAGCTGGCCCTGGTCAGGGACGCGGTGCGGGACACCGGGGCCGCGGTCACCCCGGTGCGCGCCACCGGCGGCGCGTTCCGCTCGCCACTGTGGGGCCAGCTGATCGCGGCCGCCCTGGACACCGACCTGGAGATCACCGAGGACAGCGAGGGCTCCGGCCTTGGCGCCTGCCTGCTCGGCTGGCGGGCCCTGGACGTGCTGCCGTCCCTGGAGGCCGCCGCCGAGCTGATCACGCCCAGCGAGACCGTGCACCCGGACCCGGACCTGGCCGAGCACTTCGCCACCGCCCGGCCCCGGATTGAGCGGACCTACCTGGCCCTACGCGATCTCATGAGTTGAGCAGAGCGACCGAGACATCCCACAGCCGCTTGGCCGCCTCGGCATCCAGGGCGTAGGGGGCCACGCCGGCCCGCCGCTCACCCGGCACGTTCGGCAGCGCCTCGTTGCCGTCCTCGAAGTAGCGGCCGCTGACCCCGGCCACCAGCGGCGAGCCTGCCAGCAGCACCGAGGTCGCCGCGCCCTGCTCGGTGGTCTTCCACTGCATGCCCGAGCTGGCCACCATCTCTTGGAAGCCAGGGTCGCTCTCGACGTGCCGCTGCAGTCCAGTGCGGATGCCGCCCGGCATCAGCGCGTTGACCTCGATGCCGTCCGCGGCCCAGCGCCGCGCGCCCTCCACGGCGAAGAGGATGTTGGCCGTCTTGCTCTGCCCGTAGGCCACCCACGGGTCGTACGGGCGGCGCTCGAAGTGCAGGTCCTCGAAGTCGACCCCGCTCATCAGGTGCGCGGAGGAACTGACCGAGACCACCCTGGCGCCACCGGCCGCGGCGAGCGCGTGGTGCAGGCCAAGGGTGAGGCGGAAGTGGCCGAGGTGGTTGGTGCCGAACTGGAGTTCCCAGCCCTCCGGGGTGCGGGTCAGCGGCGAGGCCATCACCCCGGCGTTGTTGACCAGGATGTGCAGCGGGCCCTGCCAGTCCGCGGCGAAGGCGGCCACCGAGGCCCGGTCGGCCAGGTCCAGGTGCGCGGCCCGCGCGCCGACCTCGGCGGCGACCTTCCCGGCCGCCTCCAGGTTGCGGGCGGCGATGGTGACCTCGGCGCCGGAGCGCGCGAGTGCGCGCGCGGTCTCCACGCCGATGCCGGAGGCGCCGCCGGTGACGATGGCGCGCTTACCGGTCAGGTCCACGCCGGCGATGACCTCGGCGGCGGTGGACTCACGGGTGAACGGGGTGGTCAAGCGAGTGCCCATGACAGCGTCCTGTTCTGCGTCTAAGCTCTAACCGGAGGACCCTCCGGTGACTCCAAGTTAACCGGAGGAGCCTCCGTTTAACAGGTGATCTGGGTCACAGGAGTGGAGCAAGGCATGCGCGCGGACGCCCAGCGCAACCGGGAGAAGCTGCTGAAGAGCGCGGTCCGGCTGTTCTCCGAACGCGGTCCCGAGGTGGCCCTGGACGCGGTCGCCAAACAGGCCGGGGTCGGCATCGGCACGCTCTACCGGCACTTCCCGACCCGCGAGGCGCTGATCGAGGCGGCCTACCGCAACGAGCTGGCCGAGGTGTGCGAGGCGGCGCGGGAGCTGCTGGCCGAGCTGCCCGCCGATCAGGCCCTGCGGGCTTGGATGGACCGCTTCCTGGCCTACTGGACCACCAAGTCGGGCATGTCCGCCGCGCTCAACGCGGTGATCGCCACCGGCGCCAACCCGTACGAGCAGAGCCGGGACCTGCTGGACTCGGCCATCCGGCTGCTGCTGGCCCCGGCCGCGGAATCGGGCGCGCTGCGCACCGACGTGGCGCCGGAGGAGGTGCTCTTCGCGATCAGCGGGGTGGCACTGGCCACCGCCGCGATGGGCCGCGCCGCGATGGACCAGCGTGGGCTGGCAGGCCGCCAGCTCGACCTGATCATGGACGGCCTGCGCTACCGGCCCCAGGGCCTGTCCGCAAAGCCGCGCCCGCGATAGCCGCGTCGAGGCGGCCCCTGGCGGCACGGCCGGACCACCCGAATACGCCCGGTATGAGGGCGGCCCGTCCGCACCACCAGGAACCACCTCGATCACGACTCTCGCCCACGCGGCTCCGCGGACAGGCCCTAGCTCGCGGTTTCGGCCTTGGCCGCCGCCCGGTTGGCCGAGGCGCGGAACAACGTCCAGGCCACGATCGCCGACAGCAGTCCGGCCCCGCCCACCGCGACGAAGCCCCAGGGAGGTCCGGCCAGGTCGATGGCCAGTCCGGCCAGTGGCGCGCCCAGCGCGCTGCCCGCGGTCAGCGCGGAACCGTGCAGGCCCAGTGCCTCACCGCGCACCGACTCCGGGGTCAGCCTGCTGACCTCCTCGGAGGTGGCCGCGATGGTCGGCGCGCAGAGCAGTCCGGCCGGGATCAGCATCAGGCCGAGCAGCCACCACTGGTCGGCGAAGGCCACCGGGATGGTGCACAGGCCGAGCAGGCCCATCAGCACCAGCGACGGATAGGAGCGGCGCATCGCGCCGTAGACGAAACCGCCGATCAGCGAGGCCAGGCACCAGATCGGGATCACCGCGCTGGTCCAGGGCAGCTGACCGGCCTCACGCAGCACGCCCACGATGGCCAGATCGCTGCCGGAGAGCACCAGCACCGCGCCGGCGGAGGCGGCCAGCACCGCCAGCATCCGGGTGGTCAGCCAGCTCGACCGCGGCGGGCGCGGGCCGGTGGCCACCTCGCTGGTGCTGCTGCGGGTGGCCGGGTTGAGCAGGTACAGCCCGATCCCGGCGAGCACGATGCAGCTGCCAACGCCGATCATGGCCACCTGTCCGGACAGGCCGGTCACCACCACCACGCCCAGTGCGGGCCCGACCATGAACGCCGCCTCGACCACCATCGAGTCCAGCGAGAACGCGGTCCGCCGCTGCGCCTCTGGCACCAGCGCGGCCATCGCCTGCCGGGAGATCGAGTGCACCGGCAACGCGAACAGCCCGCCGAAGACCGCGGTGGCCAGCAGTCCGGTCAGGCCGAGCCAGGGGCTGGCGAACCAGAACACGCCCTCGACCACGGTGGTCATCAGGATCACCGGGCGCAGGCCGACCGAGTCCACCATCCGGCCCAGTAGCGGCGAGCCGACCGCGAGCCCGATGGTCACCGCCACCGAGACCACCGCCGCCCAGGTGTAGCTCTGCCCCAGGTCCTGCAGCACGTGCAGGTTCAACACCATTGGCCCTGCCGCGATCGGGGTCCGGGCCAGCAGGGTGACAACGACCAGGGGACGGACGCCGGGCAGCGCGAACAGGCGGCGGTAGGGCTCGATCGGCACCTGTGCATGGTGACTGGCGGCACCGACAGTCGTCCAAGAGGTTTCCCGCACCTTGGCAGGTCAGCCCCGGGCCTTTCTTGACTCATTCCAGAAAAAGTGGTGGAGTGATGCTGTCATGAACACCGAGACCACCCCGCTGCCACCCGCTGCCCGCGACCGGCTCCGCTCGGCCGGACTCCGGGTCACGCAGCCGAGGATCGCGGTGCTCGAGTGGCTCTCCGGTCACCCGCATTCGACCGCCGACCAGGTCGCCACGGCCACCAGGGCCCGGCTGGGCACGGTGTCCACCCAGGCCGTCTACGACGTGCTGGCCGCCTGTACCTCGGCCGGGTTGTTGCGCCGGATCGAACCGGCGGGCCACCCGGCCCGGTTCGAGACTCGGACCGGGGACAACCACCACCACCTGGTGTGCCGGATCTGCGGGCACACCGAGGACGTCGACTGCGTCCGCGGCCAGCGGCCCTGTCTCGACCCCTCCGACACCGCGGGTTTCGCGGTGGACGAGGCCGAGGTCGTGTTCTGGGGCCGGTGCCCGAACTGCCTGGCCGCCGGCGCGGAGGATCACCACCACGAGGAGTGAACAGCGTGACCCAGCAGCGGTACACCACGACCAACGCGGGTATCCCGGTCGCCAGTGACGAGCACTCGCTGACCGCGGGCGCCAACGGGCCGATCCTGCTCCAGGACCACTACGCCATCGAGAAGATGGCCCAGTTCAACCGCGAACGCGTGCCGGAACGGGTGGTGCACGCCAAGGGCGGCGGCGCCTTCGGGTTCCTGCAGATCACCGAGGACGTCAGCCAGTTCACCAAGGCCGCGCTGTTCCAGCCCGGCGTGCGCACCGACGCCCTGGTGCGCTTCTCCACCGTGGCCGGGGAACTGGGCTCGCCGGACACCTGGCGGGACCCGCGCGGTTTCGCGCTGAAGTTCTACACCCCAGAGGGCAACTACGACCTGGTCGGCAACAACACCCCGGTCTTCTTCATCCGCGACCCCAGCAAGTTCTCCGACTTCATCCACTCGCAGAAGCGCCGCGCGGACAACGGCCGCCGCGACCACGACATGCAGTGGGACTTCTGGTCGCTGTCCCCGGAGTCCGCGCACCAGGTCACCTGGCTGATGGGCGACCGCGGCATCCCGAAGAGCTGGCGGCACCAGAACGGCTACGGCTCGCACACCTACCTGTGGGTCAACGCCGGTGGCGCGAAGTTCTGGGTCAAGTACCACTTCAAGACCGACCAGGGCATCGAGTTCCTGACCTCGGCCGAGGCCGCGCAGATCGCCGGGGCGGACGCGGACTACCACATCGCCGACCTGTGGAACTCGATCTCCGGCGGCAACGCGCCGAGCTGGACGCTGTACGTGCAGGTCATGCCGTATGAGGACGCCGCGGACTACCGGTTCAACCCGTTCGACCTGACCAAGGTGTGGCCACACGGGGACTACCCGCTGACCAAGGTCGGCAAGCTGGTGCTGGACCGCAACCCGGACAACTACTTCGCCCAGATCGAGCAGGCCGCCTTCGAGCCGTCCAACCTGGTGCCCGGCATCGGCCCGTCCCCGGACAAGATGCTGCTCGGCAGGCTGTTCTCCTACCCGGACACCCACCGCCACCGGATCGGCCCGAACTACATGGACCTGCCGGTCAACCGCCCGCAGTCGCCTGTGCAGTCCTACTCGAAGGACGGCGCGATGCGGTATCAGAACATCAGCGACCCGGTGTACGCGCCGAACTCCTACGGCGGGCCCAAGGCCGACGGGCAGCGGTTCCCGGACGACGCGGACGGCTACGGCGTGACCGGGGAGATCGTGCGCTCGGCCTACGCGCTGCACCGCGAGGACGACGACTTCGGCCAGGCTGGCACCCTGGTGCGTCAGGTGATGGATGACGCGGCGCGGGCGCGGCTGGCCGACAACATCACCGGGCACCTGGGCAACGGGGTGTCCCGGCCCGTGCTGGAGCGGGCGCTGGCCTACTGGCGCAACGTGGACAAGACCCTGGGTGACAAGGTCGCGGAGCGGTTCACCGGCTGAGTGAACCGGCCTCACCGGATCGGGGGTTCTACTACCCTCGGTCCGGTGATGCTGCCAGGGCAGGACCCGTTGGAGGAGACCAAACGCGCGACCCAGACCGCGCTGGAACGCGCGGTCGGCGAGGGCAGGCTCACCCTGGAGGAGTTCACCGCCCGCGCGGACACGGTGTGGCGGGCGCAGGATCCGGCCGAGATCGCCCGCGCGGTGCAGGACCTGCCAGCGCCGGTCCTCCCGCCCGCGCCGGCGGCGGCCATGGCCAGGGTCAGCACCAAATCGATCTTCGACGACGTCCGCCGCAGCGGCCGGTTCACCCTGCGTTCGGGCACCACCATCAGCGCGATCTTCGGCGACGCCAAGGTGGACCTGCGGCAGGCGGTGATCAGCGAGCCGGTGGTGGAGCTGACCGTGTTCAGCTGCTTCGGCGATGTGGTGATCACCCTGCCCAAGGGGATCAACGCCGAGGTCAACGGCTCGGTGGTGTTCGGCTCGGAACGGGTGGAGTTGTCAGGGGAGCCCGCGCTGCCGGGCAGCCCGCTGCTCCGGATCAACGCGCGGTCGATCTTCGGCGACGTCAAGGTGCGCGACCAGAGCCTGACCGAGCGGGTCAGGAACTGGCTGGACCGGCTGTCCTAAAGGCCAGTTGACCTCCAGCTGGCTGGAGGTCGTACCGTGCTGGGCGGGTCGGCCGAAGGAAGGAACTACTCGTATGACGGTCACCGTGGTGGGCATCGGCGGATCGCTGCGCGCGGACTCCCAGTCCCAGCGCGCGCTCGACCTGGTGCTGGCCGGGGCCCGCGAGGCTGGCGCCAAGACGGTCGCCTTCACCGGGCCCGACCTGGTGCTGCCCTTCTACGACCCTGGCCTGCCGGAACGCCAGGAGAACGCGATCCGGATGGTCGAGGCGCTGCGCACCGCCGACGGCGTGGTGCTGGTCTCGCCCGGCTACCACGGCACGGTCTCCGGCCTGGTGAAGAACACCCTGGACTACATCGAGGACCTGCGCGGCGACGAGCGCCCGTACCTGGACGGCCGCGCGGTGGGCTGCGTGGCCACCGCGATGGGCTGGCAGGCCGCGGTCACCACGCTCACCGCGCTGCGCTCCATCGTGCACGCCCTGCGCGGCTGGCCCACCCCGCTGGGCGCGGCGCTCAACTCCCGCGAGGTCAGCTTCGACCTCGGCGGCGGCTGCACGGACACCCAGGTCGGCGACACCCTGCGGACCATCGGCCAGCAGGTGGCCGAGTTCGCCCTGCGTGGGCGGCATCAGCCTGAAGGCCGACCAGGGGCGCTACTTCGCGACGACGAACGCTGACGAAGTCCGTGGTTACCGTGGCCTGGTGACGCAGCCACCCTTGGAGTCGGCCCTCGACCTGGTCAAGACCCGGGCGCAGACCACGCTGGAACGCGCGGTCGGCGAGGGCAGGCTCACCCTGGACGAGTTCACCGACAAGGTCGACCTGGTCTTCCAGGCCACCGACGAAGCAGGCGTGCGGGCGGTGGTGGGCGCCCTGCCCGCCCCGCTCACCCCGGCCACCACCGTGGTCAGCCGACAGTCGATCTTCGACGACGTGGCCCGCGGCGGCCGCTTCGCGCTGCCCACCGGCGCCACCGTGTCCTCCTTCTTCGGCGACGTCGAACTGGACCTGCGGCAGGCGGTGATCACCGATCCGCTGGTGGAGGTGCGAACCTGGAGCTGGTTCGGCGACATCGAGGTCACCGTGCCGGAAGGGGTCGAGGTCGAGGTGCGCAGCGGCCTGGTCTTCGGCGACGAGGTGGTCGAGCTGGCCGACGTGCCGCCGGTGCCGGGCGCACCCAAGATCCGGATCAAGGCCTGGACCACCTTCGGCGACGTCCGGGTGGTTTCCGCGGCCTGATCAGGGGAAGACCTGCTCGTGTCCCCGGATGCGAGGAGGTTCGACGTGACGACCAGCCCGATCACCAGTCCACTCGGCCAGGCCGAACGTGACAGCACCGGCGCGGTGCTACAGGCCGCGCTGGTCGACCTGATCGACCTGTCCCTGGTCGCCAAGCAGGCGCACTGGAACGTGGTCGGCCGCCAGTTCCGCGATGTGCACCTCCAGCTCGACGAGCTGGTCACCGCCGCCCGCGGCTACTCCGACCAGGTCGCCGAACGCGCCGCCGCGATCGGCGTCTCCCCGGACGGCCGGGTCACCACGGTGGCCGAGACCACCGGCGTGCCGTCCTTCCCCGCGGACTGGAAGCAGGACACCGAGGTCATCGGCGCGATCGTGACCATGCTGGGCACCCTGGTGCAGCGGATGCGGGTCCGGATCGACGCCACCGACAAGACCGACCTGGTCACCCAGGACCTGATCATCGAGATCACCGGCAAGCTGGAGGAAGCACACTGGATGTGGCAGGCCCAGCTCGCCTGAGCCGGACCCGCCACCAGTGCGCGAGGTTCACCCGGTGGCGAGAACCCGCCGGGCGAAGTCGATCTCGGCCGCCGTCTGGCGCATCGTCTCGGCCACCACCAGCGAGCCGTGGCCCGCGTTGTACCGGTAGACCTCGTAGGCGGCGCCACGCTCGGCCAGCCGGTCCAGGTAGTTCTCGATCTGCCGGATCGGGCAGCGCGGGTCGTTCTCGCCGGCCAGCACCAGCACCGGCGTGGTCACCTTGTCCACGTAGGTGATCGGCGAGGACGCCTCGTACCGCTCCGGCAGCTCCGTCGGCGACCCACCGAACAGCGCCCGGTCGTAGGCCCGCAGCGGCTCCATCTCGTCCTCGTAGGCGGCCACGTAGTCGGCCACCGGCACGCTGGCCACCCCGGCCGCCCACAGCTCGGGCTGGGTGCCCACCGCCAGCAGGGTCAGGAACCCGCCCCAGGAGCCACCCGCGACCACGCACCTGGCCGGGTCGGCCAGGCCGGAGCCGACCGCCCAGGCGTGCACCGCGGCCACGTCCTCCAGCTCGGTCAGGCCGGGACGGCCCTCGATGGCGTCCCGCCACACCGAGCCGTAGCCGGTGGAGCCGCGGTAGTTGATGTGCACCACCGCGAACCCGGCGTCCACCCAGGCCGCGCGGTAGGCGGAGAACCGGTCCTCATCCGCCGAGTGCGGCCCGCCGTGCAGCTCGAACACGGTCGGGAACGGACCCTCGCCCGTCGGCCGGGTGACCAGCGCGTGCACCGTGCCGCCGGGACCGGCCACGAACGCGTCGTCCAGCGGCACGCTCTCCGGGGCCCGCTCGCCCTGCGGCTCCAGCAGCACCCGGTCCACCCCGTCCGGGCCGATCGCGCGCACCGCGGGTGGCTGGCCGGAGTAGGACCAGGAGTACTCCACGGTGCCGTCCGGGCGGACCTCGGCCGAGCTGACCACACCCCGCGCGGTGTCCACAGTGGACAGTTCGCCGGTGGTCAGGTCGTAGCGGTGCAGGGTGTTGCGGGCCTGGTAGGTGTGCGAGATCAGCAGCGCGCTGCCGTCGGGGTACCAGTCGCCGACGATCTCACCCGGCAGGTCGATGGTCAGCTCGACCTCGGTGTCGGCCGCCACATCCCAGAGCAGCAGCTCCTCCCGGCCACGGCGCTCGTGCAGGATCAGCACCCGCTGATCACCCGGCACCGGGCTGAAGGCCAGCGCGTCCAGGCCCTTGCCCTTGCCGTCCCACTTCTCCGCCACCGCGCCGCCGTCGGCGGTGCGCAGCACCCGCAGCGCCGGGTGCCGGGAGTCGCCGTGCTCGGAGTGCGAGATGACCAGGAACGTCTCGTCCTTGGCCAGCGAGCCGACCCCGCCGTCGTGCTCGTTCTGGTAGACGATCTCCGACGGCGCGCCGTCCCGGGAGATCCAGATGGTGGTGCCGTCGTCGGTGGCGGTGCCCAGGGCGACCACCCTGCTGCCCAGGGCCAGCCCGGCCGGGTAGGCGTCCGGGGTGCCCGGCAGCGCGGGCACCGGGTCAGCGCCGCCGCCGTAGGGCTCGCTGACCCAGTGCCCGAACTCG
This sequence comes from Crossiella sp. CA198, assembly GCF_052078295.1. Taxonomy (NCBI): domain Bacteria; kingdom Bacillati; phylum Actinomycetota; class Actinomycetes; order Pseudonocardiales; family Pseudonocardiaceae; genus Crossiella; species Crossiella sp. CA198. Next base: position 46,238 of record NZ_JBQJIM010000026.1, read on the forward strand.
TCGCCGTCGGTGTCGGCGAACCACCAGATGTGCTCGCCGTCGGGGGTGAGCGTGGCGTGCGTGGTGCCGTTCTTGCGATCGGTCACCTGCCGGTGCGCGCCGGAGTCCCGGTCCCAGGTGTAGACCTCCCAGACCCCGCCGAGGTTGGAGATGTAGAGGCTGCGCTGCGGCGCGTCCTCGGCCCAGCCCGGTCGCGACACCCTGGGTGCCGCGAACCGGGCCCGCCACCTCGCCTCGGCGGCCGGATCGGCGAAGAGCTGGTCGGGAACCTGTGTGGTCGGATGCTGGCTCACACCCCGATCCTAGAGTCCGTTACTCGGCAATGATGTCCGTCGTCAGCCCGGGGGCCTTGCGGATCTCCGGCTGCGTGTACCGGCCAGGCACCCAGCCCTTGCGCACGTACAGCTCGGTCTGGTCGTAGTGGTGCGGCGAGGCCGGGTTGGCCGACTGCGAATAGGTGAGCACGGACTGCGAGCGCGGCCCGTTCTTGCCCAGCTGGGCGGCCATGATGAAGCTGGAGCCCATCTCGACCTTGCCGTAGCTGCCGTCCGCCTGGATCTTGGTCGTGCTCGGCTCGGTCACGTTGAAGCAGCCCTCGCTGCCCGCGCAGCCCTGGATCGGCAGCAGCTTGCGGGAGGGGGCGTCCCGCTGGGCCTTGCCGAGTTCCAGCTCCAGCGGCAGGTTGTTCCGCAGCAGCCGCTGCACACCGTCCGCGATGGCCGTCCTGACCTTGGGCTCGGCGGTGTTGAGCGTGTGCGGGGTGCGCACCGGGTCCTTCGGGTCGAAGGGCACCACGAACTTGTTCGGCAACGGCCGGATCCCGCCGTAGACCTCCCGCCACAGCACCGCGCCGGGACTGTCGATGTCCATCCGCCCATCCCACTTGGCCAGCACCGCGCCCGCCGTGCGCACGTCGATCTTCGCGCCGTCGGTGGCGGTCATCGCCGGGTTGGCCTCGATCAGACCGACCACCGCGTCCCGGAACAGCTCGCCGGTCAGCGTGCGGTTGCCCAGCATGGCCCGCTGCAGGTTCGGCAGGTCGAACCCTGGCGCGCCCAGCCCGTCACTGCCCGCGCGGCGCTGGTCCACCATCAGGTGGGACAGCCGGTCCCGCGGCGAGCGCGGGTCGGCCTGCGGGCCGTACATCCGCGGGTAGCCGGTCAGCGGGGCGGCGGCGTTGGTCAGCCAGGCCGACTCGTTGGCGTTCTGCACGTAATCGGCGCGCTGCTGCGCGGGCTGGTTCCCCGGCCCGAACACCCCGGGCGTCACCGCGTCCGGATCGCTGCCCCAGCCGCATTCCAGCCGCGAGCCGTTGAGGATCACCCGGCCAGGGTAGGAGGCCCGGCCTGCCGGGGTGTCCACGCAGCGCCGCGCGTGCGCGTCGGTCACATGCGGCACCACCGAGGCGTCGGCGTAGAAGCTCTGCCCCTTGGCGTCGGCGGCCACGGTGTTGGTGAAGGCCGACCCCTGCACCCGGTGCAGCGCGTCCCTGACCTCGGTCACGTCCTTGGCCCTGGCCACCGCCAGCTCCTGGTCCATCGCCCGCAGACTGTCCTCATTGGACCCGCGCACGGCGAAGGCCATGGTGTCGGTCCAGCCGTCGGCCAGCACCGGCCCGTACCGGGAGCGGTACAGCACACGCTCCACAGTGGACAGTGAACCGTCCGCGCCGCGCACCTGGACCCGCACGGCCTGCTTGCTCATCGGTTCGGTTTTCCCGTCCACCACATAGGAAGTCGGGTCACCGGGGGCCAGCTTCAGCTCGAACATGGTGAACCGGTGCGCACTGGAGACGGTGTGCGTCCAGGCCATCGACTCGTTGTGCCCGATCGCGATCGTCGGCAACCCGGCCAGCGCGGCGCCCAGCACGTTGAGCTTGCCCGGCACGGTCAGCTGCGCCTGGTAGAGCCGGTTCGGTCCGGCCCACGGGAAGTGCGGGTTGCCCAGCACCATGCCGCTGCCATCCCTGGTCGCCTCCCGGCCCAGCCCCCACGCGTTGCTGCCCACCGCCATCATCTCCGCCGCCGCCGGAATCGCCGGGATTCCCTTGCCCGTCGGCGGTTTCGCGTTGGCGATCAGCGAGGTGAACGAGGACACCCCGGTGAGCTGGCTGGAGTCGTGCAGGTTGCGCCACAGGTCCAGCTCGGTCAGCGGCCGCACCCAGGCCTTGCCCCGGCAGGTCGGATCCGGCAGCCGGTCCACCCCGGTGGTCCGCAGGTACCGGTTGAACCCGGCCACATACCCACGCAGGGTCTCCCGGATCTCCAGCGAGGGCCCGGACTTCTCCGCCAGCAACCGCTCCAGCCGCCCGGAGTCGTTGAACGCCCGGAAGTACAGGTCGCTCTCCAGGTTGGTGAAGGTGCCCGGCCCGTTGTTGAACCGCCCCTCCGGCCCGAAATGCCGGGATCGCTCACCGGCCAGCGTGGTCACGTGCTCAGCCAGCAGGCACAGGTTGTCCTGCGCGTAGGCATACCCGAACCCGTACCCGGCCGATCCCATGCTCGCCCCGGTGATGTGCGGCACCCCGTACTCGGTCCGCTGGATCACCGCCGAATAGGTCTGCCCGTCCCTGAGCGCCACCTCCGGCGCCGCCGCCGACGCGGGTGCCGCCAGCACACTCCCAGCCACCGCGGCCACCACCGCGCCCACCACAAGACTTCGCCCCATCTGGTGAATTCCCCCACGCCTAGAAGAGTCGGAACATCAAGTAGTCAACCCGACCCGATCCTGCGGCACCTCCGGAGAAACCCGGACAAGATGTGCCCTTTGGGCACGGACAACCACCTAAGTGGACTCAGGGGGACCCCGGAAACGACTTAAGGTCGCCACCGAACGTTCTCGGTGGCGACCTTAAGTGTGGTCGGGGTGACAGGATTTGAACCTGCGACCTCTTCGTCCCGAACAAGGTCCCGGCAGATTCCCGACCTGCGATCCGCCCGTAAAGCCCTGGTCAGAGCGTTGGTACCCGTCGGTCCGTGTGGGGCACCACGGGCCTCTGGGAGAGGTTCTTCTCCCAGATTTCTCCCAGCTCCCTGGGCTGGAACGTACGGCCGGTGGGTCGGGGCGCGCAGCGGAGCAGGAGCAGCGCGTGGGCCTGCATCTGCACTTACTACAACCAACTTCTCTCAGACTCGAAAACAAACCCGTAAACCCGGTTGATCATGTGTACATGTGCTCTGACCTGGGGAAACACGCGCCGGGTTTGGAGTCGGCACCAAACCCGGTGAAACCCGGCGCAAACCCGGAAACCCGGCTCCTGGGCCGCGGGAAGCACGTCAGGCCCTACTACCCCCGCGCGGGTAGTAGGGCCGCTCTTCGTGTGTCCGCGTTCCCTTCGACAGTCCCCACCAACGTCCGATCCACAGATAGGAGCTTGACCATGCGCGCCAACCAACCCAGCCCGCCGACCACAACGGCGACCCCGCAGACAGCCGGTGACCGCGGCTGGCGTGCCGCAGGGTTCGGCCATCTCGGTGTACCTGGCCAGGAACGTCCCACGAGGAGTGGACACGGCGGTCCGGGCTGCCACGATCGCCATGTGGCCCAGCAAGTTCTCACCCGGACCGCGTCGCTGCTCGGGGCGTGTGCAGCGCTGGTGCTGTGCACGGCGGCCAAGTGCGAGCCGAAGCCGCCCGCCCCGGGCCTGGTGAAAGCCTGCGGCGTGTCGATTGCGCGCCCGGAGGTCATGGGCAAGCGCGTAGTGGGCAGGGTTCGCCCGAGCTGCGACCAGCCCCCGGCCTCGCATCAGCTCCGCGCGACGCTGGAAGTCCAGGTCGGTGGCGAGTGGATGACCTGGGGCCGGGAACTGCTGACCCGGCGGATACCGGACCAGGCTGGGTTCGAGGTCATCGTGGGTGGCGAGTGCAGGGAGGGCGAGTACCGTGTTCGTGTCCGGGTGACCGGGACGGGGCCGGCGCCGAAGCAGTTGCCGTTCCAGCACACCGAGACTGGCCGGTCAGCCCAGATCACCAAACAGGATTGCGACGCGGGAAGGTGAGCACGATGCAACCGACGACTCGCTACCTCGGGTGGACGGTCCATGTCCGCGACTGGACCAGCCCACAGGCGCCGCTTCTGTATGGCCCAGGCCCCGCCAGCGACCTTTCTCCGCACCAGAACGAGCCCACGGACCAAGGCGTGGTCCAGGCCGTGGAAGTCGACGGCGAACAGGTGCTTCACCAGGTGCTCTTCACCAACGGCTCGACCTGGTACCTGGAATTGCCGCACCCCAGCGTGGAACTGTGTCAGCCGCCGCCCAGCCAGGTCCCCGCGGCTTGACCGCACCGCTGCCCGGCAGGTTTCTGCGAACCAGCCGGACCAGTCGTCTCAGTTGCCGAGCACCTTCGCTAGCATTTCTGCCGAAGTGACACAGCGGAAACCCGTGTCGTCATCACACATGGTCACGGCAGCGTCATTGAATGACGACGGGGTTGCCCGGCTGAAAGGGCTAGTCCAGGCTCCGCCCTTCAGTTCGCGCCTACCGGGTTTGGTCTCTGTTGTGCACCATTCCCAGACATTGCCGCACATGTCGTAAACACCATAAGGGCTGATGCCGCTCTGGTAGCAGTCACCCGATGTTGTGCTGCCGACGCCGTTCTCGCGCACGTTACACTTTGCCGGAGTGGGTTGGTCGCCCCAGGGGTAGACACTTCCGCGTGTGCCCCGGGCGGCCTTCTCCCATTGCTGACTGCTGGGTAGCTGCTTTCCTGCCCACTCCGCATAAGCGTTAGCGTCAAGCCAGGTGACGAAGATAACTGGGTGATCGGCAAGGCTTTCCGGGTAGTGCCCGTCAGTCCAATTTTGTGGCGCTGAATGCCCCGTTGCCGCAGCAAAACGCGCGTAGTCTGCGTTGCTAACCGGATGTACATCGATAAAGAACTCGGGAAGCCAAACTGGGTTATTGCTTGGGCCGGACAGAAATACGCTGCCATCCACCCTGACCATGGCGCTGCCATCCGCAGGGTGTCGAACCTGGCTGCCGCCGATGGGCTCAGCTAGCGCATCGGCCTGTGAGGGAACGAGGGAATCGCCGGTGAGGTACGCGAACCGCGCTTGCGTGTCCGGGTCGGACCGCGACAGGCATGTGTCCAGCGCGGCCTGGTTGACTGGCCGAGGGTGGATGTTCTCCCGGCCAGCCTCCCACTTCGAGATCATGCGTTCGCTGACGCCCAGATGGCTGGCGAACTCTCGGATGCTCATCCGCTTCGCCTCGCGGAGCGCCCGGACCTCCACGCCGGACCACCGTTGAACCGTCGTCACTGCTGCCCCCTGTGAGTATCTTCCACGGGCGAGCGTAGCTGGCTGGGACGCGTTCTTACACGAGTTCGGCCGGGATGTCCTCGTATAGCTCTCGCAACTCGGTCAGTACTGCATGGTCAGTGGGCCACTGCGTGTGGTCTACCGATGCGATCGGCCTGATTCCGGTGGCGGCATTGGTGGCAAATGCGGCGTCCATCTGAGGCAGGTCCGACAAGGTCAGCAGCTCGGTGGAGATTTGCTCATCGAGCGCCTGGTGGAGCAGTCGCATCGTGACGCCGTTGAGGTACTCCGACCTTGGCCAGACAATCTGTCCCTCACGGACGAACCCGATGTTCGAGGTTGCGATCTCGGAGATGGTGCCATCTGAGTTCAGGAGTAGAACATCATCGAACCCATCACGCTGGGCAAACCGCCGACGCTCAAGCACTCCGAACAATCCAATGTGCTTCACTGCCGGAATCTCGCGCCGGAAGGAAACGGCCTGCAACCGCAAAGGTGATACTTGGGCCTGGGGGGCAGCCCGGTTGGTCACAAGAACATGAGGTTCGGCATCCGACCCAATCGTGCCGAGATCAAGCGCTGGATCGTAGATGGTAACCCGAACCACGGTCGGTTGAGTGCCGCCAGACAGCACTTTTCGGATGCAGTGCCGAACGTGGTCGATATCGAGTTCCGCGTCAAAAAGATAGTGGCAGTCTCGCGCTAGCCGCTCCATATGGAGCGACAAGCCGCGCACCCGGTTACTCTCAACGCGCATTGAGGTGAAATGCCCGTAGTTGGTCAGCGCAAGGGACTTGATCTGCTTGAGGGTGGCCGCCGCACCGTTCAGTTCCATGGTGCTCAGCTTGGCACCTGACCGGCTGTTGCGATACCTAGGGGCCTGTCAAGTTCAGTGAAAGTTCAGTGGCTGCGGTTCAGCGAAAGTTCAGTGCTGAGGGGGTGTTGGGGCAGTTCTCGCCGGAGTCTTCTCGCGGTTTGCTTATGGCATGAACACGAACGGCGAACCGGAGCCACTGGGCAGGGGAGCCGACGAGACGGAGGAGAGTCCAATGGCGCGAAACTCGTTTCCTGGGATGAAGGCCGGCGGTGGCCTGGTGCCCAAGCTGGTCGGCACCCTGCTGCTGGTCGCAGTCCTGGTGCTCATCGTGAACCACCCGAGCGACTCCGCGGGCTGGGTGTCGGGCGTGGCAGGTGGCGTCGGCGATGTGGTGGACGGTGTCGCGACCTTCCTCCGCTCGCTTACTCGCTAGCTGGAGGCTGCTCAAGTGCAACAACGCGGTGGCGAAGGGCTTCAAGTTCTTCTCGGAGCTTGCGAACCTCTTGTGGAAGATCGGCATCGTTGATCTCCACCGGGAGCGAGTCCCGAACGAAGATCCCATGCCCTGGAACAGTTCTGATGTAGCCCTCAGCGACAAGCTCGTTCACCGCTCGCTGGGCCGTGGCGGGAGTGACACCGTAGTTCTTGGCCAGCTCACGGACAGGCCGCAACTGGTCGTTTGGCTTGAGCGCCCCCTCCCGGATGTCCTTCACGATCCGGTCGGCAAGAGCCCGGTACGGGTGCCCGGCACTGGGTGAGAGCTGCATGTTTGCAGGATACAGACCGTTCTAAGCCGTGTTAGATCACCCAATCGGAGTATCGACACCGCCGGTGCCGTGTAGCTAGCTTCGTATTAGCACAGCATTGAACGCCATAAGTCACCATGTAACGCCCGTCATTCGCTCCCGCTTCCAGTGATCTTGGTGGGGCAGCCCGTTCAAGCCGGGCCGGGAGCACGCAGTACCCGGTGAATCGCATATCCGCAGCACAACCGCATAGGCGGTGCGGTGGCGTGCGCCCAGATCCGGGTTGGTCTTTGAGAACTCAACAGCGTGCAACACCAAGCCAGAGGAACCGCATCGGTGGTTCGGGCCACGGGTTTGCAGTGCGCCCCATGCGACGTGATGAACGTGTGGGGCCTGCCAGCGAAGACCTCCCGCTGTGAAGCGGTGGCGAGCGCAAGCCAACGAGCCCGGCCATACGACTGCCCTCCGGCAAAGACACATCGCAACACCAAGGACACGTCCCACAAGCTCGCCGCCGCCCGCTCCCGGGTGGTGGTTGACGTGCCAGGCGAGGACCGGACGTCCCATGTGGACGGCTGGCACCTCCGGAAGCTGCAACCCCGTTCGTGGTTTGCCGGTCGCGCATCACCTGGTGCCCCAGGGTGATGCGTTCTCCGGGAGGTACACGAACTCCGCAACCTCTCCGGGCCACTCGGCCCGATTCCCCTTGTCCCGTAACTGATTTCGAGGTGACTGCTGTGCAGAACACGACCGTCAACACCGAGCTGGACGCGCTGGGCCGCCACGTTGAGGAGATGTGCGGCCGGTATCTGGAGGCGCACAAGAGCATGCGCACCCTGGCCGGTATCGCCGCGTCCTGGACGCTGCTGGTGCGCCAGCAGCCGACCCGGATGGACTACCGCAAGGCCCTGCGCCGGGCCCGCGCCGACGTCGCCGTGGCCACCGACCGCGCCGAGCGGGCCTGGGAGATCTACCAGGCCGCCGCACACCGCGCCGACGCGGTGTGGACGGCCACCGTGGGTAGGGCCGCCTGATGGCCACCCGGACCGAACTGATCGCCGACCTGCTGCGACTGGGCGCCGAGCTGCTCACCGCGCACCCGGACGCCCCGCCCGTGGCCTGCGTGTCCTCGACTGGCTCCTGTTTCGACACTGCCCGGGTCCAGCTTCAGTTGCCCTCCCAGAGCGACCTCCACGCGGAGTGTGCCGCGATCGCCGAGTGGGCCACGCTGCTGAAGCTGCCGGTGCCGTTGCGTGACTGCGGCTCCTACCTCGCGGCGGAGATCGAGTGGGTCATGCACACCCCCGCCGGCCATCCCGTCCAGGTTCAGATCTGGAACTACTTCCGGCAGACCCAGCGCCATGACCTGATCCGCGCCGTCGGTGTCGCCTTCACCGACGGCAAGGCCACGGTGTCGGCAGAGCAACTTCGCGCTGCACTTGCCGAGATCGAGCCGAAGGCGGAGGTCGCGTGATGGCGTCCAGCCCGCGTTCCCGCCGGGTCGACGGCCACCCGGAAACCTCCGCCGACACCAGGTTTTTCACCCTGCGTGCCTCCGGCTACACCGGGCCGATCGACCAGGACGGCCACCCCGTCACCATCGGGGTGGCCGCCGAAATCCTGCGCCGCCTCGCCGACTCGACCACCGAGGTGCAGTGATGTCGGCCGCCGCGATCACCTTCGCCACCGTCGCCCCCGCCCTGTGGGCCGCCCACCACGTCGGGGACTACTGGTTGCAGACCACCCACCAGGTCGAGCACAAAGGCTGCCCCGGCACCAAGGGCTGGGCCGCCGCGGCCCGCCATGTCGCCTCCTACACCGCCGCGACCGCGGCGTTCGTCGCGATCGTGTGGGCAGCCTTCGGCCTGGACATCACCTGGACCGGGTTCCTGCTCGGGCAGGCCGTGTCCGCGGTGACGCACCTGGTCATCGACCGTCGGCACACCCTGCGCGCCTTCGCCGCCCTGCTGGACCGGGCCGGGATCCGCGGCAAGTTGGGCTACTACGACAACGGTGGCTCGGCCCACCTGGACCAAGCCGCACACCTCGTGTGGCTGTTCGTGGCCGCGCTGCTGACCGCGCTGGTCGGGGGTGCGTGATGACCGGCAATCTGACCGCCTCGGTGCTGACCCCCGCTGTGGCCCAGGCCCAGCGGCTGGCCGTGCTGTCCCAGCACATGCTCTACCACTCCCACCTCTGCCCAGGTGACGTGCACCGCGACAAGATCCAGCTTCCCTTCTACGCCGGGCCCGCCGACCTGTTGGCGTGGGCCGACACGATGACCGCGCCCACCGCGCAGGTGCAGGGCATTCACGGCCTCGCCTACCTCTACATCACCGGCTTCCTGGGATGGCGCACCGAAACCATCTGGTGCACCGCCGAGGACCTGCCGGACCTGCTGGACGCGCTCGGCTTGTCCGCCGAGGCCGAGCACACCCCGGTCGACCTGGAGGTGCTGCGCACCCTCGCTGCCTCGGCGCGGAAGGTGCGGAACGGGGAAGCCACTCACCCCACGTCGGGATCTGACGTCAGGAGGAACCCGTGAGAAACCCGTTCAAGCCCAAGCCCAAGCCCTCCGTACCGCCGCCCCGACGCAGCAAGTGTCGTTGCTGTACCGCCGCGCTGCGCCGGGACGGCACCTGCCCACGGTGTTCCAACCTGGGAATCGGCACTGATCTTGACGGCCGGGACTTCCTCTCCATCTGTGCGTGCCAGGGCTTCTGAAAGCCCCCAGCGGGAGGCCGCCGAGTACGCCTCCTTCGAGCTGGACCGCACCGCACTCTGCTGAAACCCACTCCGCTCACTGTCCAGGAAGGACATTCGTAATGGGATTGTTCACGACCAGCAGCAAGACCGGCGGCACCTTGCGCAGCAAGGCCGCGGCGAAGCTCGCGAACGGCAAGACCTGCATCGTGTGCGGGGAGGCGCTGGTGTCCTTTGCGCCCAACCTGGTGACGTCGTGGGCGAGTAGGGCCAACGTCCACCCGGCCTGCACCCGCAAGGTCTAGAGCGATGGCCAAGCTTGTGGTGCACAAGCTGCGCCCGTACAGCTGGCAGAACGGCCCAGCCGTGACGATGTGCGGCATTCGCCGCACCTCCTACCACGACGGCCATTTCGCCACGGTGACCTGCCCCGGCTGCCTGGCCGCACTCCGGAAGAAGTGACCGGTGGCCCGCCAGTTCCCGTGGTTGCTGGCCGCGGTGGCCTGGTCGCAGGCCCACGAGTGGATTCGCGGTCACCACGACGGGTTGCCGCTGCTGTCCTACGGCTGCGCCCCCAAACACCTTCTCGCGACCCGCCGCCAGCTTCGCGCACAAGGTCTGCGCCCCAACGGGCAGGACCCGGTAGCGCTGTTGTACCTGCGGCACAACGCATCCAAGAAGTTCACCGTCGCGCACCTCTACCTCATCGCGGCTGCCGCTCCGGTGCGGCCGATGACCCCGGCCCGCTGGACCGCGCTGGCCAAAGCCAACCAGGCGCGCCGGATCTGCCGCACCTGCGGCCGCGACCCCCTCTACATCCTGCCGACCAGCACCAAGCAGTGCTGGCCGTGCTGGGAAACCGACCACGCCACCGACACCACCGAGATCGGAGCAGCAGCATGAGCAGCAAGACCCTTCCCGCCAGCAACCTCAGCGTCGGCACCTGGATCCGCGTCAACGGCAAGAACTACCAGATCAGCGGGATCGAGCCCGACTTCGGCGGACAGTTCAACGGCCGCTACCAGGAGTTCGACTACATGGTGCACCTGCGCGGCGGGCCGAGCATGGGCGTGGCCTACAACACCACCTTCACCGTCACGAACTGGTGAGGCAGGCCATGGCCAAGCCCCGCCGGGTGCAGGTCCGAGCCGATCAGGTCCAGGTGGGTGACTACATCACCTACGGCGAAATCCGGGGCCAGGTAGTGGAAATCACCCCCCACGGCCGGATCGACACCTGGGACGGCCCCCAGGTGTACGACTTCGTGTTCGACATCTTCAGCAACCAGGTCCTCGGCGCTGGCCGCCACGCCATGCTGACCGTCCTGAAAGGACAGTGATCGGCCCCATGCCTTCCCAACCGAACACCACCTTCACCGCGTTCCGGCCTGGCCCTGTCCTGCTGGAACTGGACCTGGCCCACGGCGAGATCAGTGTGAGCGTGGACGACCGCGAACACGCCGAGATCACCCTGACCCCGCTCCGGCACGCCGACCCGGACGCGGCCAAGCTGATTAACCAGGCCACCGCAGACCAGCGCGGCCAGCACTGGACGGTCACCGTGCCCAGTCCGGCCGAGACCGTCCACCACCGCAACGGCGGCCTGGTGGTCAGCCAGGTCATGGGCACCGTCACTGGCACCGTGGTCGGCATCAACATCGACCACTCCGGCCGGGTCACCACCGGCACGGCCGGACGCACCTCGGTGCGAGGCGGGAAGATCCGGGCCGACATCCGGCTTCCCCGAGGCAGCTCGGTGCGGGTGAACACCGTCAGCGCCAACCTCGCCACCACTGGCCTGCTCAACACGGTGCGATTCCGGTCCACCTCCGGCTCACTCACCACCGCAGCTGTGAGGGCGCTGGACGCGGACACCGTCTCCGGCACTGTGACCGCAGGGCAGGCAGAGAAGGCGCGGGTGAGCACCACCTCCGGGACCATCCGCCTGGCCAGCACCGGCATTACCGCCGTAGACACCATGTCCGGTGCGATCGAGCTGACCCTTCACGGTGGCCACGCAGACGCGGCGTCCACCTCGGGCAACGTCACCGTGCACGCCACCGAACCCTCCACTGTGGAGGTCGAGACGATGAGCGGGCACATCTCCCTCAGCGCCGCGGCCGGGGTGTCCCTGCGCGAGCGCACCCACACCATGTCCGGCCGCATCACCCGGAACCTCTGACCGTCCAACACCGGCCCGGGTCTGAAAGGACAGTGCCCCATGGGACTCGCCACCCGGATCACCGCCGCTCTGAACCGGTGGTCCACCTGCACCAACTGCAAGCACAACCGCTACGTCCGCGCGTGCGCCTGCACCGTGCGCACCTGCGTGTGCTGGGCGGAGAGGGACGGAAAAAACACCACACGCTGACGGCCCGGACCGGCGGCCAGTCCCGCCAAGAACGACCCGCCGGTCCGGTCTCCCCACACCCACCTACGTGAGCCCGGGAGGCTCCCCATGCTAAAGGTCAACCAGATGAAGCCCGGCGCAATCACGGCCTGGGCGCTGCTCGGTCTTCTGTCGGCCATCACCGCGGTGCTGGCCAGCACCGCCGCCGCTCTCTCCGCGATCCTGTCCGGGATTGCCCAGGTAGGCGACGCGGCCTGCGTGCGCATCCGCACCATGCCCAGCGCTGCCCGCCCCGGCCTGCTCGCCGCCGGGGGTCAGCGATGAACGCCCGCCCCCGCCAGGACGCGTTGCAGCGACTGGAGCAACTGCCACCCCCGCCCAGCCCGGACGACCCGCCGGCGGTACGGATCGCCTGGTTGGAGGAGGCGGCCACCGCGATGGATGGCTACGCCGATGCCTACGGCGACTCCGGCTTCGGTTCTGCCGCCGACCACCGGGCTCACGCCCGGCAGGCCCGGCAGGAAGCCGCGGCGCTCCGGGCGGGCCAGTGACATGGCCGCCACGCTCGCGGTCAGCCCCGCCCATCTGGCCCGGCTGATCGCCAACCTGACCAACAACCGGCCCGAGGCCGGGGCGCCCAACAGCGTGCTGGCCGCCTGGCACGAGGAAAAGGCCATGGTGCTGGAACTGCGGGCGGTGCACGAACCAGCCCTGGCCGCCATCCACACCCAGCGAGCCGGGATCGCGCGGGAGATGGCCGCGGAACTCCGGCGGGCTGGTGACCGGTGATGCGCCTGAACCTGTGCACCACCGGCACCTGCCGCCACTGCGGCTGGACGATCCTGCGGGCCACGCAGCCGGACGGCACCACCTACTGGGTGCATTCCGGCACCTGGCACCACCGCTGCACCACCACCGGCACCGACACCACCAGCGCAGAACCCGTGAAGTTGGAGATCGTGCGATGACCACCACCATCGAGACCCCCACGGCCACCACCTCCGACCCGGGCACCACCGCGGCGGAACCGGTGACCACCACCCCGACCACATCCGAATCACCGCTCCCGGCGCCCGCCCCGGCCATGGCCAGCGAGGTCTCCGAACCGTCCACAACCGCGGCCGCGGGACTGGCGGCCACGGCGCTGGCCGAGCATGCCGAAACCGTCTACCGGGACAGCCTGGCCGCAGGCAACCCGCTCAACGGCCGCGAACTCGGCGCCCGGTTCGACCGCAGCGAACGCTGGGGCCGAGACCGGATCTCGGCTGTGCGCGCCAGCGGCAGAGGCGCGAGCAAGACCCGCGCCGGCGGCACCCGCCGCAAGACCACACCGGCCAAGCCCGCCGCCGCCACGGCGGCCACGCCGGTGGCCCCCAGCGCCGCCGAGACGGCAGGGGCACCGGCAGTGCCGGAGGCCACGCGGCAGCCGGTTGCCGCCCCCGTGTCCAGCTTCGCCGCCTCGGTCGCGGCTGCCGAAACGGCAGCGGCCACCCGGCCCCGGATGCGGACCTGGCCGGTGTGGCTGCTGGCCGCACCGGCCTTCGTGGCCATCTGGGGCGGCTGGGTCGGACTCGGCGGTATGACCGGCTTCGGCAAGATCAACCTGCTGCCTGGGATCTGGAACAGCCTGGTCCTCAACACCGCCATCACCCTCCCGATCGGTGTAGAGGCGTACGCGGCCTTCGCCCTGCGGGTGTGGCTGTCCAACACCATCCGCTCCCCGCGCGCCCGCCGCTTCGCCATGTGCTCCGCGATCGGCTCACTGCTGCTCGGCATGGCCGGGCAGGTCGCCTACCACCTGATGAAAGCCGCCGGGGTGGTCACCGCCCCCTGGCCGATCACCGCGTTCGTGGCCTGCCTGCCCGTGGTCGTGCTCGGCTGCGGCGCCGCACTGGCCCACCTGATCACCCACGACCGGCCCGAACAGGAGGACACCCCGGCATGAACCCCGCCCACCCCCGCCCCGGGGACACCCCCGCCCACGGCAACCCGCAGCCCACCGAGAACACCGCGCTCGCGCCCATCCCGGCCCGAACCGGGATGCCGGACCGGCAGCGCCCCGTGCTGGCGCGGGCCGGGACGTGGGTGGGCTGGCACGCCGCCGAACTCACCGCGGTCAGCTTGCCCCTGGCCGCGGCCGCGATCTGGTCGCGGTGGTTCGCCGTGCTCGCCGCCGTGGCGGGCGCGGCCTGGATTCACTACGAGATCCGCACGGCGCGGCAGCACCGCACCACCGGCGGCGCGGCTGCCGTTTCGGCAGCCGCCCACGATGAGAAAGGACCGCGGTCATGACCACCGACAACACGACTCCCGATGCCGCTGCCGGTGATCTGGCACGCGTGCACTACCTGCACGACCGACACCCCGGCGAGGGCACCGACAACGAGGTGCTGGAAGGGGAGGTGATGACCGACGCGCAGTACCGGCAGCACCTGAGTCAGAAGGCCCAGGCCCTGGCCCGCTACCAGGGATACCGGCAGGGCGCCCGAACCCTCTGGCAGGGTGCGAACCGCAGCGGCACCCGGATCGGGCGCTTCGCCCGCCGTCACGGCACCTTCATCGCCAAGGGCATGGAGGCCGAGCGGCAGCGCCGCAAGGCCGAACGCGGCCAGAACGATGCCCGCACCGCCCGCAAACAAGCCCTGGCCCAAGGGGACCTGGACCGGGTCGCGGTGCTGAACAAGCAGATCCAGGACGCCCGCCACCTGCGGGTGGACACCCTGATGAAGTGGGTCGAGCTGGGCTGGTCGGTGGCCAAGAAGACCGTGCTCGCCGTCGGCGCGCTGCTGTGCAGTGCGGTGGTGCTGGGCCTGGTCAACGGCCTGGGTGGCTGGTTCGGCGACTGGGGTGTAGGTGACGTCCTGGGCACCACCGGCGGCATCATCACCACCGGCTGGGCCGTCGTGTCCTTCACCGTGCTGCACGCCTGGCTGTTCGCGCTGGCCGCGGCGGTGGTGTGGGGTTTCCGCCGGTGGAAGGACGGGCTGCGCCTGGGCGAGTCGGTCCTGCCCGAAGACCTGCGCCGCACCGCCGGCACGTCCGTGCGGTATGTGGAGCTGACCGAGTCGGCGCTGGCCACCGCGCTGGCCAACATCCGTAACGACAAGCTCAACGCCGCGATCAAGGACGGCTGGCCCAACCGGGACACCGACAACGCCTGGGTGCTGATGCCGATGATGGACGGCAACGGCTACACCGCCAAGATCCGCCTGCCCTACGGGGTTCCGGTGGCGGTGGTGGCCAAGGCCAAGGAGTACCTGGCCCACAACCTGGGCTGCCGCATGCAGGAACTGTTCATCGAAGCCGATGAACACGACCCGACCGTGATGGACCTGCACCGCCTGGAACCCGGAGCGCTACGCGCCCCGGTGCCGCCGTATCCGCTGCTGGAAGACGGGCAGACCGACTACTTCAAGGGCTTCCCGGTCGGCATCACCCCCCGCGGTGACCTGGTCACCGGGGTGACCTCCGAACGCAACTACGTCATCGCCGGGGAGATGGGCTCAGGCAAGACCACCATGATCCTGGCGCTGCTGGCCGGGGCGATCCTGGACCCGCTGGTCGACATCGACGTGTTCATCTTCGCCACCAACAACGACTACGACTGGCTCAAACCGTGCCTGAACACCTTCTCCGACGGCGACGGCAAGGAGAAGGTGCAGGCATGCATGGACCACATCCAGGCTCTGCACGCCGACCTAGAGCTGCGGGGCCAACTGCTGAAGAAGTACGACGTCAACGAGGTCAACCGGGAGGTCGCGGCCAAGGACTCCCGGCTACGGCCGCGGGTCGTGGTGATCGATGAGTGCCAGTCCTACTTCCGGCAGGGAACCCCGAAGAAGCGGCGCGAGGTGATCGACCAGATGGTGCGGTTCTTCTCCGCCGCCCGCAAATACGGCATCACCATGATCTTCGCGACCCCGGTTCCCTCGGATCAGTCGCTGCCGCGTGACCTGGTGTCGGTGACCTCCAACGCGGCCTGCTTCGCCATCAGCGACAAGACCCGCAACAACGTCGTGCTCGGCGACAAGGCCCACGAGAACGGCATCTCCGCCCTGGGCCTCAAGGCCAAGACCGAGACCGAACTCAACGACGCGGGCACCTCCATCACCCGCGGTTTCATGCCCACCCCCGGAACGGTGCGCAGCTACTTCCTCACCAAACAGGAACGCACCCGCCTGGTGGAGCGCGCGGTGGAACTCCGTGGCGGCCAGGCCGCCGGCGCGACCCCCGCGGCCGTAGAACGGGACTGGCTGGCCGATCTGGCCCAGGTCTGCCAGGGACAGGACAAGGTCCGGCTCACCGACGCCGCCGGGTGGCTGCGCAAGCTCGCCCCGGCCTACCGCGCCTACAAGAGCCTGGACGGCAAGACCCTCGCCGAGTGGCTCGACGGGGTCGGCGTGCCGGTCACCTGGCCCTCCCGCCAACCCACCGCAGTCACGGAGCGTATCCATACTGCGGTGAATGAGAGGGAGTCCATCCCGGCTGGTGAGTGAGCAGGCCCGACCTGCCGCCACCCCCGCCCCAGCCACCCTGGCCGGGGCGGGACCAGGCCGTTCACCCGTTCACTCCCGCACCGTCCGGACAGCTCAGGGCACGTGAACGGGGTTTTCGGGCACGGTCGTGAGTATTCACGCGCCGCGTGCTGACTCACGTGCTCGCTCACCCCTCACTCGCAGGCTCCGCCGAGCCTCGCCATACCCATCGTCAACTACACACGGTAACTATTGGAGGCGTTCTGTTCAGCAACCACATCCCCGTCCCGCCGCGAGGCAGCGGGAGGCGCACCCGGTGAGCCGCAGCATCCTCACCTTGATCCTGGCCACCGCCGTGATGGCGGTGGCCTTCACCGACCTGGCCCCGCCGCTGGCCCCGCTGGCCACCTTCGCCCTGGCGCTGCTGGCCCTGGGCTATGTGGCCGCCTGCCGGTGGTTCCCGTTACGGCGCTGCCCGGCCTGCAAAGGCAGCGGGCACATCACCGGTGGCCTGCTCGGCGGGATCCGCTACTGCGGGCTGTGCCGCGGCGAAGGCATCCAGCTGCGCCGGGGCGTCGTGCTCTGGCGCCGCCTGCGCCGCGGCCGAGGTCGCCGCTGACCTGCTCACCCCAAACACCTGGGTGGGTGGCCGTGCCGTGCCCGGCCACCTGCCCAGCCCCACACGTACCTGGGAGTTCGTCATGTCCAAATGGATCATCCACACCGAGAAGACCCGCAACTTCTGGAACGGCTCGTCCACCACCATGTGCGGGTTGACCATCACCAAGGTGGAGGTCTCCGATCACGGCCTGGGCCTGGGTCCGCGCCTGACCTGCCCGGCCTGCAAGGCCATCAAGAAGGCCGAGAAGGCGGAGAAGCGGGCTGCCCGCAAGGCTCGGGGCAACGGGGGTTGGTGGTGAACCCCAACACGCCCGCGAACCCGGCCACAGCCGGGCTCGCCGCACTGGCCGAGGGGATCGGCGCCCGGCTGGATGCCCACCCCGCCAACCAGCGCGATGCGCAGCACCTGGCCGAGATCACCGCGGTGCTGGCCTCCGCAGACCGGCACTGGAACCACCGGCTCGGCGACCCGCCCGCCGAACCGGACTACCTCACGGCGCTGGCCGGTGACCTGTGGCGGCTCTGGATCCGGCCCGCGCTGGACCGGCGCGACCGCGACCTGGACACCGCGCAGGCGGCACGGTCGGCCGATCTGGAGTTCCTGTTCACCGAGCTGGCGGACCGGGACGCCGAGATCGACCGGCGGCGCGCCGAAGACGAGGACCGGCTTGGCGTTCCGCCGGCCACCATCCATGCCTACCCCCAGGGGGATCACCGTGCCCAGTGACTACCACCAGACCCAGCACGAGCTGCTCACCAAGGCATTCGCCGACCTGGACACCTGGCTGGGCCAGTACCAGCACCTGCTCTACATCAGCTCCCTCCGGCTTTCGGCCGTCGGCGTCGATCGCAGCGCCACGGCCGCCATTCACATCAACACTGACCTCAACCACCTGATGACGCTGCTGCCGCACCTGCCCAGCGCCACGGTCGATGCGGAGACCAAGACGGGGTGCGTCGAGATCACCATCAAGGTGACCACCCCGGCAGGGCTGCCCGTGCGGCTAAGCAGCGTGCTGTTCGGCGACGAGGCCGACGAACTGGCCGAGATCGCCGGACTGGCCGCGCCACGCCCGGCCACGATTCCCGCGATCACCACCGACCACCTGGCCGCGGCACTGACCCAAGCCCGGCCCGGCGAAGCGAACCAATGACCGCGCCGGGCAGCCCGGCAACAGAAGGCACCTCCAGCCCACGGTGGAGGTGCCTTCGCCGTCTCCAGCCCCCGGCACCAGCACCACACCGGCCGGCCCGCCCCCGCGGCGACTGGGCTGGTTCACCTCCGCGCGAACCCGTCACCGAGAGGAACCCTCGTGACCGATCCACACCAGCAAGCCCCACTGATCCGGGTAGCCATGGCCACCCGCCGCGGCATCCGGGAGAACAACATGGACGCCGCGGCCGCCTTCGAGTCCTCGCGGGGACTGCTGGCCGCCGCGGTCGTCGACGGCATCGGCAACCACGCCTACGGCCCGGAGACGATGCGGCTGTGCGCGGTGACCGCAGCCCGGATCTCCACCACTCGGGGAACCATGGCAGGGGTGCTGGCCGCCGCCGGGCTGATTGAGGACCCCGGGGTGGAGGAGTACCGGCCCAACGCGGTGGCCGTGGTCGCCCTGGCCGAGGCGGGCGAGGAAACCGACATTGCCTGGGTCGGTGACTCCCACGCCTACAGCTGGGACGGGACCCGGCTGCACCGGCGCACCACCCCGCACACCATGGGGGAGTTCCTGCGCCAGAACGGCGACATCGACCTGGCCCCCGAACACGACAACTGGGTTCGGGTCAGCCTGACCACGGCCACCCCGACCAACATCGCCCGCGCCGCCATTCCCGCAGGGGAGCTGGTGTTGCTGCTCTCCGACGGGCTGGACGGCGTCCCAGCCGAGGAGCTGACCGCGCTGGTTCAGCAGCACCAGGACAACCCGGAGGCGCTGGCGGATGCCTTGGTGGAGGCCGCCCGCGCCGACGAGGACGGCTACCGCGACGACGCCACCGCGATCGTGCTGGCCGCCCTCACCTGACCAGGCCACCACCACCGCCAGGCCCTACTACCCGCGCGCGTAGTAGGGCCTGGCCCGTTCTCCGGTCCTGTTCCCGCCGGGCTGCCCGCATCGTCCAGACAGGAGGTTGGCCATGACCACCAGAGCATCCCGAGACCAGGCCGCGGCCACGGTGGCCCTGTGGATGGCGACCCACCTCGGCTGGCAGGTCTTCCCGCTCAACTCCGGCACCAAGAAGCCCTTGGGCGGGTGCGGCGCATGCCGCGCCGACCGCGCGGACCACCTCGCCGCGGACTGCCCGTGCCTGGCCCGCCAGGATGGCGCGCTCTGCCACGGCGTCTGGGCTGCCAGCCCCGACCCCGAGATCATCACCCGGTGGGCCCGCCGCTGGCAGACCAAGGTGTGGGGCCTGCACCTGGGGGTCTCCGGGCTGCTGGCAGTGGACCTGGACACCCGAGCCATCGCCCCGCCGGCGCAACCACTGCACGGCCTGGACTGGCCTGCGGATGCGCGGCCGCCGGTGGACGGGCTGGACGTCTTCGCCGCCCTCGCTGGGCTGTACGGCGCCGGGGTCGACACCGACGGCACGCTGTGCACCCAGACACCCAGCGGCGGACTACACCTGATCTACGCGGCCGAGCCGGGCCGGTGGAAAGGCAGCAGCGTCAAGAACAGCAGCATCAGGCAGGGCCGAGTGACCTCCGGACTGGCCTGGCAGGTTGACATCAAGTCCTATGCCGGGCACGTAGTCATCCCGGGCAGCATCACCGCCGCAGGGTTGTACCGGCGGATCTCGGCCACGGTCGTCCCGGCCTGGCGCCCAGCCTGGTTGGCCGAGGTTCTCGCGGCCACCGGCCACGACCGCCACGCCCCCACCCCAGCACCGGCCAGCCCGCCACCGGCACCGGCGGCCGCACCGCGAGGCACGGCCGATCTGGACATCCGGGGCGCGCGGTTCGCCACGGGCGCCCTGCGCTCGGCCTGCGCCGAGCTGGCCGCCATGGCTCCGGATTCCGGCCGCAACCGCAAGTTGTTCCGCTCCGCGTCGCGGCTGGCGGGGATGGTCGCGGCCGGGTGGATCGGCCGCGACCAGGTGGCCACTGCTCTGGCTGCGGCCGCCGCGCACGCGGGGCTTCCCGCAGGGGAGATCCGCTACGCCATCACCTCGGGGTTCCGCACGCCCCGCCCGGCATCTGATCTACGGAGCGCCGCGTGACCACCACCGAAGACACCCCGACCCCCGCACCACCCGAGGCCGAACCCGACCGCCTGTCCATCCACCTCGGCGGAGAAGCCGAAGCCATCCGCGCCCTCACCAGCACGCTGGCCGAAGGCTCGTTGCCGGACGTCTTCGTCGCCGGGGGCCAGCTGGTGCACCTATCCCGGGTCTCCGGGCAGGCCGACCCGAGTGCCCCGCCCACTGTCACCGCTGAGCCGTTGACCGCACCGGCGTTGGCGTTCCTGCTGGCCCACCACACCTACTGCTACCGCATGCGCGAGGACAAGCAGACCGGGGAGAAGAAGCGGGTGGAAGGCTCCCCGACCAAGTCGGCGCTGGCCGCGGTGCTCTCCCAGCGGTACTGGCCCGGGGTGCGGCCGTTGACCGGCATCGTCGGCTCGCCTGTACTGCGCCCGGACGGCAGCCTGGTGCACGTCGAGGGCTACGACCCGGCCACCGGCCTGTACTACGCGCCCACCGTCCGCATGCCACCCATCCCGACCACACCCACCGCCGAGGAAGTGACCGCCGCCCGGCAGTTCCTGCTGGGCCAGCTGCTGCGGGACTTCCCATTCGTCGCCGAGGCCGACCGCGCCAACCACATCGGGCTGCTGCTCGCCCCGATCCTGCGCCCGTACTTGCGGTGCTTGATCCCGTTCGGGCTGATCTCGGCCACCACCCAGTCCAGCGGTAAAACGCTGCTGGCCGAGGTCATCGGCTACCTCTACGGCCACAAAACCCTGGTCTGGCGCAAGGGCGATGACGCCGAGCTGGAAAAGGCCATCACCTCCGCACTGCACAGCAGCGCGCCGATCATGTTGTGGGACAACATCAAAGAGGGCACCGAAGTGGCTTCGCCGGTGCTGGCCCAGTTGCTGACCGGTCCGGAATGGTCGGCGCGGATGCTCGGCAGCTCCGGTGCGGGATTCACCGCGAACAACGACCGGGCCTGGTTGGCAACTGGCAACAACCTTCGTCTGGGCGGGGACATGGCCACCCGCACCGTGCTCATTCGGCTGGACCCCAACGACCCCCACCCCGACCAACGCGACCAGAGCGCGTTCGGCATTCCGCACCTGGACACCTGGCTCAAGGACCCGGCCCACCGGGTCGAGGTGCTGCGGCACCTGCTGATCCTGGTGCTGGACTGGATCGCCGCCGGCGCACCGCGCAGCGGCCACACCATGCGCCAGTTCAGCGGCTGGGCGCAGGCCACCGGCGGACTGCTGGACCACCACGGAATCGTGGGTTTCCTGGACAACCTGGCCGATCTCCGCGAGGCCGACGACGAAGACGCCGAGTGGGCAGCGTTCCTGACCCGCTGGTGGGAGCTCAACAGCGACAACCGCATGTCGGCGACCCGGCTACGCCACCAAGCCGAAATCGAGCAGATCGGCGGCATCGCGGTGGACCGGTGGGAAGGCGCGTTCCTCACCGACGACTCCGGGCGAATCCCCTCGGCCAAGAGCCTGGGCCGGACGTTGACCGGGCACATCGGCCGCTGGCATGGCGGCTACGCACTGCGCTCCGTGCGCGACAAGTCCGCCAACGCCAACGTCTTCTGGGTCGAGCGAGCCGCTGGCATCACCGCCGAACAGGAGGACCAGGCACCGGCCGGGCCGACGCAAGCGGCGTGGATGTGAGCGGCGGCGCCCGCGGCCCGGGTTTCCCGGGTTTGGCCCGGGTTTCGCCGGGTTTGGCCGAGCACCAAACCCGGCGCATGTTTCCGCAGGTCACAGCCCACTTCGCAAGATCAACCGGGTTTGCGGGTTTGAAACCCGCATCCCCGCACCGCCACTGCACACACCGCGCAGTGGCGACCGGCAACACCCTCGCCCAGGACGCCTCCGGGAGGTGCAACATGACCAGTAGTCGAGCATCGGCAAACCGGGCCACCCCAAGTGAACCGATTCTCTACCGTCCGAGCGAGGTTGCGAAGCAACTTGGCTGCTCGGAGTGGTGGATCAAAGAGCAAGCGCGTCATCGGCGGATACCGTTCAGTTGGATCGGTGGACGCTACTCGTTCACGGACGAACATGTTGCCGCGATCATCGCGATTTTCGAGAAGCGCCCAGCAGGGCAGGTAGTTCCTGCGAATGAGATGCAGGTACAGGAAGTCAGCAACCGTCGCGGTACGGCAGCCGCTCACGTCAAGCTGAAAGCGCGCAGTCCGAAACGAGGCAGTGCAGCGCGCGCACGTCAGAACGCCGCCTGACGAAAGACCGCGCCCGCCGCAGCCAGCGCTGCGGCGGGCGCTTCACTTTATACGGAGCACTAATGGGCTATGCAGAAAAACGCGGCACATACTGGCGTGGGCGATACAAGATCGCACCAGGAAAGTACGGCACGGTTACGGACGAACACGGCGAGACAATTAGATTCACAAGGAAGCGCGACGCCGAGAACGCCGCTGACGAGGCCGAAGCGAAGATTCGCAACGGCAGGCAGGTCGCGGGCAAGCAGGACGACGAACTCTTCGGTGACTTCGTCAGCAGGTGGTACGCAGACCAGGACCTGGCAGCGTCGACCATGCAGAACTACAAGAGGCACATCGAAGAGCACCTATTGCCGACCTTCGAGAACGAGATTATTCGCAGTATCGGTAAGCCTGAAGTGGCAGCTTGGGAAAAGGCGGAAAAGGAGGCAGGGTACGCGCTGTCGAGCATTAAAACGTGGCGCTCAACTCTGCATCTGATCCTAGGGGACGCCTTCGATGAAGGGCTCTCGGACTCGAATGCGGCAACAAGGCGTCGCGGGCGCGGAAAAAGGGCGGGGAAATCGAGAAGTAGGGGACCGGAAAAGGCGATCACGACTGCACTCGGTATTCTTCTGATAGCTGAACGTGCAGCTCTGCTGTCGGGTCGTGACGATGAATTTGTTGCAGTCGTCACCAAGGGGTTCACTGGGATGAGATGGGGTGAACTCGTTGGCCTTGAAGAGCGGTATGTGAATGAATCCGGAATCCGGATCGAATGGCAACTGTACGAGTTGGACACAGGCGAGCTACATCGCTGCCCGCCGAAGGATGATTCATATCGAACGATCGATGTTCCGGAATGGCACTCCGAGCTGCTGGCGGAGCATTCCGCAAGCAGCCTGTCGCAGCCTTGCGCATGCCACGAAAACAGCTACGTCTTCAGTGGCCACCGCGCATCCAACGGATCAGTGCGGAAGGTCGGGGCGAAGCTGGTCGACGTCGCCCGCCGTGCGGCGGTGTCAGTCGGCACCGTGTCGGCTGTGCTCAACAAGACCGGAACAGTCAAGGCAGCTACCGCGGCTGCCGTCGAAGTCGCCATCGCCGAACTCGGGTACGTACGAGGCGGTGCGCCGGCGCAGCTCGCGGCGCACTGGCGGCGCAACGGTTTCACGACGTGGCTGTTCCGTCCCGCGGCGACCGGGTGGTACCCGAGCAAGGCTCCGGCGCCCACTCGGCCGGTGCCGATCATCGGGGAGCCCTGGCCGGGCATCCCGGTTCGCGGGCGGAACGCTCCGGGCCGCGCCGACGCGTGCTGGCTGCCGATCGCGCCGGGGCTGACTCCGCACGGGTTGCGGCACACGCACAGGACGCTGCTGGTGAAACTCGGGCTGCCGGGCGTGCTGATCGATGACCGGCTGGGCCACTTGGACGGCTCGGTTCAGGGTCGCTATACCCACGTGACCGCCGCGATGCGGCTGGCGCTCCTGGACGGCCTGACGGGGATCTGGGAAGCCGCGCTGGCCGCTCGCCGGGCGATGCATCCCACCTCGCCGGTGCAAGCCCTGGACCGCCTTCTGCGGGCTGCCTGACGGGAGAAACCTTGGGCAGTTCTCCCAGATTTCTCCCAGACCGGCCCTGTAACGTAGATCAGGCCCTGTCCACGTCTATTGTGGACAGGGCCTGATCTGCATCTTTACCAGTCGGGGTGACAGGATTTGAACCTGCGACCTCTTCGTCCCGAACGAAGCGCGCTACCAAGCTGCGCCACACCCCGGTTAAGCGGAACGAGACAAATACTAGCGGACGTTCGCCTGGACACCGAATCGGGGGCTTCCGCCTGCCCTGAGCAGGCTGGGGTCGAGTTCGGCCGAGCGCGGGACCAGCGTCAACAGGCTCGCCTCCGGCGGGCAGGCGAAGCGCACCGGCGCGTACGGCGAGGTGCCCAGTCCGGCCGAGACGTGCAGCCAGGTGTGCCGGCCCCAGCGGGAGGCGCCCTTGACCCGGGAGCGGTCCAGGCCGCAGTTGGTGACCAGGGCGCCGTAGCCGGGCACGCAGAGCTGGCCGCCGTGGGTGTGACCGGCCAGGACCAGGTCGTAGCCGTCCTCGGCGAAGGCGTCCAGCACGTGTGGTTCGGGCGAGTGGGTCAGGCCAAGGCGCAGGTCGGTGTGGTGGTCGGGCCTGCCCGCGATGTCGCTGTACTGGTCGCGGTGCAGGTGCGGGTCGTCCACGCCGGCGGCCTGGATGGTCAGGCCGGCGATGGTCAGGTTGCGGCGCACGTGGGTCAGGTCCTGCCAGCCGCGTTCGGTCAGCGCGGCGCGCAGGTCGCGCCAGGGCAGCGGGGCGCCGTGCACGCGCTTGGTCTTGCTGGAGGGCAGCAGGTAGCGGGCCGGGTTCTTCGGCTTCGGCCCGTAGTAGTCGTTGCTGCCCCAGACGAACAGGCCGGGCAGGTCCAGCAGCGGGCCCAGCGCGCGCAGCACCGCGGGCACCGCCTTGGGGTGCGCCAGGTTGTCCCCGGTGTTGATCACCAGGTCGGGCTCCAGCTCCGCCAGCGCGGCCACCCAGCGCTGCTTGGACTGCTGGCCGGGCAGCATGTGCAGGTCGGAGACGTGCAGCAGGCGCAGCGGGCGGGCGTTGTCGGAGAGCACCGGCAGCGTCGCGTGCCGTAGCGTCCACATCCGCCGTTCGATCGCGGTGGCGTAGCCGAGCGCCGCGCCGCCGAGTGCCGCCGTGCCGAGCAGGATCCGACCCAGGTTGTTCACCCTTACCAGGGTACGTAATGCGCCGTGGTGCCTTTTTCGCAGGAGTAACCTGCCTGGTCATGGCGGAGCTGAAGGCGAAACTACAGGCCGATCTGGCCGCGGCGATGAAGCAGAAGGAGACCGTGACGGTGGCCTCGTTGCGGATGGCGCTCGCGGCGATCAGCACCGAGGAGGTGGCGGGCAAGACCGCCAAGGAGCTGACCGACGACGAGGTGCGGCGGGTGCTGGCTCGCGAGCTGAAGAAGCGCAAGGAGGCCGCCGAGGCCTTCGGCGGCGCCGGCCGGGCCGAGCAGGCCGCCGCGGAGCTGGCCGAGGGCGAGGTGCTTTCCGCCTACCTGCCCGCGCAGCTCTCCGATGAGGAGCTGGCCGGACTGGTGAGCCAGGCGGTGACCGAGCTGACCGCGCAGCTCGGCGAGAAGCCCGGACCGAAGCAGCTGGGCCAGGTCATGAAGGCGGCCAACGCGAAGGTGGCAGGCCGCGCCGACGGCGGGCGGGTCGCCGCGCTGGTGAAGGCCACCCTGCTCGGCTGAGTCCACTGACGGAAAAACGGGGTCTGTCCACAGTGGACAGACCCCGTTTCGCTTGTGCGCCTTGACTAACCCGGTCCGCTGGTCGGCTCGATCGGATCTATGGTGATGCCGCCGGTCGGCGGGTTCACCTCGCCCGGCGGCGGTTCGGTGGTGCCGGTGGGCGGCGGCACGTAGCCGGTGCTGACCCACAACGTGATCGTCTCGCCGGGCAGGGCAGCGCCGCGCGGGTTCTGCCCGACCACGGTGCCCTTGGGCTGGGCCGCGTTCCGGTTCTGCGTGCTCACCTTGTACCCGGCGGCCTGCAACTTCGAGGTGGCCTCGTTGACCATCATGCCCACCACGTTGGGCACCTTGGCCTCATCGCCGCCGTTGAGGTAGCGCCCGTCCGCGCCCGGCAGCCCCTGGGCTGGCTGGTTGCCGTGGATCGCGCTCATCGCGTCGAACCAGGTCGGCGCGGACACCGAGGAGCCGTAGATGCCGCCGCCGGTGTTGCCGCCGCAGAGCCGGGGCGGGTTGCCCTTGCAGATCACCTGCGGCCGGTTGCCGTCGTTGAAGGTCAGCACCGCGCCCGCATACTGCGGGGTCGCGCCGACGAACCCGGCCGACTTGTGGTCCTGGGTGGTGCCGGTCTTGCCCAGCATCGGCCGGTTCCAGTCCTTCGGCCGCGCGCCTGCCGCGGTGCCGCCGGGCAGGTCGTCCTTGCTCATGCCCTGCGCCAGCCCGTTGGCCAGGCCCTCCGGCACCGCCTGCTCGCACGGGGCCTCGTTGAGCTGGAGCGGCTTGCCGTTGCGGTCCAGGATCTGCTCGATCGGACTCGGCGGGCACCAGGTGCCGCCACTCATGATCGTCGCCGACACATTGGCCAGTTCCAGGGTGCTCACCGCGGCCGGGCCGAGGGTGAACGCGCCCTTGTTGTTGCGCCAGTAGTCCGACTGCGACCGGTTCAGATCGTCCCTTTTGGACTTCGGATCCGGTTTCACCCCGGCCACGTTGAGCTGCATGGTCTCCCGCAGCCCGAGCCTGCTGGCCATATCGACCACCGGGCCCATGCCGACCCGCTCCTCCAGGATGACGAACCCGGTGTTCGGCGAGGTGGCCAGCGCGCTCTGCAGGGTCATCTGCTGCGGGTAGTTGTCCCCGGCGTTGCTCAGGCAGTACCAGCGCTCACCGCCACCGGCTGGCGGGCAGCGGGTGGCGCCGCCCTTGAAGACCCTGGAGGTGTAGGAGGTCGGGGTGTCGATCACGTTGTTGATGCCCATGCCGCGTTCCAGCGCCGCGGCCGCGGTGAAGATCTTGAAGATCGAGCCCGCGCCGAACTTGTTCGCCGCCGCGCTGGGCAGCGCGTAGGTGGTCTGGCCCTTGTCCGAGTCCAGGCCGTAGTCCCGGTTGGCCACCAGCGCGAGCACCTTGTGCCGCTCCTTGCCCGGCTGCACCACGGCCATGGTGTTGGCCACCCCGTTGGCGTCCTTGGGCACCCGGCCCTGCGCCGCCTTCTTGGCCGCCTGGGTGATGCGCGGATCCAGGGTGGTCTTGATGGTGAAACCACCGCGCTTCAAGGTGTCCTCGGAGTACCCGATCTTGCTCAGGTAGTCGATGACGTACTTGCAGAAGAACCCGTTGTCCGGCCCGGCGCCGATGCAGCCGTAGGGCGGGTTGCGGAAGTCCGGGGCGGTGCCCAGCGCCTCCTTCTTGGCCGCCTCGGCCACCTCCACCGGGATCCGGCCCTGCCTGCCCATCTCGCTGATCACCAGGTTGCGCCTGGTCAGCGCGGCTTCCGGATTGCGCTTGGGGTTCAGCCCGCTGGGCTCGTTGACCATGCCAGCCAACAGCGCGGCCTGGGCGATGGTGAGCTTGTCCGGGCTGGTGTCGAAGTAGGTCTTGGCCGCCGCGGCCACCCCGTAGGTGCTCGCGCCGAAGGGCACGATGTTGAGGTAGCGGGTGAGGATCTCGTCCTTGGTGAGCTTGCGCTCCAGCTGCAGCGCGATCCGCATCTCGCGCAGCTTGCGGGCCGGGGTCTGCTCCTGCGCCTTGGCCTGTTCGACCTTGTTCGTGGCCACCACGTGCATCAGGTAGTTCTTGACGTACTGCTGGGTCAGGGTGGAGCCGCCCTGGGCGACCTTGCCCTCCACCGTGTTGGTCACCAGCGCGCGCATCGCGCCGCGCCAGTCCACGCCCTGGTGGTCGTAGAAGCGCTGGTCCTCAATGGACACGATGGCGGCCTTCATCGTGTCCGCGATCTTCTCCGGGCCTGCCAGCACCCGGTACTGGTCGAAGAGGTAGGCGATCTGGCTGCCCTGCGCGTCCAGCACCGTGGTCAGCAACGGCGGGTCCTTCTGGACCAGATCCGAGGAGATGCTGTCGACTGTGTCACTAGCGCGGTTGGAGACCACCCCCAGCGCGCCCACCGCAGGAAACAACATGCCGGCGAGTAGCACTCCAGCCAGCACACATAGCCCCAACAACTTGAACAAAGCCGCCCGCACGCCCACGCGGGACAGCGTACGCTTCACCCATTTTGGTGACGCGATTCACACACTTTCGGGTGCGGGGATGTAACGGGTAGGCAAACCCGTCTTGGACCTGGAACCAGAACCCTCTACAGTCCGTCAACGTCGAACGACAGCACACCGGCGGGTGTGCCACTCCCCGTGGCGCACCTCATGCGGACCTCGGAGCTGGGGAGCACCGAGCGTAGTCGCGACGACGCGTAGGAGCTGGGGGAACATGGAGTTCAACCAGGGGGACTGGCGGGTAAGGGCCTCTTGCAGGGATGAGGACCCGGACCAGCTTTTCGTCCGAGGTGCAGAGCAGCGCAAGGCCAAGCTCGTCTGCATGGGGTGCCCCGTGCGGACGGAATGCCTGGCTGAGGCGCTGGACAGTCGAATCGAGTTCGGTGTCTGGGGTGGCATGACCGAGCGGGAGCGTCGCGCTCTGCTCCGCCGCCGTCCGGACGTCGTGTCCTGGGCGGAACTGCTCGAGTCCGCCCGCCGCAAACACCTGGACTTCGACGAGGTCGAGGAAGCCGACTACCGCGTGGGCCTGCTGAGCTGACCGGTCACTGACCGGCCAGCCTGGCGCCGATCTCGCGCAGCCCGTCGATGTCGTGCACATCAGCGGGCAGTGCGGGCACGCCGATCATCGCCACGCCCGGGTGCGCCTTGGTGAATCGCGCGAGCAATCGTCGCTCACGCTCCGCCACGGCCACCCGGTCCGCGTGCAGTCGCAGCACGGCCGCGGCCAGTGGCGACGAGCCACCGCGTTCGAGGTCCTCGGCCGCGGCGAGCGCGCGGGCGCTGGGCAGGTTCGCGAACACCGGGTGGGTCCGGTTGGCGACCAGCCCGGCCAGCGGCATGCCCTCACCGGCCAGCCGGTCCACGAAGTAGGAGGCCTCGCGCAGCGCGTCCGGCTCGGGCGCGGCCACCACCAGGAACGCGGTGCCGGGTGAGCGCAACAGCTCGTAGGTGGCCTGCGCGCGCTGCCGGAACCCGCCGAACATGCTGTCGAAGGCCTGCACGAAGGCCGAGGCGTCGTTGAGCAGCTGGCCGCCGATGATCGTCGAGATCACCTTGGTGAACAGGCCGAAACCCGCGCCGACCAGTCGCCGGATCCCCCGCCCGCCGGCCCGCGCGGGCGCGGACAGCATCCGGATGATCTTGCCGTCGAGCACGGTGGACAGCCGCTGCGGCGCGTCCAGGAAGTCCAGCGCGGACCGGCTCGGCGGGGTGTCCACCACCACCAGGTCCCACTCGCCGGAGTGCACCAGCTGCCCCAGCTTCTCCATCGCCATGTACTCCTGGGTGCCGGAGAACGAGGAGGAAATGGTCTGGTAGAAGGGATTCCGCAGGATCTGCTCGGCCCGGTCCGGTCCGGCGTGGGAGAGCACCATCTCGTCGAAGGTGCGCCGCATGTCCAGCATCATCGCGTGCAGCGCGCCGTCCGTCCCCTCCGGACGGTCCAGCACGGTCACCTCGCGCGGGTGGTTGCCCAGCTCGGTCAGGCCGAGGGACTGGGCCAGCCTGCGCGCCGGGTCGATGGTGAGCACCACGGTGCGCCTGCCGCGTTCGGCCGCGCGCAGGGCCAGCGCCGCCGCGGTGGTGGTCTTGCCGACCCCGCCGGAACCGCAGCACACCACCACCTTGGTCTGCGCGTCGTCCAGCAGATCGTCGATGTCCAGCAGCGGCGGGCGGGCGTTCACCGGACCCCCTGCTCGATCAGCAGCTCGCTCAGCTCGTACAGCCCCGCGGTGTCCACCCCGTCGGTGAGATCGGGCAGCTCCAGCACCGGCAGGTCCACCTCGGCCAGCTGATCGCGCGCGGTCAGCTCGGCCTGCACCCGGATCGCGTGCTCCACCGTCTCATCCACCAGCCCGTCCACAATGGCCTCGTCCAGGTTCAGCCCGGCGGCCAGCAGCCCGGCCTTGATCCGGGCCGCGTCCACCCGCCCGCCGGCCGCCGCGCCCACCGACCGCGCGGGCAGCCGGGGCGGCCGCACCCGATTCATGATCACCGCGCCGGGTCGCAGGTCGGCGGCGTCCAGCTCGCCGACGGCGTCCATGGTCTCCCGCACCGGCATCTCCTCCAGCAGGGTCACCAGGTGCACCGCGGTGTCCCCGGAGTGCAGCAGCCGGATCACGCCGTCGCTCTGGTTGCGGATCGGCCCGACCTTGGCCAGATCGGCCATCGCCCTGGTCACGTCGAGGAACTTGACCACCCGGCCGGTCGGCGGCGCGTCCACCACCACCGCGTCATATTCGTGCCGCCCGCCCTCGCCGGTGCGGCCGACGCACTCCTTGATCTTGCCGGTGAGCAGCACGTCCCGCAGGCCCGGCGCGAGCGTGGTGGCGAACTCCACCGCGCCCATCCGGCGCAGCGTGCGCCCGGCGAAGCCCAGGTTGTAGAACATCGACAGGTACTCCAGCAGCGCCGCCTCGGCGTCCACCGCCAGCGCGCGCACCTCGCCGCCGCCGGGCGCGGCCGCGATCCGCTCCTCGGAGTAGGGCAGCGGCGCGTGGTCGAAGACCTGGGCGATGCCCTGCCTGCCCTCGACCTCCACCAGCAGCACCCGCCGCCCGCCGGTGGCCAGCGCGAGCGCCAGCGCGGCGGCGATCGTGGTTTTGCCGGTGCCGCCCTTGCCGGTGACTATGTGCAACCGGGCGCGGCTCAGCTCCTCGGTCCAGGCCATCACAGTGATCAGCCTAGGTCGACTCGCGCGAGCGTGCGGCCCTTAGCCCGCGAGCATGAGGAAAAGCACTGCGATGGCCTCGGCGGCCACCAGCGCCCAGGCCCAGGTGGAGGGCAGCGCGAAGGCCACCAGCAGCGCCAGCGCCGCGACCACGGCCACCGAGATCAGCCCGGCCTGCACCACGGCCGCGTGCGTGGTCCGCTTCCGGTCCCTGACCTGGGCCATGGCGACCAGGGTGAGGATGAGGCCGCCCACGCTGAACAGGACGGTCGCCGTGATGCGCCAAGTCTCCACGTGATCACGGTATCCCCTCCGGCAACAGATAGGCCCGCACCTAGGGCCAGCCCGCGGAGCCTCGCCCGCGATAGCCGCGTCGAGGCGGCCCCTGGCGGCACGGCCGGACCACCCGAATACGCCCGGTATGAGGGCGGCCCGTCCGTACCACCAGGAACCACCTCGATCACGACTCTCACGGACGGGGCTCCACGGGCAGGCCCTAGGCTCTGCTCCATGACGAAGTGGGAGTACGCCACGGTTCCGCTGCTGACCCACGCGACCAAGCAGATCCTCGACCAGTGGGGCGAGGATGGCTGGGAGCTGGTGTCGGTGCAGCCGGGACCCACCGGTGAGCAGCTGATCGCTTTCCTGAAGCGCCCGAAGGGCAACTGAGCATGGGCGAGTGGAAACAGCGCCTGGTCGAGCTGGGCATCGAACTGCCTGCGGTGGCCGCGCCGGTGGCCGCCTACGTGCCCGCCGTGCGCAGCGGCGCGCATGTCTACACCTCCGGCCAGCTGCCGATCGTGACCGGTGCGCTGGCCGCGACCGGCAAGGTCGGCGCGGCGATCAGCCCGGAGGAGGCCAAGCAGCACGCGCGCACCTGCGTGCTGAACGGACTGGCCGCCATTGACGCGCTGGTCGGCTTGGACTCGATCACCCAGGTGGTCAAGGTGGTCGGCTACGTGGCCTCCGCGGACGGCTTCACCGGCCAGCCCGCGGTGATCAACGGGGCCTCCGAGCTGCTCGGCGAGGTCTTCGGCGAGGCAGGGGTGCACGCCAGGGCCGCGGTCGGGGTGGCCGAGCTGCCGCTGGGCGCGCCAGTCGAGGTGGAACTGATCGTCGAGGTCGCCTGATCCACTGAACCGCCGCCACCCCGGCCGAGGTTGGGGTGGCGGCGGTTCTTCTGTTCAGGTGGGCAGCGCGGCCAGCGCGGTAACCAGGGCCGCGCGCTGTTCCCTGGCCAGCAGCCGGTACGGCCGGGCGGCCATCCGGTCGGTGTGCGTCTCGATCCGCCGCCGCAGTGGATCCTCGGCGTCCAGCGCGTTCGCCTGGATGGGGGTGAGCCCCTCGGCGCCCGCCGCGGCGGTCTGGGTGTCCACCCGGTGGTAGCGCAGCGCGCACAGGCCGTCGACCAGTCGGGCCGGGGCGGTGCGGGCCGAACGGGCGCCCACCCAGGCGTCGAAGGCCGCGCCGTCGGAGGTGCCGACCGCGCCGCCCACCGCCAGGTCCACGAAGGACAGCGCGATCTCCGGCCCCGGCCACAGCTCGGCCGCGGTCCGGTCCACCACCTCCACCACCGCGCGCAGCATCGCCACGCACCGCGGCGTGGCCAGCACGGCCCGGCCCTGGCGGCTCAGCCAGCCCGCGGCGGTCAGTTGGTCCAGCACCGCGTCCAGGTCCGGTGTCTGCGGGTGCACCGCGTGCGCCACCGGCAGCAGCACCGGCCCGGACAGCAGCAGGGTGCGCAGTTCCAGCAGCAGCTCCCCGCCCTCTGGCAGGCCGTGCTCGGCGGTCACCGCCGCCCCGCCGCGTTCGGCCGCGGCCTGGTAGATCGCGGTGAGCAGCCGGTTGAGCTGCTGCTGCACCGCCCGCGCGGAGAGCACCGCGTCGGTGGCCTCCCAGGCCCACAGCTGCGGATCGCCCGGCTCGGCCGCGCCGCCGCGCATGCGCAGCGCGGTGGCGAAGCAGTGCCGGGCCGCGGCCCACTCACCGGCGTCGTAGTAGCACTGACCGGCGTGCTGGAAGATGAAGTGGAAGTGCGTGCCCAGTTCGGGCGTGCGGCTGCCGTCGACCAGGCAGCGGTCGAACTCGGCCATCGCCTCGGTGTGGCGGCCCTGCCACTGCAGCACGTGCGCCAGCCTGCTGCGGGCCAGCACCTCGGAGGCGGCCGGGCCATGCTCCTCGGCCAGCCGCAACGCGGTGCACAGGTGCCGCTGCGCCAGGTCCAGCCTGCGCAGGATGCGCGCGGCCACGCCGATCATGGTGTGGTGCTGCCGGGCCACCGCCGGATTGCCCGGCACCGGCTGCGCGGCGGCCCGGTCCAGCCAGGCGGTCAGCGTGGCCGGATCGTCCGAGCACTCCCACAGGGTTTCCGGATCGATGTGGTAGGCGAACAGGGGACTCGCCATCGGGTCACTCGGTTGTGCCGTCACGGTCTCAGGCGACCCACCCGGCGCGCTGGGTGATCTCGTCGAGCACCCGTTGCAGGTGCAGACCGCGGCGCACATCGCAGGGGTGCTCGGTGTGGCCGCAGTCGATCAGCGCCAGGAACTCATCCAGCAGCGCGGTGAAGCAGTCTTGCGCGCTGAACTCGCCGCTGCCCAGCGCCCGGTGCCCGTGCTGCCCGTACACCGCGATGTCCACCACGCTGGGCTGGATCGGCAGCCGCAGGGACAGGGTGAGCGTGCTGCTGGCCCCGCCCTCGTGGCCGAGCACCAGGTGGCACAGGTCGTCCGGGCCGCGGTGCGCGGCGATGACCTCCTGGACCGGGCCGAGCGCGGCGTCGAGCAGGTCGATGGCGTGCGGGCCGATATCCAGCACCGCGCCGTCGGTCTGCCGCCAGGGCGAGGCGGAGTAGGGGCCGCCGAGCACTGCGCCGGTCAGCCAGCGCACCGAACCACCGGTCCAGCCGCCCAGTTTGTGCAGCCCGGCCAGCCAGTCGCGGACCTCGGGGGAGTAGCGCCGGGTGAGCAGCAGCAGCGAGGCCAGCCCGCGCCCGGTCACCTCATCGACCAGTCGCTGGGCCTGCTCCACGTTGGCGGCCAACGGTTTCTCCAGCACCAGGTGCTTGCCCGCCCTGGCCGCCTGGAGCGCGAGATCGCCCTGGATGGCCGGTGGCACCGCGAACGCGACCGCGTCCACAGTGGACAGAAGTTCGTCGAAGGAGTCCGCGGTCAGCGCGCCGTGCGGCTCCGCGAGGTCCTTGGCCGCGTCCCGCCGCCGGGCCCACACCGCGGCCAGCCGGGTGCCGGGGTGATCCGCGATGCCAGGGGCGTGCACGGCCCTGGCCCATGGACCCGCACCGACCAAGCCGATCTTGAGCTGTTCGTCCACGGGGAACATCCTGCCGGGTTTCAGCGCGCGTCGCGGAAGACCCGCACCGGAACTTCTATCCGGCCACCACCGGCGAAGTCCAGCCGCACGTTCTCCGGGCTCCAGCGCACGGTCAGCCCGTTGTCGGTGCGCCAGCCCGAGGGCACTTCGAGCACGTGCCCGCGCGGCACCTCGCCGCCGTCGTGCCTGCCCAGCCACACCTCGAAGGAGTTTCCGCTGGACATCATCGTGCCGACCCGTTTCACCGCCAGCGCGTAGCCCTGGTAGTCCCCGGCGGTGGCCACCGCGGGCGGCGGGGTCTGCACCTGCACCGTGCTGCGCACCGGCAGCAGCAGCGCCGCGG
This sequence comes from Crossiella sp. CA198, assembly GCF_052078295.1. Taxonomy (NCBI): domain Bacteria; kingdom Bacillati; phylum Actinomycetota; class Actinomycetes; order Pseudonocardiales; family Pseudonocardiaceae; genus Crossiella; species Crossiella sp. CA198. The sequence goes on from NZ_JBQJIM010000026.1 coordinate 80,770, forward strand.
TGATCGCCACGGTCAGCACGGTGCCCAGCACGGCACCCGCCAGCACCAGGCTCAGCTTCAGCAGGCAGCCCGCGAACCGCGGCCGCGGCAGACTGACGTCCGGCTGCTGGGATGGGACGTTCGGCACACTCACGCCGCACATCTTCCCGCCCTAGTCTGGATCACATGCCGCAGCTACCCGAGGAGATGGTCCTGCCCGAGGGTTTTGTGCCAGCCAAGGCCCCGCAGCCGCCGGCTGAGCCCCGGGATTCGGCCACGGTCGCCCTGGTCAGGGACACCGCGACTGGACCCGAGGTGTTCCTGCTGCGCCGGGTGACCGGGATGGCCTTCGCCGGCGGCATGACCGTCTTCCCCGGCGGCGGGGTGGATCAGCGGGACGCGGACACCTCGGTCGCCTGGGCTGGGCCGACCCCGGCCTGGTGGGCCCAGCGGTTCGGCTGCTCGCCGGAGCTGGCCAGGGCGCTGGTGTGCGCGGCGGTCCGGGAGACCTTCGAGGAGGCCGGGGTGCTGCTGGCCGGGGCGAACGCGGACAGCGTCATCGCGGACACCGCGCCCTACGCCGACGCCCGGCAGGACCTGGTGGACCGGAAGCTGTCGCTGGCGGAGTTCCTCACCGAGACCGGCCTGGTGCTGCGCGCGGACCTGCTGCGGCCGATGGCGAACTGGGTGACCCCGCCGGAGGAGCCGCGCCGCTACGACACCCGGTTCTTCCTGGCCGCGCTGCCCGCCGGTCAGCGCGCCGACGGCACCACCACCGAGGCCGACCACGCCGCCTGGCAGCGGCCGGCGGACGCGCTCGCGGACTGGGCGGCCGGGCGCAGCGGCCTGATGCCGCCGACCTGGGTGACCCTGTCCCAGCTGGACCAGCACCGCACCGTGCGCGAACTGCTGGCCGTGGACCGCCAGATCACCAAGATCACGCCGAGGGTGGTGCGCCGCAACGGCAACCTGCACGTGGCCCTGCCCGGCGACGCCGACTACCCGGAGGCATCGTGACCCACCCGGCCTACGGCACGCTCCGCCAGGTCACCGCGAACGCGGCGGTGCTGCTGGCGGACAACCCGAACATGATGACCCTGGACGGCACCAACACCTGGCTGCTGCGCGCCCCCGGCCAGCCGGAGTGCGTGGTGGTCGACCCCGGCCCGGCCGACGAGGAGCACCTGGCCAGGGTGGCCGCACACGGCCCGGTCGCGGCGGTGCTGATCACCCACCACCACGGCGACCACACCGACGGCGCGGCCCGCCTCGCCGAGCTGACCGGCGCGCCCACCCACGCCATCGAACCCGCGCACCGCTACAACGGCGGCGGCGACCTGCACGACGGCCAGGTCATCGAGGCGGCCGGGCTGCGCCTGCGGATCTGGGTCACGCCGGGACACACCGCCGACTCGCTCTGCGTGCAGATCGAGGGCGACGGTTCGCTGCTCACCGGCGACACCATCCTGGGCCGCGGCACCACCATCGTGGCGCACCCGGACGGCAGGCTCGGCCCGTACCTGACCACCTTGCGCCGTCTGCTGGAGCTGCCGCCGGGCACCACGGTGCTGCCCGGCCACGGCCCGGAACTGCCGGACGTGGCCGCGGTGGCCACCGCCTACCTGACCCACCGCGAGCAGCGGCTGGAGCAGGTCCGCCAGGCCCTGGCCACCCTGGGCCAGGACGCCACCGCGCGCGCCGTGGTCGAGCTGGTCTACGCCGATGTGGACCAGTCGCTGTGGCCGGCCGCCGAGTGGTCGGTGCAGGCCCAGCTCGCCTACCTGCGGAGCTAACTGGGCTGGCGCAGCGGCACCACCAGGTACCGCAGCCGCACCGCGCCGGGCGAGGTGACGTGGCTGAACATGGTGCCCCGGATGCCCGGCTGGATGTCCACCCGGACCTCGTGCTCGCCAAACCAGCGCAACGTCTCCAGCAGGTATTTCGCCTGGTAACCGCGGCTCACCCGGTTCCCGTGCATCCCGGCCTTGACCGTCTCCTCGGCCTCCCCGGCCTGCGGATCGCTGCCGCGCACCCGCAGCTCACCGTCCCCGGTCTCCAGGGTCACCGTGCCGCGTGGTCCGGCGTACGGCGCGACCCGGCGCACCGCCCCGGCCAGCGCGGCGCCGTCCAGGGTGAGCGAGCACTCGACGGTGCTCGGGAAAAGCTTGTCCTCCTCCGGTAGCCCGCTGACCAGCACCGATGTGGTGACCGTCGACGAACCCCAGGTCAGCGCGGCCCGGTCGGCATCAGCGTGGATGGTCACCCGGTCCGCACCCCTGGCCTGCTTGGCCACCTCGGTGAACAGCGAGGCCGGGATCAGCACGTCCAGCTCGTCATCGGCGGAGATCCACGGCAGGTCGGCCGCCGCCATCCGGTACCGGTCGGTGGCCACCGCCACCAGCCGCCCGCCCTTGGCCCGCAACCGCACCCCGGTGAACACCGGCAGCGCGTCGTCCCGGCTGGCCGCCGAGGCCACCGGCAGCACCGCCGCGTGCAGCTCCGCTCCCCGGGCACTGCCCGCCACCGCGGGCGGCGCTGGCACGCCGGGATGGTCCTCCACGGCCAGCAACGGCAACGCGAACCGCGCGCTGGGCGTCCGGACCGCCAGCCGGGAGCCCTCCACCACCAGCCGCACATCCGGCGAGTCCAGCGCGGCCAGCGTCTCGGCCAGCGGCTTGGCCGGGACCAGGACCTGGCCGTCGGTGTGCGTGACGGCCGCGGTGTGCAACCGCACCCCGCGCTCCCGGTCGGTGGCCGCCAGGGTCACCCCGCCGGCGTCCGCGGACAGCAGCAGCCCGGCCAGCACCGGATCAAGGGTGCGGCCGGGCAGCAGCCGGGACAGGTCGGCGGCGGCGGTGGCCAGCGCGGTGGTGGTCGCGGTCAGGTCCAGGGACATGCCGCGCACGCTAGCGCCGCCCACCGACAGATCCGGGGCCTCAGCGCGCGGTGGCGACCACCTCGGCCGGGACCGCGCAGTCCGCGGGCGAGACCGCCGGGAGCGCGTCCCGCACGGTCCGCCTGCGCAGCCACACGCCGCCGGCGATCAGCAGACCGGCCACGGTCGCCGCGGCGAAGGCCAGCGGCGGCCCGGACAGTTCGATCAGCTGACCGCTGACCGACTGACCAGCGGCCAGGCCAAGGGTCACCGAGGTGATCACCCAGCCGAAGGCCTCGGTGGAGCTGCCCGCCGGGGCGACCTCGTCCACCGCGATGGAGTGCGCGGTGGCCTGCGGGGTGATCAGGGTGCCGACCACCAGCAACGCGATGGCCAGGCCTGCCAGGCTGGTCTGCCACACCAGCAGCAGGAGCAGCAGCGAGAACGCGGCCAGCAGCACCGGCAGGCGCAGGTACATCGGGCGCGGCACCGGGCGCAGGCCGTAGAGCAGGCCGGCGACCACCGAGCTGACCGACCACAGGCTCAGCAGCAGACCGCCGACCGAGCTGGGGTAGCCGGCCATGGTGGCCGCCGCCGGGACCGCGATCTCGACGAAGCCGATGGTCACGCCGAAACCGAAGGCGGCCAGCGCGACCGTGCGCATGGCGGGGGTGAGCACGGCCAGCAGGCCCTGCCCCGCCCTCGGCTCGGTGCGCTCGCGCCAGGCCCGCACGGCCGGGGTCAGCGCGAAGCCGACCGCGCCGATCACCATCGAGCCCGCGCCGATCACCACGCCGGTGCCCGGCCAGGGCAGCGCCATCAGCAGACCGGCGATGGCCGGGCCCAGGATGAAGAAGACCTCCATGCTGATCGCCTCGTAGGAGTAGGCGGCCTGCCGGGCCGGGCCCGGCGGCAGCAGCCTGCTCCACAGGCTCCGCGAGGAGGAGCTGACCGAGGGCTGGCTGACCCCGAGCGCGAGCGCGATGGTCATCAGCAGCCACACCGGCGCGCCGGCCTCCACCGCGCTCACCCCGAGCGTGGTGAACAGGGTGAGCAGCGCGGCGGCGGTGAGCAGCGGGCGGGTCGGGCCGAACCGGTCGACCAGGCGGCCTTGCAACACCGAGCCGATCGCGGCGCCGGTCAGGGCGCCCGCGGAGACCAGACCGGCCGAGGCGAAGGAGCCGGTGGCCTGCCGGACGTAGAGCATGAGCGCCAGCCCGACCATCGCGACCGGGAGGCGCCCAAGCAGCGCGGCCAGCACCGGGAGGCGGGCTGCCGGGGTGCTCAGGGCCGCGCGGTAGGACGCGAAAGACAGAGACTGGGACATGCGTACCAGTCTGCCTGATCTGGTACGCAGGTACCAGTTATTTCCCGGTGCCCTTGGTCACCACACGCAGGGTCACGATGCTGTAACGAAAATGCGGTTTCTGGGTGAATCCACGCAACTTCGGCGCGAAGAACGCCGTCCTTGAGGGTGACAGCGCTTGTACAAAAGTGCTGGAAGACGCAGTGTTGGCGCTGTGCCCGTCACGACGGGGCTGGTCAGGCGGCTAAAAGGGACATGCTTCACAATCGAACTTGAAAATTTCCCTCGGAGATCCGGTTCGGGGCCGGACCGGGGGACGCGTGGCTGGTCGGGGGATTGGCCGCGCACCAAAAGGAGGCTGGCGCGCCGCGTCGGGGGCGGCGTCCAGCCTCCTCTTGTTTTCCAGTTCTCTGGTGCGCTACCGCGCCCGGCGAGCCATCCGCTCCGGGTCGAGGATCAGCACGCTCTTGCCCTCCAACCGCAGCCAGCCGCGGTGGGCGAAGTCGGCCAGCGCCTTGTTCACGGTCTCCCGTGAGGCGCCGACGAACTGCGCGATCTCCTCCTGTGTCAGGTCGTGGGTGACCCGCAACAGGCCACCCTCCTGGCTGCCGAAACGCTGCGCGAACTGCAACAACGCCTTGGCAACCCGACCGGGCACATCGGTGAAGATCAGGTCCGCCAGCATGTTGTTCGTCCGGCGCAGCCTTCTCGCCAGCACCCGGAGCAGTTGCTCCGCGATCTCTGGTCGCTTGTTGATCCACTCGCGGAGCGCCGGCCGGTCCATGGTCAGCGCACGCACCTCGGTCACCGTGGTGGCCGTGGAGGTCCTCGGGCCCGGATCGAAGATGGACATCTCGCCGAACATGTCGGAAGGTCCCATGATGGCCAGCAGGTTCTCCCTGCCGTCCGGCGATTTGCGCCCGAGCTTCACCTTTCCCGACTGCAGGATGTACAGCCGGTCGCCGGGCTCTCCTTCCGCGAAGATCACATGGCTGCGCGGGAAGTCCACAGCCTCCAAAGAACTGGCCAGCGCCTCAGCGGCAGCCGGATCCACGCCCTGGAAGATGCCCGCGCGGGCCAGGGTCTCGTCCACCTCGTCCCTCCTGTCGAGACGCGGCAGTCACGTGTTCTCGTCGAAGCCACTGGAGCGGGCCGCGACGACGTGCCGCCGATCACTCCGAGCAGTCTAGGACTTCACCCGGCTAAGGACGGCTTCGGACACGGCGAGGTCGTCGCGGAGCCCGTCCACCGAGCCTCCGGAGCCGGAAAAGTTCGAGTGCGCGACCGATGCCGTGTCCGTAGAGCGCGCGCACCTCGTCGGGGCGGGCCTTCTCCAGGAACTCCTCGACCTCGTCCTCCTGCACGGCGACGTGCCGAAGCCGGTCTTCCACGCGCTCCATGAACAGCGCGAAGAACATCACGATGAGCGGTACGACGAGTACAAACCAGGCAGCCATGATGATTCGATACTGACCCATACACCCTCAGTGAGCGCAACCGGGGTCCCCCACAGACGTAAACACCATCGTGTCCAGTCCGTAGGCTGAAGGGGTGGCAGAGCAAACCCGGCTGGCGTTGGTGCGACGGGTGCGGCGCATGGTCCGGGCGCTCGCCGACGGTTACCCCGACGCGCACTGCGAACTCGACTTCACCAACCCCCTGGAACTGGCCGTGGCGACCATCCTGTCCGCCCAGTGCACGGACAAGCGGGTCAACGAGGTCACCCCGGCGCTGTTCGCCCGCTACCGCACCGCGGCCGACTACGCGGGAGCGGACCGCGCCGAGCTGGAGGAGTACATCCGCTCCACCGGCTTCTTCCGCAACAAGACCACCTCGATCATGGGCCTCGGCGCCGCGCTGGTGGAGAAACATGCAGGCCAGGTGCCCAAACGCCTGGTCGACCTCGTCGAGCTGCCCGGGGTGGGGCGCAAGACCGCCAACGTCATCCTCGGCAACGCCTTCGGGGTGCCGGGGATCACCGTGGACACCCACTTCGGCCGCCTGGTGCGCCGCTGGGGCTGGACTGCCGAGACCGACCCGGTGAAGGTGGAGAAGATCATCGGCGAGCTGGTCCCGCGCAAGGACTGGACCATGCTCTCGCACTGGATCATCTTCCACGGCCGCCGCGTCTGCCACGCCCGCAAACCCGCCTGCGGAGCCTGCTTCCTGGCCAGGGAATGCCCCTCCTTCGGCGAGGGCGAACTGGACCCGGTCAAGGCCGCCGAGCTGGTCAAGGGCCCAGAGGCGGCGCACCTGCTGGCGCTGGCGGAGACCCGGCGGGCGGGTGCCGCCCGGTGATCCCCCGGGTGCGGTGGTTCGTGCTGATCGTGGTGCTGGCGGTGGCCGCGGTCATCGCGCTGTGGCCACGTGGTGGCGAACTCGCCCCGAGCGGATCCAGCCCGACCTCGGTGGCTGAGCCGGACCTGGCCCCGCTGCGGGCCAAGGCCCAGCTCGCGCCCTGCCCGCAGCCCGGCCCCACCGACAGCGTGGTCGGCCAGCTTTCCGGCGTCCGGGTGCCCTGCCTGGGCCAGGAGGGCGTCACCGACCTCGGCTCGGCGCTGGCCGCCAAGGCCACCCTGGTCAACGTGTGGGCCACCTGGTGCCAGCCCTGCCGCGCCGAACTGCCGATCCTGGCCGAGTACGCGGCGGGCGAGGGCGCGGTGCCGGTGCTCGGCCTCCAGGTCCGCAACGACAGCCGGGCCGCCGGGCTGGAGCTGCTGGCCGCGCTCAACGTAAAGCTGCCCTCGGTGGCCGATGCCGACGGCGCCGCGCAGGCCGCGCTCAAGGTGCCGCCCGCACTGCCCGCCTCCTACCTCGTCCGCCCGGACGGCGAGGTTCGCAGAATCACCCAGCCGCTGCTGTTCACCTCGGTCGAGCAGGTCCGCAGGGCGGTCGCCGACAACCTGGGGGGCGCCTGATGACGCACGGTCCACTCGTCGACCCGGCCGAGCTGCCCGACTGGCTCGCGCCCCTGGTCAAGACCACCGCGGAGATCGACCACTCCGCGTTCACCAAGTACAACCCGAAGGCCACCGCGGACGTGCGCCAGGCCGCGGTGCTCATCCTGCTCGGCGAGGAACACCCCGGCTCCGGGCCGGACGTGCTGCTGCTGCGCCGCGCCGACGGCCTCAACTCCCACCCCGGCCAGGTCAGCTTCCCCGGCGGCGCGGTCGACCCGACCGACTCCGGCGTGGTCGAGGCGGCGCTGCGCGAGGCGCACGAGGAGGCCGGGGTGCTGCCGGAGAGCGTGCGCCCGGTCGCGCTGCTGCCCGAACTGTTCATCACCCCCAGCGGGTTCATGGTCACCTCGGTGCTCGGGCACTGGGAGAAACCCGGTCCGGTCGCCCCGGTGGACTTCGGTGAGACCGCCGCGGTGGCCAGGGTGCCGATCGCCTTCCTGGCCGATCCGGCCAACCGGTTCCGGGTCCGGCACTCCTCCGGCTGGCTCGGTCCGGCCTTCGCCGTGCCGGGCATGCTGGTCTGGGGTTTCACCGCCGGACTGCTCGCGGGCGTGATCCGGCTGGCCGGCTGGGAGCAACCATGGGACGAGACGGACGTCCGAGATCTTGAGGCCTCCTGGCGGGCCGTCGAGGAACTTCCAGGCGAGGAGAGCGCGTGAACTGGGTCGACCTCCTGGTGGTGCTGCTGGCGATCGTGGCGGCGCTGTCCGGGGCCAGGCAGGGCGTGGTCATCGCCGCGCCCGCGATCCTGGGCGCGCTCGGCGGCGCGCTGCTCGGCCTGGTGCTGGCGCCGATCGTGGTCGCCCAGTTCACCAACGTCACCGTGCGGGTGGTGGTGCTGGTCGCGGTGATCGTGCTGCTCGCGGTGCTCGGCGAGACCCTGGGCGTGCTGATCGGCCGCCCGCTGCGGGAGAAGATCCACCGCTCCCGGATCGTCTGGCTGGACAACACCCTGGGCGCGCTCGTGCAGGGCGCGGTGGTGTTCGTGGTGGCCTGGCTGCTCGCGGTGCCGCTGACCTCGGTGGCCGGCCTGCCAGGGCTGTCCGGGGCGGTCAAGGGCTCGGCCGTGCTGGGCACCGTGGACGAGGTCATGCCGCAGGCGGGCAAGGACCTCTCCGGCGAACTGCGCAGGCTGCTCAACGTCTCCGGCTTCCCGACCCTGCTCGACCCGTTCAGCTCCACCCCGCGCACCGACGTCGGCCCGGCCGACGGCACCCTGGCCGCCAGCCCGATCGCCAAGGAGGTGCAGGCCAGCGTGCTCAAGGTGCGGGCCCAGGCCTCCTCCTGCTCGCGGGCGCTGGAGGGCACCGGGTTCGTCATCTCCCGCGGCCGGGTGATGACCAACGCGCACGTGGTGGCAGGCGCGGACACGGTGGCCGTTGAGGTCGGGCGCGGGCAGTTCGACGCGACCGTGGTGCTCTACGACCCGCAGACCGACGTGGCCGTGCTCGACGTGCCCGACCTGACCGCCGCCGCGCTGCCCTTCGCCCCCGCCGACGCCAAATCCGGCCAGGACGGCATCGTGCTCGGCTACCCGCTGGACGGCCCCTACACCGCCACCGCGGCCCGGATCCGGGACCGCATCCAGCTGCGCGGCCCGGACATCTACGAGTCCCGCACCGTCACCAGGGACGTCTACACCGTGCGCGGCACCGTGCGCAGCGGCAACTCCGGCGGCCCGCTGGTCGATCCGCAGGGCCGGGTCATCGGCGTGGTCTTCGGCGCCGCGGTGGACGACCAGGAGACCGGCTTCGTGCTCACCGCGGCCGAGGTCGCCGCCGAGGTCAAGGACGCGCCGAAACTCACCCGGCGGGTCTCCACCGGGGCCTGCGCGCGCTGATCAGGCGGACTGCTGCTGCTCCGCGTCACTGCTGTGGCGGCGGGGCAGCACCTTGCCGGTGTCCTTGAGCGTCTCGATGGTCCGCTTCGGGCCGCGGATGGTGCGCACCCTGCGGTAGCCGAGGAACCCGAGCAGCCCGGCCGAGACCAGCATCAGCACGAACACGATGCCGAAGCCGCCCCAGCGCGGCAGCCACACCGAGAGCAGCTCGCCGAGGGTGAAGAACAGGAAGAACATGCTGAAGGCGAGCACGGCCAGGGCGAGGATGAAGTAGACACTGCCCTTGACGCCCTTCTTCACCTCCGTGCCCAGCTCGGCCTTGGCGAGTTCAAGCTCGCTGCGGATCAGCGTGGACAGGTGGGTGGTCGCCTCGCGGACCAGGCCGCCGATCGACTGCTCACCTGGCGCGGCCTCGAAGTCCGACAGCGGGATGGACGGGACGGGCGGCAGCCCGGCGCCGTCGGGGCTGCCGCTGGCGTTGTGCTGGGCGCGGGTCACGCCCGACATCGTGCCATGCAGCGGATCAGTCCACAGTTTCCGTGTCCCGGTGCGCCCTGCTTCGGCGCAGCAACATCAACGCGGCCAGCAACGCGGCCACCGCGGAGGCCACCAGCACCGCGGCCTTGGCCACCTCGGCCTCACCGGCGGGCAGCGCCAGCTCGGCGATGAGCAGGCTGACGGTGAACCCGACACCGCCGAGCATGGCCACGGCGGCCATGTCCCGCCAGCTCAGCTCCGCCGGTTTGCTGGCCAGCCCCAGTTTCACCGCGACATAGGAGAAACCGAAGATGCCCAGCAGTTTCCCGGCCAGCAGCCCGGCGATCACCGCCAGCGCGATCGGGTCCTGGGTGAGCATCCGCAGCGCGTCCGCGCCGATCGGCACCCCGGCGGCGAAGAGCGCGAACACCGGCACCGCGAACCCGGCCGAGTAGGGCTGCAACCGGTGTTCCAGCCGCAGGGCAGGGGCCTCCCGCTCGTACGGGTCCGGGCGGACCCTGGTCAGCAGGCCCAGCGCCACCCCGGCGATGGTGGCGTGGATGCCGGAGGCGTGCACCGCGTACCAGGTCAGCAGCCCGATCGGCACGTACAGCCAGGAGCTGCGGATCCGCTTGTGCTGCAGGTACCAGTACAGCGCGCACAGCAGGATCGCCGCGCCGAAGGCGAGCAGGCTGAACTTGGCGGTGAAGGCGACCGCGATCACCGCGATGGCGCCCAGATCGTCCACCACGGCCAGGCTGAGCAGGAAGATCCGCGCGCTGCTCGGCATGCCGGAGCCGGTCAGCGCGAGCACGCCGAGGGCGAAGGCGATATCGGTGGCCACCGGGATCGCCCAGGCGCCCTGCGCGCCGGGCGTGCCCGCGGAGACCGCCAGCGCGACCATGGCAGGCACCATCATGCCGCCCATCGCGGCGATCACCGGCAGCAGCGCCGAACGCATGTCCGCCAATTCGCCGACCACCAGTTCGCGTTTCAGCTCCAGGCCGACCACGAAGAAGAACAGCGCGAGCAGCCCGTCCTTGGCCCATTCGCCCACGGTCAGCTTCAGGTGCAGGGCGTCCAGGCCGATCGGGAAATCGCGCAGCGCCCGGAAGGAATCACCCCAGGGCGAGTTGGCCCAGAGCAGGGCGATGGCGGTGGCCGCCAGCAGCACGAAACCACCGACGGTCTCGGTGCGCAGATAGCGGGCGAACTCGGCGGCGGCGGCCTTGGGGCGGCGGAGGCGAGCGTGCACGGGCGGCTCCCTGAAGGGTCGGCTGTAACAGTCGCCGACCAGACTTCCCGGCACACCCTGATGCGACCTTAACGCCTCAACCGGGCGAAATATAGGTGCTTAGCACAACGAAGTGACGGAAAGCACCAGGACAGCGCCGGTGCGGGCTGCCTAGGTTCGAATCGTGCCCGCCGCCGAGCCCACCGCGTCGCAACGGCCGCACGCGCTGCGGCTGATGCTCATCGGACTGGCCGCCGGTGTGCTGGCCGGACTCTTCGGGGTGGGCGGCGGCATCGTGATCGTGCCCGCGCTGACCGCGCTGTGCGGCCGGGACCAGCGGCACGCGGTGGGCACCTCGGTGATGGCCATCGGCCCGCTGGCCATCGCGGGCACGGTCGGCTACCTCTACGCCGGCGAGGTCGACGTCTTCATCGCGGTCCCGCTGGCCCTGGGCACCATGATCGGCGCCTGGCTGGGTGCGGCACTGCTGGACCGGGTGCCGCTGGCCCTGCTGCGCTGGTTGTACGCGGTGCTGGCGCTGGCCACCGCGATCCGTTTCCTGACCGTGCCCGGCGTGTCCAGCGGCCCGGTGGAACACGATCTGCTCGCACTCTCGCTGCTGATCCCGGTCGGCGTGCCCATCGGCGTGCTGGCCGGGCTGACCGGCATCGGCGGCAGCACCGCGATGGTCCCGGTGATGCAGCTGGGCTACGGCGTCGGCGCGGCCATGGCCAAGGGCACCTCGCTGCTGGTGGTGCTGCCCTCCTCGGTGCTGGGCGCCTGGCGCAACGTGCGCAACGGCAACGGCTCGCTCCGGGACGCGGCCTGGATCGGCGGCGCTGGCGCGCTCACCGCGATCGGCACCAGCTTCCTGTCCGTGGCCCTGGACCCGCGACTGTCCGATCTGCTCTTCGGCGGACTGCTGGTTCTGGTTTCGATTCGGACAGTTTGGCCGGATATCCGACGGAAAGGCACTCGTTCGGGCTAGCCTGCGCGGCTGGTGGGAGTCAGTGGAACGGATGGGCGGTCCGGTGCGTCGACTCCTTCGACCGGGCGAGCGAGTGACTGGGGAAGACCGAGATGAAGAGCATTGTCCGCTGGGTGGTCGTGACCGGAATCGGTCTGGTGATGCTGATCGTGGGCATCAGCAACATGAACGCCACCGAGGTCAAGTGCGGCAGCCAGGTGATGAAGCCGGGCGATTCCTGCACCAGCACGGCCCGGCGCAGCCGCACCACGACCACCAGGACCTACGCCGAACAGCGGGACTCCGACCGGACCTTCGGCCTGGTCATGACCATCATCGGGCCGATCCTCCTCCTCGGCGGCGGCCTGATGACGGTGCTCACGGTCAACAAGAACAAGCGGATCAAGGCCGCGGCCGCCGGTGGCGGCTACCCGCAGCCGGGCCAGGGCGGCTACCCGCAGCCCGATCAGCAGTACCCCGGCCAGGACCCGCAGGGTTACCCGCAGCCCGGCCAGCAGCAGTACCCCGGCCAGCCGCAGCAGGGCTTCCCGCAGACCGGTCCGCAGCCGCAGCAGGGCTACCCGCAGCCTGGCCAGCAGCAGCCGGGCTACCCGCCCACCGGCCCGCAGCCGCAGCCCGGTTACCCGCAGCAGCAGCCGCAGTGGGGCCAGCCGCAGCCCGGTTACCAGCAGCCCGGCCAGTACCCGCCGCCCGGCCCGCAGGCGCCGCCCGCCTACCAGCAGCCGCAGCCCGGCCAGTACCCGCCCGGCTACCAGCCGCCCGCGCCGTACCAGTCATCCTGACCAACGCGAAGGCGCCGTTCCCCAGCCCGGGGAACGGCGCCTTCGGCGTTGTGCTCAGTCCTCGCTGGCCGAGCCCTTCTGCAGGCCCGCGCTGATCAGGTTCATCACCGTGGAGTCCGCGAGCGTGGTGACGTCGCCGACCTGCCGGTTCTCCGCGACATCACGCAGCAGCCTGCGCATGATCTTGCCGGAGCGGGTCTTGGGCAGCTCGGGCACGACCATGATCTGCCGCGGCTTGGCGATCGGGCCGATCTCCTTGGCCACGTGGTTGCGCAGCGCCTGCACCGCGGCGTCCCCGCCGTCCACCGCGTCCCCGCGCAGGATCACGAAGGCCACGATGCCCTGGCCGGTGGTCGGATCGGCCGCGCCGACCACCGCGGCCTCGGCCACGGTCGGGTGCGAGACCAGCGCCGACTCCACCTCGGTGGTGGAGATCCGGTGGCCGGAGACGTTCATGACGTCGTCCACCCGGCCGAGCAGCCAGATCGCGCCGTCGGTGTCGTACTTGGCGCCGTCCCCGGCGAAGTAGAAGCCCTGGGACTCAAAGCGCGACCAGTAGGTCTCCCGGAACCGGGCCTCATCACCCCAGATCCCGCGCAGCATGGACGGCCACGGCTGGTCCAGCACCAGGTAACCGCCGCCGCCCTTGCCGACCTCGTTGCCCGCCTCGTCGACCACCTTGGCGCCGATGCCGGGCAGCGGACCCATCGCCGAACCCGGCTTGGTGCTGGTCACCCCGGGCAGCGGGGAGATCATGATCGCGCCGGTCTCGGTCTGCCACCAGGTGTCCACGATCGGCGTCCGGTTGGCGCCCACGTGCTCCCGGTACCACATCCAGGCCTCGGGGTTGATCGGCTCGCCGACGCTGCCCAGCACCCGCAGCGAGGACAGGTCGTACTTGGCCGGGATGTCCGCGCCCCACTTCATGAAGGTGCGGATCAGCGTCGGGGCGGTGTAGTAGATCGACACCCCGTACTTCTGGATGATCTCCCAGTGCCTGCCCTCGTGCGGGGTGTTCGGCGTCCCTTCGTAGACCACCTGGGTCGCCCGGTTGGCCAGCGGCCCGTAGACGATGTAGGAGTGCCCGGTCACCCAGCCGATGTCCGCGGTGCACCAGTAGACGTCGGTCTCCGGCTTGAGGTCGAAGACGTTGCGGTGGGTGTAGGCGGCCTGAGTGAGGTAGCCGCCGGAGGTGTGCAGGATGCCCTTGGGTTTACCGGTGGTGCCCGAGGTGTAGAGGATGTAGAGCGGGTGCTCGGCGTCGAATGCCTCGGCGGTGTGCTCGGTGGACTGGGCGTCCACCAGCTCGTGCCACCACAGGTCGCGGCCGTCGGTCCAGTCGATCTCGGAGGAGGTGCGGCGCACCACCAGCACGTGCTCCACGCTGGGGTTGCTGGCCACCGCCTCGTCCACCGCGGGCTTGAGCGCGGCCGGGTTGCCCCGCCGGTACTGGCCGTCGGTGGTGATCACCAGGCGGGCCGAGGCGTCCTCGATCCGGGAGCGCAGCGCCTCGGCGGAGAAACCGGCGAAGACCACGCTGTGCGGCAGGCCGAGCCGCGCGCAGGCGAGCATGGAGAAGATCGCCTCGGGCACCATCGGCATGTAGATGGCCACCCGGTCGCCCGCGACCAGGCCAAGCGAGGACAGCGCGTTGGCCGCCTTGCTGACCTCGTCCTGCAGGGTGGCGTAGGTGATGGTGCGGGTGTCGCCGGGCTCGCCCTCCCAGTGGATGGCGACCTGCTCGCCGTGCCCGGATTCCACGTGCCGGTCGACGCAGTTGTAGGCGACGTTGAGCTTGCCGCCGAGGAACCACTTCGCGAACGGGGCGTCGGTCCAGTCCAGGACCTTGGTGAACGGCGTGTGCCAGTGGAGCTGTTCGGCCTGTTCGGCCCAGAACGCCTCCCGGTCCGCCGCCGCCTGCTCGTACAGGGCGGGCTTGGCGTTGGCCTTGGCGGCGAACTCCGCGCTGGGCGGGAACGTCCTGCTCTCGGTGAGCAGGTTGTCCAAGGTGTTGCTCGATCCGGCGTCGCCACTAGGCGGGGTCATCGCGTGCGCCCTCCCTGCATCGTCGGTGGTGGCTGCGGGGCAACGGTAGTGCGATCCGTCACCCGCGAGTAGACCTCCCCCCACAAAGGTATAGACCACTTCAGCCATGCTCACCCGATAGAGTGGCTTGTCAGACGGTTGAGGGGGAGTTCGCCAGCCGCTTGCGCAACGCCGTGCGGGCGGCCGGCCACTCTCCGGCGAGCATCGAGTACAGCACCGTGTCGCGCAAGGTCCCGTCCGGCCGGATCCGGTGGTGTCTAAGGATTCCCTCCCGCTGCGCGCCGAGCCGCTCGATCGCGCGCTGGGAGCGTTCGTTGCGGATGTCGGTGTGCCACACCACTCGCAGCGCGTCCAGCTGCTCGAAGGCCCGGCCCAGCAACAGCAGTTTGGCCTCGGTGTTGAGCGCGGTGCGCTGCCAGGGCGTGCCGATCCAGGTGTGCCCGATGGCCAGCGCCCGCTGGGCGGGGACGATCTCGTAGTAGGAGGTGACGCCGGCGACCGCGCCGGTGGCCACCTCGATCTGGGCGTAGACGAGGCGGTCGCCGTCGGCCTGTGCGGCCAGGTGATCCTGGACGAAAGTACTGGTGCCAGCCAGGTCGCTGGGCCAGTGCGCGGACAGGTGCGTCCACACCGAGGGGTCGCGGCCCGCGGCGTGCAGGCCGGCCACGTGGCCGGGGGTCAGCGGTTCCAGGCGCACGTGCTCGCCGGTCAGGGTCGGTTGGCGCCACCAGTCGATGTTGTCCACGCAACCGACGGTAGAAGCCGACAGTGGCCTGTTAAACGGCCACCGGGGAGCGAATCCAGCAGGCCAATCCTGACTGTCGGCTCAGCCGGGTACGCTCCGCCGTCGTGAGTCCGCTCGCCACCGATCCGTTGCGTCCGTTGCTCGAACTGCCCGGTGTGGCCGAGGCGGTGGAGACAGCGCGGTTCGCCATCGCCGAGGTGCACCGGCATCCGACCAACCGGCGCGGCTGGCCGACCACGGCCGCCGAGGCCTCCGTGCGTGCGGCCAGGGCCTCGGCCGTGCTCGACGGCGGCAGCGCCGAGATCCCGGCCGCCGGCGAGGTGAGCGACCCGGTGCTGGCCGGTGCGCTGCGGGTGGCCGAATCGGTCGGCCTGCTGCTGACCACCTGGCAGCGCGCCCCGTTGCAGGCACTGGCCCGGATGCACGTGCTGGCCGCCGCCGACCTGGTGCCCGGCGCGGACCCGGAACTGCTCGGCCGCCCCACCGCCGATCCGGCGGTGGCCGCCCGGCTGGACCTGCTGGCCCAGTTGGTGGCAGGGGGCAGCAAGGTGCCCGGCCCGGTGGTCGCCGCCGTGGTGCACGGCGAACTGCTCACCCTGGTGCCCTTCGCCCAGGCCAACGGCGTGATCGCGCGGGCAGCGGCCCGGCTCACCTGCATCGCCACCGGCCTGGACCTCAAGGGGCTCGGCGTGCCGGAGGTGTCCTGGATGCGGCACCCCGAGGCATACCTGAGCGCGGCCCGCGGCTTCGCCTCCGGCGAGCCCGACGGCGTGGCGAACTGGATCGTGCACTACTGCGGGTCCCTGGAGGCCGGCGCCAAGGAAGCGGTCTCGATCGCCGAGGCGGCCGCGGCGAACTGAACTCCGCCGCGGCCACACGGTGGCTCAGCCGGTCGCGGCCCGCAGGCTGTCCATGGCGTGCCGGACATGGCCGCTGCTGGCCTCCAGCGCCCTGGTGGCGGCCTCGGTGTCCACTCCGGAGAGCAGGCACACCAGCGCGGTCTTCACATCGCCCTCGGCGGCCAGCAGCGCCGCCGAGCAGGTCTTCTCATCCAGCCCGGTGGCCTCGCCCAGGATGACCAGCGACCGCCCGCGCAGCTTGGCGTTGGTGGCCTTCATGCTGACCATCAGGTTGGAGTAGGTGCGGCCCAGCCGGACCATCACCGCGGTGGAGAAGGAGGTCAGCACCAGCTTCTGCGCGGTGCCCGCCTTCATCCGGGTGGAGCCCGCGATGGCCTCCGGACCGGTGTCCACGGCCAGCCGCACGTCCACGTCCACCCCGGCGATCGCGGCCGGGTTGGCCGAGACCAGCCCGGTGCGCGCGCCCAGCCGCCGGGCCGCGGCCAGTGCGGAGAGCACGAACGGGGTGCGCCCGGAAGCGGCCAGCCCGAGCACGAAGTCCTTGGGAGAGGCGTGCTCGGCGATCACCGCGGCCCCGGCCTCCACGCTGTCCTCGGCGTCCTCCACGGCCTGCCGCAGCGCGGCCGCGCCACCGGCGTGGTGGGCCAGGAACCAGTCCGTGGGCGCGCTGAAGGTCGGCACCAGCTCGGCCGCGTCCAGCGTGGCCAGCCTGCCGGAGGTGCCTGCCCCGACGTAGTGCACCCGGCCGCCGGAGCGCAGTGCCTCCACCGCGAAGTCCACCGCCCTGGCCAGCTCCGGCAGCACCAGCGCGACCGCGCCGGGCACCAGCTGGTCCTCGGCGTTGATCATGCGCAGCAGGTCCTCGGTGGGCAGCTGGTCGAGTTCGAGCGTGCGCGGGTTGCGGCGTTCCGTCGGCGAGTCCACCCGGACCGAGGGACGCGGCGTGGGGAAGCTCATTTGCCGTTCTCCCGCTGCCGGCGCCGGCCGTCCGGACGTGGCCCGAGCCGGTGCCCGCTGACCGCCTCGAAGGTGGCCTCCAGGGCTGCCGTCGCGGACTCGTGGTGCCGCTGGGCCACCCCGACGAACAGGCAGTCGATCACGGTGAGCTGGGCGATCCGGCTCGCGGTGGCCCCGGAGCGGAAGGTGGTCTCCCTGGCCGCGGTGGTCAGCACGTAGTCGGCGACCTCGGCGATGGGGGAGCGCGGGAAGTTGGTGAGGGCGACCGTGGTCGCGCCGCGGCTGCGAGCCACCCGCAGCGCCTCCACGGTGTCCGCGGTGGCGCCGGTGTGCGAGATGCCCACCGCCACATCGCCCTTGGACAGCACCGCGGCGGAGGTCAGCGCGATGTGGGTGTCGCTCCAGGCGAAGCTGATCCGCCCGATGCGGTGCAGCTTCTGCTGCAGGTCCATGGCCACGAAGGCGCTGGCGCCCACGCCGTAGACATCCACCCGGCCCGCCGCGGACATGGCCTCGACGACCTTCTCCAGCTCCACCACGTCGAGCTGGTCGGCGGTCTCCTCGACCGCACGGGCGTCGGCGAAGGAGACCTTGCTGACCACCTGGCGCAGGTCGTCGCCCTGGCCGATGTCACTGCCGAGATCGCGATCGGCGCGGGCCGCGGTGCGCGCGGTGTCCGCGGCCAGCGCGATGCGCAGGTCCGGGTAGCCGCCGACGCCGATGGCCTTGCAGAAGCGGGTCACCGTGGTCTCGCTGGTGCCGGCGGCCTCGGCGACCTCGGTGATGGAGCGGTGCGCGACCACGGCCGGATCGCCGAGCACCACCTGGGCCACTCGCTGCTCGGCCCGTGCGAGTCCCGGGAACAGGGAGCGGATCCGTACCAACGGACTCGTGTCAGCGATGTCCGGGGCCGAGCCAAGGGAAGAGGCCATGTCGGAAACTTACTAACAGTTAGGCAGAGAATCAACAGGTCATCTGGCGTCTTTGTGCTGCCTCAGCCCACTGTAACCCCGTTACCGCGCGGTGTTGAGGAAGAACTTTCGGCCGTTGATAACGGGCAAATGGTCACCGGTGTCCTTCAATCGAACGACACCGGAGATTCATGTTCTGCCGCAGGTCAGGGCCGTGAGCGGGGCGTTCGAATGTCACCGCAATCTTAAGTCTGCCAAGATCGTCGACTCTGTGCACACAGTGCCCCGCCGGACTCCGTTCGGCTTAGTCAGCCGGGTCGATTAGCCCGTTCGTGTCGCCGAATCGTTACGCCCCGGTGTCACCCTCGGAACCGGGGGTTGACGTGCTCGAACCCGTACCGACACCGGTACGTGTTGTGCCCGGTAAGCCGGGGTCGCGGGAGTGGTGAGTCCTTCACCACATCGTCATCTGCGGACCGGTGTCCAGCCCTGCGCGGTGAGCGTTTCCGGGTGCCGTTCGGCGTCCAGCAGCACGCCCCGGCGGTCGCTGACCCGGATGCCGTCGAGGAAGACCCCGCGGCCGGTGTACTGCTTGTCGCTGGCGTAGCGCCAGCGCAGGGTGACCGAGGCGGCCGGGGGCAGAGTGGCGGAAACCCGCCACCAGGCCCGGTGACCGGCGCCGGTCAGCGTGGTCACCGCGTCGGCTGGCGCGCCCGGTCCGGTGGCGGTGAGGGTCAGCGGCTGCCAGTTCACCCCGCCGTCCACGCTGGCCTCCACGCTCACCTTGTCGGTGGCCTCGGTGTCGACGAAGGCGGCGAAGTGCAGCGTGGCCGGTCCGCGCTGGTAGAGCGGGCCCGTGCGGAGCACCGCGGCCTGCTCCTCGTTGGCGGCGGAGTGCCAGGCGTCCCTGCCGTGCCGAGGGTGCACCGCGAGGGACTGGGCGAAGCCCTGGGCGAGGGCGCGGCGGGCCGGGTTGTTGGAGCCCCAGGCCCGGGACGGGTGCACCCGGTTGGACAGCAGCACCGCGACCGAGCGGGACACCGGGTCGATGACCAGCGAGGTGCCGGTGAACCCGGTGTGCCCGGCGGTGCGCGGGCTGGACAGGCCCTCCATGTACCAGCGCTGGTCCAGCTCGAAGCCCAGGCCGTGCGCGTTGTCCGGGAAGCCGGTGTTGTGGTTGGTCATCATCTGCCGCAGCGTGCGCTCACGCAGGATCCGGTGCCCGCGATAGGTGCCGCCGTTGAGGATGGTCTGCCCGAGCACGGCCAGGTCCTCGGCGGTGCCGAACACCCCGGCGTGCCCGGCCACGCCACCGAGTGACCAGGCGTTCTCGTCGTGCACCTCGCCGCGCACCATGCCGCGGGCGGGGACGGTCATGAACTCGGTGGCCGCGGTCCGGGCCTTGTCCGCCGGGTTGTAGCCGGTGTCCCGCATGCCCAGCGGCGCGGTGATTCCCTTGCGCACCAGCACATCGAGGGGATCACCGGTGACCTTCTCCACCAGCACGCCGAGCGCGATCAGGTTGAGGTCGGAGTAGATGTAGGCCTTGCCGGGCGGCTGCTGGAGTTTGGCGGTGAGCGCGCCCAGGATGCGACTGGGCTTGTCCGGGTGGTCCCGCCACAGCGGCAGGAACGGCGGCAGCCCCGAGGTGTGGGTGAGCAGCTGCTCGACGGTGATGGCGTCCTTGCCGTTGGCCGCGAACTCCGGCAGGTAACTGGCCACCGTCCTGGCCAGGTCTACCCGGCCTGCCTCGACCTGCTGCATGACCGCGATCGAGGTGAACAGCTTGGAGATCGAGGCCAGGTCGAAGATCGTGTCGGTGCGCATCGGCACCTGCTCACCCGCGGGCAGTTCGGTGCCGATGCCATCGGCGTAGCGCAGGGCCTGACCGGTGGCGGTCCTGGTGACCACCCGGCCGTCGTGCGCGAGCAGGGTCACCGCGCCCGCGAACAGCGGTTTCGCGGCGCCCTGCGGCTGCGTCCAGTTCCTGATCTTCGCCAGCGCGGCGCTGATCGGCGCCGGGTCCAGCCCCGCGCGCTCCGGGGTGGACTCGCGCAGGGTGGTCCAGAAGGGGGCGAAGCCCGGGTGCGGGCGGTCGAAGCGGCCGGACACCCCGCCACTGTCACCTGTTTCCGCCGCCGCGGCCGGTAGACCCGCGGTGACGAGTGCGAGCAGCAGCACGGGCACGATCATCCGGCGACGCATGGATCCCCCTCAGCGGTACAGCAGGTACTGGGCGCGGTGCCTGCGGAAGTCGGCCTGCTCCTGGCGGTAGGAGCCGACGATCTCCTCGGTGCTCGCGCCGCGGTCGACCATGTCCTTGAGGCGCTCGGTGCCCCACAGCTTGTGGATGAAGTTGTCCGGCCGCCAGCCGAACAGTTCCGGGTACAGCCGTTTCGCCGTCACGATCATGGCCACCCCGGCCTGGATCGGGTCGAAGGCACGCGGATCGGTGAGCGCCAGCTGCACGCCGCCGCAGTTGACGTTGACGTGCTTGTTGAAGGTGGGCACGAAGTAGTTCTCCCGGAACAGCACACCCTTGAGCCCCAGCGCGTTGAGCGCCTCCGCCCAGCGCCAATCGATCTTGGGTAGGCCGACGGTCTCGAACGGCCGGGTGGTGCCCCGGCCCTCGGAGAGCAGGGTGCCCTCGAACAGGCAGGTGCCCGGGTAGACCAGCGCGGTCTCCGGCGTGGGCATGTTCGGGCTCGGCGGCACCCAGTGCAGGCCGGTGCTCGCGAAGAGCATGTCCCGCCGCCAGTTCCGCACCGGCACCACATCGAGCTGCTCGACCCGCTTGCCGGTCTCGGCCGGCAGGAAGGTGTCGTTGTAGAGCCGGGCCAGCTCGCCCATGGTCATGCCGTGCCGCAGCGCGATCGGTTTGCGGCCGACCCCGGAGGCGTGTTTCGGATCCAGTTGCGGGCCGTAAGCCTGACCGCCGATCGGGTTTGGCCGGTCCAGCACCAGCACGGCCGCGCCGGTGAGCACGGCGGCCTGCATCGCGGTGTAGAGCATCCAGATGTAGGTGTAGAAGCGCACGCCCACATCGGCGATGTCGAAGACCACCACCTCGACGTTGGCCTTGCGGTACATCTCGGCCAGCTTCACCGCGGTCGCGCCGTAGGCGTCGTAGACCCGGACCTTGGTGCGCGGATCGTCGTACTCGCCCTCGGAACCACCGGCCTGCGCGGTGCCGCGGAAACCGTGCTCCGGGCCGAACACGCCGACCAGGTTGACCGCCCCGGAGGCGACCATGGTGTCCACCAGGTGCCCGAGCCCGTCGGAGAGCACCCCGGTCGGATTCGTCACCACCCCGACCCTGCGGCCCTTGAGCTGGGCGAACCCGTTGTCCGCCAACCGGTCCGCGCCGGTGCGCACCTTGCGCCGGTCGCCACCCTCCGGTTCGGCCGAGGCCGAGCCCGCGGTCAGCAACGGCACTGACAACGCCGAGGCGGCCAGGAAACCTCGCCTGCTCACACCATCCATGGCTGGATCTCCCGTCACCAGGTGAGGCCGAAGCCGAACGGGTACCGGGTCTGCGCCGGATCGCCCAGCGCGGGCACGCTCACCGGCAGCTTGCCGCTGGGCTTGGCCTCGCCGAAGAGCACCTTGGTCAGCGATTCCATCGACACCGCGGTGGCCGAGTAGGTGGTCAGCCAGGTCTTGGCGTCCTCGATGGCCACGTCGTACGGATCGCGCACGGCCACCCCGACCACCGGTTTCCCGGTCGCCACCAGACGTTTGACCAGTTCACGCTGTTGCGCGTCGGTGGTGGCCCGGTTGGTCAGCACCAGGATCAGGTCCTGGCCCTCGGCCGCCGCGACCGCCTTGGCGATCACCGCCTCGGTCGGCTTGTCCCCGGTGACCTGCACGGTCGGCGTCACTCCGCGCGCGGTGAGTTTCTGCCCGAGCGCGGTGGCACTGCTCGACCCGGCCACGAGCACCTTGCCGGGCTTGGCCCGCAACGGAAGCAGCCCGGCGTCGTTGCGGACCGCGGTGACCGTCCGGTCGGTGACCTGCTGCGCGGTGGCCAGGTGCCGAGGGATGCCGACGATCTTGTCCACCGCGGTCTCGTCGACCAGCGGGTGGGTCAGCGCGCCGCGCTTGATCTTGAGCAGCAGCACCCGGAGCAGGCTCTCGTCGATCCGCCGCTCACTGATCTCGCCACTGCGCACCGCGTCCAGCACGGCCTTGATCGCCACGTCCAGGTTCTTCGGCATCAGCAGCATGTCCGCGCCGGCCTTGAGCGCCAGCACCGGGATCTCCGCGTCCGGGTGCTTGATCCGCACCGCCTCCATCTGCAGCGAGTCGGTGATGATCACCCCGCGGTAGCCGAGCTGGCCACGCAGCAGACCGGTCAGCATCTTCGGCGAGAGTGTGGCGGGCTCACCGGAGTCATCCAGCTTCGGCGTGACGATGTGCGCGCTCATGATCGAGTCCACGCCGGCCTTGATCGCGGCCTGGAACGGCGGCGCGTCCAGCTGCTGCCACTGCTCGGGGGTGTGGTTGATCACCGGCAGCGTGTAGTGGCTGTCCTGGTTGGTGTCCCCGTGCCCGGGGAAGTGCTTGACCGTTGCCGACACGCTCTGCCCCAGCCGGCCCTGCTGGTAGCCCTTGACCTGCGCGGTCACCTGCTGCGCGACCAGCTTCGGATCGCTGGAGAAGCTGCGCACGCCGATCACCGGGTTGGCCGGGTTGACGTTGACGTCGGCATCCGGCGCGAAGTTCTGGTTGATGCCCACCGCGCGCAGTTCCCGCCCGGTGATCTCGGCGGCCTGCCGGGCCAGTCCGGCGTCCCTGGCCGCGCCCAGCGCCATGCTGCCCGGGAACAGCGTCGCGGGCGAGCTGAACCGGGTGACCACGCCCTGCTCCTGGTCGGTGGAGATCAGCAGCGGCAACCGCGCCCCGCTGCTCATCGCCGCCCGCTGCAACCCGTTGGACAGCGCGGCGACCTGCTTGGGGTTGGCGAAGCTGTCCGTCCAGTTGAAGTAGATGACCCCGCCCAGGTGGTACTTGCGCACCACCTCCGCCGGGGTGGCCACGCCGAACTCGGCCAGGTTCTTCGGGTGCGCCGAGTCCGCGGCAGGCCCGTAGGCGTAGGTGACGAAGAGCTGCCCGACCTTCTGCTCCAGGGACATACCGCGCATCCGCGTTGCCGCGGCCTGCTCCCCGGTCAGCGCCTCCGTCGCCGCCTCCGGTGTCGCGCTCGCGGGGAAAACCCCCATGACGGTGACCGCGGTCAACGCCGAGAGCGCCGCCGCGAGTGGCCGGCCAACCTGGTGCACCGTTGCCTCCCTGCTGGTCAGGTGTAGTTCGGGTAACTCTTCACAAAAAGGACTGGGTTGCCTGCAAGTTACTGACGTGATCTGGACGGGTCAACGTCCGTACGGCGTCATTTGAATCCGGTCTGCGCGATCCCCTGCACGATCTGGCGCTGCATGAACAGGAACACCACGACCACCGGCGCCATCGTCACCACGCTCATGGCCAGGATCAGGTTGAACGGAACCACCTCCTCCGCGGCGAAGCGGGCCAGCGCCACCTGCAGGGTGTAGGTGTGCTCGTCCTGGGCCACCACCAGCGGCCACAGGAAATCGTTCCACCGCCACACCACCGAGAAGATCGCCACCACCGCCAGCGCCGGCTTGCACAGCGGCAGCACCACCCGCAGGAAGATCCGCGGCTCGCCGGCGCCGTCGATCCGGGCCGCCTCGATCAACTCGTCCGGGATGGTCAACATGTACTGGCGCAACAGGAACACCCCGGTCGGCGTGGCCGCGGCCGGGATGATGAGGCCCCACAACGAGTTCACCAGCCCCAGATCGGCCACCACCTGGTAGACCGGGATGAAGATGACCTGCAACGGCACCATGATCGTGCCCAGGATGACCAGGAACAGCGTGGTCCGGCCGCGGAAGTTGTACTTGGCCAGCGCGTAGGCCGCCATCGTGTTGACCACCAGCGTGAGCACCGTCGCGGCCACCGTGACCAGCACGCTGTTGCGCAGGTACACCGCGAAGTTGAAGCGCCCCAGCGCGTCCACGTAGTTGTCCGGCCGGAAACTCTCCGGCAGCAACCGCGGCGGCCGCAACGACAACTCGGTGCTGGTCTTGAACGAGGACAACGCCGTCCACAACACCGGGGCCAGCACCAGCAACGCCAGCGCGACCAACCCGGTGTAGGCCAGCACCTTCCCGGCAGAGGGCATCGGCCTGCCGCCGATCCCGGTCCACCGCGGCGGGCTCACACCGCCTCCCGCCGCCGGGCCAGCCCGAACTGCACCAGCGTGACCAGCAGGATCACCAGGAACAACAGCACCGACCCGGCCGAAGCCAGCCCATAGCTGATGGGCGATTCGAAACCGCGCTGGTAGATGTACTGCACCAGCAACGTGGTCGCGCCCAGCGGACCACCGCCGGTGAGGCTGTAGAGGAAGTCGAAGGACTGGAATCCGGCGATGGTGGCCAGCACCAGCACCACCAGCGTGGTCGGCCGCAACAACGGCACCGTGATCAGCCGGAACCGCTGCCACGGCCCGGCCCCGTCCAGCGCGGCCGCCTCATGCAGGTGCGGATCGATCGCCTGCAACCCGGCGAGCAGGATCAACGTGTAGAAGCCCAGGTGGATCCACACCCCGACACCCACCGCGGCGACCATCGACAGCGCAGGGTCGACCAGCCAGCCCGGCGTCGGCAGACCCAGCCAGCCGAGCACGGTGTTGATCAACCCGCCGCGGCCCTCCAGCAGCCAGCCCCACACCAGGCCGACCACCACGGGGGAGAGCACCATCGGCAGGAAGAAGGTGGCCCGGAAGAACCCGCGCCCACGCAGCCGCCGGTTGAGCAGCACCGCCAGTCCCAGCGCCACCAGCACCGAGACCAGCACGTAGGCCAGCACGAACACCAGCGTGTTCACCGCGGCGGACCAGAACTGCTCGTCGGAGAGGATCCGCCGGTAGTTGTCCAGGCCGACCGGGCGGAAGGTGCGGCCGTTGCGGCTCTCGTAGAAGCTGATGTTGACGCTGTTCAGCGCCGGGTAGATGGTGAAAACCCCGAAGATCAACAGGTTCGGCAGGAGGAAGAGGTACGGCGCGAGCCGTTGCCCCCAGCCGATCCGCCGCCCGGTCACCGCCCGTTGACCTCCGCATACGCCCGTTCACTCACCTGCCGCACGGCCCGCGCCGCCTCCTCCGGCGTGCTCCGCCCGCCGAGCACCTTGGCGATCTCGTCCCGCAACGCGTTGGCGGTGCGCACGAACGCGGCTGAGGAGTTGGTGGTGTACGCCTCCGCCGGGACCAGTTTCGCCTCGGCCAGGAAGATCCGCATGTCCTCCAGCCGCTGCGGATAGCTGATCCCCGGCTCGACCAGATCCCTGCGGGTGGGCAGGAACTGGGCCTTGGCCACCAGCTCCCGCTGCCGCTGCGCGCCGTTCATCCACTCGATGAAGGCCGCGGCCGCCGCCGGATGCCTGGCCTGCTTGAACGAGACCATGTACTTGCCGCCGGGAAAGCCGCCACAGCGCGCCGCACACGGGTTCGGCGCGGCCGCGAACCGGAACTGACTGGCCTTGGCCAACTGGCTGACCTGCCAGTTCCCCGACAGGTACACCGCGGCGTCCTGGGCAAGGAAGATCTCGTTGGCACCCTTGTAGCGAGAACCGGACTCCAGCCAGAAATCGGTCGGCATCGCCCCGGAGGCGTGCAGCCCGGCGAAGCGCTTGAGCGCCTCGGTGGCCTTGCCGACATCCAGCGCCGGCCTGCCGTCGAGGTCGAAGAAGGTGGTGCCGTACTGACTGAGCATGGTGGCCAGCCGGTGCCCGGACTTGTCCATCGCGATCGCGTACGGCTTCCCAGTGGCCCGGCGGACCTTCTCCGCGGCCTCGACCAGCTCGTCCCAGCTCCACCGCGCCGGCACCGGCACCCCGGCCTTGGCGAACAGGTCCAGGTTCACGAACGGGCCGTTGAGGGTCAGATCGCTGGGCACACCCAGGAACTCCCCGCCCGGACCGCGCACCGCCCGGGTCGCATCCGGCAGGAAAGCCTCGGTGAAACCCGGATCGGACAGGTATGGGCGCAGGTCAAGCAGGTCCGCGCGGTAGGGGTTGAGGTCCTGGGTGCGTGCGACGTCCGGGGCGTTGCGGCCGGCGATCCGCGCCTGCAACGTCCGCTCCAGGTCCGCGTAGGCCACCAGCTGCAGGTTCACCCGCGCGCCGGTGGCGACCTCGAACTTCTCAATCGTTTGCCGAGTAGCGATCTCATCCGGGCCATCGGTGAAGTACAGGTACTCCAGCTCGACCCCGCGCAACTGATCCGGCCCGGCCGGGCGGGCATCGCCGGGAGCGGTCGCCTCGGGCACGCCGGGCGCACACGCGCCCAGCGCGAGCAGCAACGCGAGCAAGCCGCCGACTCCGCGCACCGCCCGCATCCCGCCTCCCCCCACATCCCGCCTGTCGTGGCGGAGGCTAGAGAAGCCGCGGTGGTCGTGGCTACGCCCATCCGAGCGGTGTCCGCCACGTTTTGCCTTCGAACGCGATGGTGGCGCCCACCGGTTTGCACCGAGGGCGCCACCAACAGCGTGAACAGTCAGGTTACCAAGCGTGCATCTCGTGTCGTACAAATCTGAGCTCGACGTCCAGCGTCCCGGTACGTAGCCCCTAGACGACATGCCTCCCGCGGCGTGCTGCGCGTGGGTGCCCGCTGTTCACGCACGGAGCCCAGTGGGGTGGATGCTGCTTCTCTTCGCATCATCCCTGGCCAGTTGAGGTCCGCACCTCCATGTGTAGTCCGTGAGGGCGGTCACAGCAAGGGCTCAGACGGGTGCACCGTTTCAGAGCCGGGGATAAACGGAAGGTGTCGGACACGCCGTGGTTGCGGCACAACCACTCCCGGTCAATCCCCGAGGCGGATCAGTCGCCGGACTCACTATTACCGGCGCGTCCACGCCGGTGCCGCCGCAGTCCGTACCAAGCCGCCCCCGCCGCCGCGACCACCCCGAGCCCCACCGCGGCCGCCGCCACGGTCGCCCCCGACGGGGTTGGGATCCGGGCCCGCAACGAGACCGGATCGGAGAAGGTCAGCACCGGCCAGCCCCGCTGCGCGGCGAGTTTCCGCAGCGCACGGTCCGGGTTCACCACGGTCGGATGGCCAACGGCCTCCAGCAGCGGAAGATCGGTGATGGAGTCGGAGTAGGCGTGCGAGGCGCTCAGGTCGTACCCGTGCTCCTCGGCCAGCCCGCGCACCGCGACGGCCTTGTTCTCGCCGTAGCAGTAGAAGTCGACATCTCCAGAGTAGCGACCCTCGGTAACCACCATCCGGGTGCCGACCGAGTGCGTGGCTCCCACCATGTTCGCGATCGGAGCCACTATTTCCGCCCCGGAAGCCGACACCACGACCACGTCGTGGCCCTCCTGCCGGTGCTCCCCGATCAGCTGGGTCGCCTCGGCGTAGACCAGCGGATCAACGATGTCATGCAGGGTCTCCTCCACGATCGAGCGAACCTGCTCCACATCCCACCCGGTGCACAGCGCGGTGATGTGCGACCGCATCCGATCCATCTGATCGGCATCCGCCCCCGCGAGCATGAACACGAACTGGGCATAGGCACTCTTGAGCACCGCCCGCCGATTGATCAACCCCTCCTGGAAGAACGGCCGGCTGAACGCGAGCGTGCTGGACTTCGCGATCACCGTCTTGTCCAGGTCGAAGAACGCGGCAACCCGCTTGCCAGCACTGATGCCATCGCCACGAGGTTCGGTCACCCGACCAGCATAGGTGTCGGTGAGATAGCGATGAGGTTGCGAGCCGTGTCGCTCGAACGGACGAGAAGCGTCACCCACCCGCGGGGGGATACAGTAGACGCGTCCGGCTTAGCCGGATGAGTTCAGTCCGACCCCCCGGGGCTGAACTCCTGACGACCCCCGTCCCTCCCCCCTGGCGGGGGTCGTCCCATATCCGGACCCCGGTTCCGCACAGTGACAACCCCAGTCACTCCCAAGTTGCCAGAACCCGGCCCCGAACGCACACTCCTCCCGGCTCCCGGCTCCCGGCTCCCGGCTCCCGGCTCCCGGCTCCCGGCTCCCGGCTCCCGGCTCCCGGCTCCCGGCTCCCGGCTCCCGGCTCCCGGCTCCGCGCGGCCTCACCCCGCCGCGTCCCACGCCGCCACCGCTCCCAGCCGACGCCCCGCCCCAGCCAACCTCCGCCATGCCTCCGCCCAAGGCCCTGGTGCCCACTTCACGCACCTCTCCTCAGCGGTCAATCACCCGACCCTCTGCCCGGCCCCACTCAGTCAGCCAACCCCGACTCGGCCCCACTCGCCCAGCCAACCCCGGCCCTGCCCGGCTCACAGCCGCGCCCCACGTCCCTCCGCAGCCCAAGCCGCCAAACCAATGCACCCTGCCCTGTCTCTCGCGCAGGCCCGTGCGCCCACTCCACAACTCCGCCCCCGGCTCGCCCCACCCGAGTGTCACCCAACTCCGCCCAACTCCACCCGATCCCGGCCGCCCCCGCCGCTCGCCCAATCCCGTCGCCAGCCCGCCCCGCCGCTCGCCCTCTCCCGATCCCTCACCGATCCTCCCGTTATCCCCTCCCAACTCCCGTTATCGCCCTCTCCCCTCCCTGTCACTCCCCCCCGAACCCCCTCTGCCCACCAATCCCTTCTGCCCGCCCGCGCGCGAGGGGATCCCCCATTTCCAGCCTGCCCCACCCACCCGGCACCCCACCCCCAAACCCCCTCCAAGATCCCGACTTATCCACATCACCCCCACCTATCCACAGAACCAATCCACCCCCTGGCTCCACGCCCCCATCCCCGCCACGGTGGACACACACTCGCAACCACCGCACCACCCCAGGGGGATGCATGCCCGAGACCCGCCCGCTAGTCATGGTCAACGAGGACACCCTGCTCGACGAGGTCCTCCGCGTGGCCGCCGCCACGGGCCGCGACGTCGAGTGCGTCCCCGACCTCACCGCCGCCCGCCAGCGCTGGGCGCGGGCCCCGCTGGTCGTGCTCGACGACGACGGCCTCGCCCAGTGCGCGAACGCCGGCATGCCCCGCCGCAACGGCATCTACGTCCTCTGCCGCACCGACCCGCCGCCGGAGATCTGGGCCCGCGCCCTGGCCGTCGGCGCCGAACAGGTGAGCTGCCTCGCCGAGGCCGAGCCCTGGCTCTCCGCCGCGCTGGCCAAGGCCGAGGAGGTCGAGGACGAACCAGACGGCCGGGTCATCGCGGTGCTCGGCGGCCGCGGCGGCGCGGGCGCGTCGGTGTTCGCCACCGCCCTGGCCCTCACCGCCGCCGACCGCGGCTCCCCGGCCATGCTGCTCGACTGTGACCCACTGGGCGGCGGGCTCGAACTCGTTCTCGGCGGTGAGAAACGCGAAGGCGTCCGCTGGTCCGGCATCACGGTGAACCGCGGCAACCTGGGCAGTGCCACCCTGCGCAACGCCCTGCCCAGCTTCGGCCGCAACCAGCTCACCGTGCTCTCTTGCGACGACGACACCACCGAACTGGAACCCCAGGCGGTGGACCAGGTCCTCGACGCCGGGCGTCGCGGCGGCGGCACGGTCGTCTGCGACCTGCCCCGCCACTTCGACCAGCCAAGCCGCACCGTGCTGGACGCCGCCGACCTGGCCGTGCTGGTCGTCCCGGCCGAGGTCCGCGCCTGCACCGCCGCGGCTCGCATCGCCGAGCGCACCAAGGAACGCGGCACGCCGCTGGCCATGGTCGTCCGCGGGCCCGCGCCCACGGGGCTGTCCGTCCGCGATGTCGAAGCCGCCGTCCGGCTCCCGGCCCTGGTCACCATGCGCCCCTTCAGCGGCCTGGAAGCCGCGCTGGACACCGGCGGCCTGCCCAACCGGCCACGGGGCCCACTGGCCCGCGCCGCCCGCCGGGTGCTCGACCGGGCCGACGACGGCCGCGACTGACGTGGACAAGGGACTGATCGACCGTGTGCGCAACAGACTCGCCCAGCTCGGCAGTCGGCCCACCCCGGCCAACCTGGCCGAGGCCATCCGCGCCGAGACCGGCGGCCTGCTCACCGACGCCGACCTGCTGGACACCCTGCGCCTGCTCGATCGCGAACTCATCGGCGCCGGGCCGCTGGAACCGTTGCTGCGCATGGACGGCGTCACCGATGTCCTGGTGACCGGCCCCGGCCGGGTGTGGGTCGATCGCGGCCACGGCCTGACCCGCACCGCGGTCACCCTCCCCGACGAGGAGGCCGTGCGCCGCCTGGCCCAGCGCCTGGCCCTGGCCGCGGGCCGACGGCTCGACGACGCCCAGCCATTCGTCGACGGCTGGCTCCCCGGCGGCGTCCGCCTGCACGCCGTGCTGGCCCCGATCGCGGCGGGCGGAACGTGCATCTCACTACGTGCCCTGAAACCCGCCGCCCACGACCTCGCCACCCTGCGCTACCTCGGCACCTTCGCCGAACCAACGGAGAACCTGTTGCGCCGCATGGTGAAAACCCGGCTGAGCTTCCTGGTCGTCGGCGGCACCGGTTCCGGCAAGAGCACCCTGCTCAACGCCCTGCTCGGCTGCGTGGACCCCGCGGAACGAATCGTCACCGTCGAGGAAGCCGAAGAACTCCACCCCGCCCACCCGCACGTGGTCCGCCTGGTCGCCCGCCCACCGAACATCGAGGGCGCGGGCGAGATCACCCTGCGCGACCTGGTCCGCCAGGCCCTGCGCATGCGCCCGGACCGCCTGGTCCTGGGCGAGGCCCGCGGGGCCGAGATCGCCGACCTGCTCGCGGCCATGAACACCGGCCACGAAGGCTGCGCGGGCACCCTGCACGCCAAC
The DNA here is from genome assembly GCF_052078295.1 of Crossiella sp. CA198. NCBI lineage: Bacteria > Bacillati > Actinomycetota > Actinomycetes > Pseudonocardiales > Pseudonocardiaceae > Crossiella > Crossiella sp. CA198. The sequence goes on from NZ_JBQJIM010000026.1 coordinate 111,525, forward strand.
TCCCCGACCGAGGTCCCAGCCCGTCTGGAAGCCCTGGCGGCTCTTGGCGGCATGTCCCGCCCGGCGCTGCACAGTCAGCTCAGCGCGGCACTCCAGGTCGTCCTGCACCTGCGCCGGGACGACCACGGCAGCCGCACCCTCGCCGCCATCGGCGTCCTGGACCGCACCGACGACTACATCCGCGTAGTGCCCGTCTGGCAACAAAACCACGGCTGGACCACCGCCAAAACCCGCCTCACCACCCTGCTCCGCGCCCGGGAACTCGCACCCACATGACCGCAGCCGCCGCCTTCGCGCTAGCCCTGGCCCTGTTGCTCTGGCCACCCAGGACCGGCCACCACCGCCTGTCCCAACTCCGCCCATCCCCGCCCCGCCACCGCCGAACCCACCCCACCCGCGTCCTGCTGCTGATCCCGCCAATCGGCGCCACCCTGCTCGCCGGCATCGGCGGCCTGCTCGCCGCAACCGTCCTGACCTGGACCCTGCACCGCCAGCGCACCCGTGCCAACGCCATCCGCAAGGCCCGGCACATCGACATCGCCCGCGCCGACGCCCTCAACCTGCTGGTCACCCAGCTCCGCACCGGAACCCACCCGGCCCTGGCCGCCGAAGCCGTAGCCAAAGAGGCCGACCCGGCCATCGCTCCCACCGTGACCGCCCTGGCCACCGCCATCCGCCTCGGCAGCCACGCCGACAACTCCGGCAACCGTCTGCTCCGCGCCTGGCACACCGCCCACAACCACGGCATCCCCCTCGCCGACCTGCTGGACGCCGAACGCCGAGACCTGGCCGAACGAACCCGATTCGCCACTCAGGTCGAGGCCCGCCTGGCAGGTGCCCGCGCGACCGCCACCATCCTGGCCGCCCTGCCCGTGCTGCCAATCCTGTTGGGCGAAGCCATGAACGCCCACCCCGTGCACATCCTCACCGCAACCTCAGCAGGCCAGTTCCTGCTTCCCCTGGGCGCCCTGCTCATCTGCCTCGGCCTCGAATGGAGCGCCCACCTAACCGCCAACACCACAAAACCCAAAACCCCAACAAACCACCAGATCCCCTCACCCCCACCCCGGACCCCACCATGCCCACCCAAGCCACAGCCGCCCTCCTCCTAGCCCTGGCCCTGCTGACCTACCCCAGCCGCCCCAACCACCGCACCCGCCTGAACCTCCCACCCACCCCCCGCCCCAGCCGCACAATCCCAGTCCTGCCAACCCTGCTGGGAATCTCCATCGCCGCCGTCACCCTGCTCAACGGCCTGCACCCCGCCATCAGCCTGCCCCTGGCCGCAGCAGCCACCGCGCTAAGCCACACCCTGCAATCCCGCGCGCCCCAATCCCCACCCCCCGACCCACTGGCCCTGGCCACCGCCTGCGACCTCCTGGCCGCCTGCCTACGCGCCGGACTCCCCATTCCCCAAGCCCTACGCCTGTCCGCAGCCGAACTGACCGGCCCACCAGCCGTCGCCCTGCACGACGTGGCCGCCCTCCTCACCCTGGGCGCCACCCCCACTCAGGCATGGACTCCAGCCACTCAACTCCCAGCCCTGACCCGCCTGGCCCGCGCCGCCCGCCACACCGCCCGCTCCGGCGCAGCCCTGGCCGGCACCGCAGCCAATCTGGCCACCCAACTCCGCACCGAAACCGAACAACAAGCCGAAGCCCGAGCCCAACGCGTCACAGTCCTCATCACCGCCCCACTGGGCCTGTGCTTCCTCCCAGCCTTCATCTGCCTCGGCGTAGCCCCCACCATCATCGGCCTGGCCCAAACCCTGTTCCCCCACTGAAAACCAGCCCCGAGCCCCCCGCCTGTCCAACCCACCGGATCAATCCGCCTGCCAGATCCACGGCCCGTTGACCGGAACTTGTTTCCCGCACAACACATTTCCGCTCGCAGGCCACTCGATTCGCCGATCACCTAACGCGCGACCTACCCAATGCGGCGCCTACTCAACGCGCCCAAACACGGACGCGCCCAAAAAGCCACTCACCCAACAGCTCCACCCGCACCCATCGCGCGAGCCGCGGCCACACATGCCGCCGACACCACCATCACCTGGGCGACCAGCCCACACTCACTTCCATCCGGCCCCATACCCGCTCAGCGCTTACCCGCCCGCCGCCTCACCCTGCCTGTCCCACCTCGCCCGCCCCACCTCGCCCGCACCGGCTCGCTCCAAACTTCGCCCGCCGTGCCCGCCCCTACCCGCTCGCGCCCGCCCTTGCCCACTCCGCGCGCGCGACTGGGGGTCCCCCCGAATTCCATTCTTCCAGGCAGCGCAGACATTTCCGCCGATCAGTGGCCCAGTGATCGCGAGTTATCCACATAGACCCCAGCTATCCACAGATCCGCTGAGCTGGCTGGCGAAGTGTCCGAGATCGAGGAAAGTGGGAGCTGCCGCACCCGTGGCAACAACCGGTCCACAGTGGACAAAATCCGCCCGAAGGAGAGCCATGCGATCCGAGTTCCTGCTGCCACCCAATGCGTTCGCGCGGTTCCGGCACTCCGACGACGGGACCATCACGGTCGAGTACGCGATCGCGATCACCATCGGCGCCGCGCTCGCCGGAATACTGCTCACCGTTGTCACGGCTGGGTGGGTCTCCGAATTGATCTCCGAGATGTTTCGGGATTCGTTGGAGGTGAAGAGGTGATGCGAAGACCACTGGCCGGTGATCGCGGGTCGGTCACCGTTGAGGCGGCGATCTGCATCGCGTCCATCGCCGTGGTGCTGGCGCTTGCCTTCGCCGGTTTCCGGTTGGCGGTGACTCAGCTGCGGTGTGTGGACGCGGCGCGGGAGGCGGCTCGGCTGATCGCGCGTGGTGAACAGGATCGCGCCGCGGTGGTGGTGCGGGAGATGGTGCCGGGGCCGGTGCAGCTGTCCAGCCGGGTTGAGGCGGATGCGGTCCGGGTCGAGGTTGTGGCGCGGCCGCTCGGTGGGGTGTTTCCGTTGCGGGAGAGTGCTTTCGCGTTGCTGGAACAGTCGACGGAACCGATCGTGGGCGAGGTTTCGCAGGGACGATTACCCGGCGCTGTCGGTGGGCTGAGGCGGGACGCCCCGGCGGTGGCGTCGCGGTCGCATCAGATCGAACCCGCTGGCGCGCAAGGAATTGGGCGTCTCAGCGTACGAGGTCGCGCTCGTTGGCAGGCTGGCCCGCGCAGGCAAGCCCGCCTGCGGACTCGTCGCGCCAGTAGCCGGGTACGAGGCAGCGCCCGTGATGCGAACGCGGAGCGTACGGTCGCGACGGCCCCGCCGTGCGAACCTGCACTGGCGCTCGAACTCACATTGGCGGGCGAGCCGACGCCGGTGCCTGCCCATTCACCTGTGCGCGCCCTCGCGCCCGCACGCGTGCCCGCGCGAGGGCGCGTGCCTGCCCGCTCGTGCGAGTGCGCCCGCGCGCACACGCTGGCATGCCTGCTCGCCCGCACGCGGAGAACTCGGCCCAACACGGCTTCCGAGCCCGCCGCCACCGGGGCGCTCAACTCCGCCGCGGAGCCTAAGCCAAACCCCGGACGGCCAGCGGCGACCAGCGACCCGCGTCCACGACCCACTCTCGGCGACGACCGTGGATTCGCGACCGGACTCGCGGTGCTGGTGATCGCGGGACTGCTCGCCGCGACGGTGGTCCTCGCCCATCTCGGCGCGGTGGTGGCCGCTGGGCGGCGGGCGGCGGCGGCCGCTGATCTGGCGGCGCTGGCTGCCGCTGGGCGGCTGGTGGAAGCAGGGCAGGGGTGTGCGGCGGCGGGGCGGGTGGCGGGGGAGATGGGTGGGCGGTTGGCGGAGTGCCTGGTGGATGGATGGGCGGTGACGGTGCGGGTGCGAGTGGGGCTGCCGGGGGTGTTGGCGGTGTTCGGCGCGACGAGCGCGCGGGCGCGGGCCGGTCCGGCAGAACTGTGAACGGCGCCGGGTGCGATGAGCGGTCATCGAGCGGCGGTGAGCGGGCAAATGGCGTCATTACACGGGTTTGCGGGTTGCGGTCAACGGTGAAACCTGTGTTCCGCCCTGCTTGTGGCCTGCGTTACTCGGCGTGCCGTTCCGACCGGTGGTCGACTTACCGGTTACCTCCGTTGGGGGCGGTGCCGTTTCTTGTAGGAGAAGGATTTGGTTGCGGTAGGAGGCGACATGGACTGGTCGGATAGTTGGCGCGGGGCATTCCGGATCGAGTTGCGGGCGGAGGCCATCGGTCTCGCGTTCCGCGGCTGGCCGGTGCTGCCCGGCACCTATCCGGCGGGCTCGCAGTGGGCGGGCCGGGACGGTGTGCAGGCCGAGGGTCCGGTGCCGGTGCACCGTGACTGGCAGGAGCGGATCGGCACCCAGGCCGAGCAGGTGGCCTCCTGGTGGACCGGGCGTCCCTACTCGCTGCTGCTGGCCACCGGCGTTGTGCTGGACGCCATCGAGGTTGACGCCGAACTGGGCCGCCGGGTGGCCACGGCGCTGCGGGTCGCCGGTGGACCGGTGCCGATCGCGGCGACGCCGACCGGCAAGTGGCTGTTCCTGACCACCGCGGGCGAGCCGCTGCGGGACGCCCTGGCCGAGCGGTCCGACATCGCGCTGCTCGGCAAGGGCAGCTGGATCCCGTTGCCGCCCTCGCCGTTCCAGCACGGCGTGGTGCACTGGCGGGTCAAGCCGCAGATCTGCAACTGGAACCTGCCCGAGTCGCACGTGGTGCAGGACGCCATCACCGAAGCTCTTCGGGACGACATGCTTGCCGGGGTCGTCGAGCTGGTCAGCTCGGAACGATCCCACTGATTGGGGTGGCCGGAGCGGGGACGTCGTGGGGCAGCACTCCCAGTACGGCGTCCAGCACGGCCACCGCGCCCGCCTTGTCCAGCGGTTCGTTACCGTTGCCGCACTTCGGCGACTGGACACAGGATGGGCAACCAGCCGGGCACTCGCAGGCGGCGATCGCCTCCCGCGTAGCGGCCAACCAAGGGACCACCGCGGCATAGCCGCGATCGGCGAAACCGGCTCCGCCGGGATGCCCATCGTGCACGAACACCGTCGCCTCCCCGGTGTCAGCGTGCGAAGCGGTGGACACACCGCCGATGTCCCAACGGTCACAGGTCGCGAACAGCGGTAGCAGGCCGATCGCGGCGTGCTCGGCTGCATGCAGCGCACCGGGGATGCGCGCCGGATCGAGACCGGCGCCCCCCGGTGCGCTGCTCCGTAGCAACTCGGCGGAGATCGTGTACCAGACCGCCCTGGTGGGCAGGGACTGCGCGGGCAGATCCAGAGGCACCCGGTCGATCACCTCGCCGGAGGGGCGGCGGCGCAGGTAGCCGACGACCTGGGCGGTGACCTCCACCTCGCCGAGACAGACAGTCACGCCAGGCTCGTCGGAGGCGGCACCGCCGGCGCCGGGCGAGCTTGCCACTGCCGGGAAACGGCGTTCAGCCAGGGTGCGGAGCACGCTGATGTCGACCGTGGTGCTGGCCATCGTGGACCAGTCCGGTGTCTCGGCGTGCACCAGCGCCAGGTGGTTGTCCAGGTCCAGCTCGTCCACCACATAGGACTGGCCCTGGTGCAGGTACAGCGCGCCGGGGTGGACCACCGCGCAGGCCGAGTCCGGGTCGACGGTGCCCAGCAGGCGGCCGGAATCAGCCTCCACCACCGAGATCTTGTCGCCGCCGCTGCCGCGGATGTCCACTCCGCTGTGCGGTGGGCGCACATCCGACCAGTACCACCCGGCCGGGCGGCGGCGCAGGTGTCCCTCGGCGACGAGCTGGTCGATCACCTGGCGGGCCGCCTCGCCGCCGAAGGCGGGCAGGCAGTCCTCGGTGAGCGGTTGTTCGGCCGCGGCGCAGGCCAGTTGCGGGGCCAGCACATACGGGTTGGCCGGGTCCAGCACGGTGGCCTCGACCGGGCGGGACAGCATGGCCTCGGGGTGGTGCACCAGGTAGGTGTCCAGGGGATCGTCGTTGGCGACGAAGACGACCAGCGCGCCCTGACCGTCGCGACCGGCGCGGCCCGCCTGTTGCCAGAAGGAGGCCAGGGTGCCGGGGTAGCCGGCGATCAGGACCGCGTCCAGGCCGGCGATGTCCACGCCGAGTTCCAGGGCGTTGGTGGTGGCCACCGCGAGCAGGTCGCCGGTGCTCAGCGCGGTTTCCAGGGCCCGGCGTTCCTCGGGGAGGTAGCCGCCGCGGTAGGCGGCGACCCGGGCGGCGGAGTCCAGGTCCACATCGGCCAGGTGGCGGCGGGCGGCCATCGCGGTCAGCTCCGCGCCGCGGCGGGAACGGACGAAGGCCAGCGTGCGGGCGCCAGCCAGGACCAGATCGGCCATGATGCGGGCCGATTCGGCGCCTGCCGAGCGGCGGACCGGGGCGCCGTTCTCCCCGGCGAGGGCATCCAGCAGCGGCGGTTCCCACAGCGCGATGGTGCGCGGGCCGGCGGGGGAGGCGTCCTCGGTGACGCCGGTGCAGGGCAGGCCGGTGAGCCGGGTGGCCGAGGCGGCCGGGTCGGCGACCGTGGCCGAGGCCAGCACGAAGGTCGGGTTCGCGCCGTAGCGGGCCGCGATCCGGCGCAACCTGCGCAGCAACAGGGCCACGTGCGAGCCGAACAGGCCGCGATAACTGTGGCACTCGTCGATCACCACATAACTCAGCCTGCGGAAGAACGCGCCCCAGCGCTGGTGCCCCGGCAGGATGCCGCGGTGGATCATGTCCGGGTTGGTGAAGATCCACCTGGCGTGTGCGCGGACCCAGTCCCGCTCGACCAGCGGGGTGTCGCCGTCGAAGGCCGCCGGGCGCACCCCTGGCAGGTCCAGTTCCTTCACCGCACGTAACTGATCCGCGCCCAGCGCCTTGGTCGGCGACAGGTACAGCGCGGTCGCCCTGGGGTCGGCGAGCAGCCGGGACAGCACCGGCAACTGGTAGGCGAGGGACTTGCCAGAGGCGGTGCCGGTGGCGATCACCACGTGCCCGCCCGACCACGCCAGCTCGGCCGCCGCCGCCTGGTGCGCCCACGGCCGCGGCACCCCGGAGTCGGTCAACTTCTCGATCAAGGGCGCGGCCACCCAGGTGGGCCAGTCCGTATGCGCGGCAACGCGTTCAGGTAGTTCGGCCACATGGGTCAACGGGGAGGACTCCAACGGGATGCCGCTGACCACCCGGTCCAGCAGTCCGCCGCCCCGGCCGGGCCGCCGCCCGGTCTGCTCCGCCCGCTCCGCTCGTGCGCCCACCACGGCAGCCTGACACAGCACACCGTCGGTTCGCGCCAATGCCCGAACGGACCAAGATCCACAGCTCAGACCACTTGAACGGTCTAGTGCACCTGCCCCGAAGTCACTCTAGGTATTTGACAAGGGACGCCCCGCAAGGCCCTGTGACCTTGCCAATAGACTCCGCCTCCGTCGCGCTGCCTCGATGGTGGCGCGCGTGACTCACCACGCGTCAGAGCGGACGCAAGAGCCCGGCTCCTGGCGCACGGACCACGGAGAAGCAGGAGGACGGATGTCCCCCCAAAGCCTCGCCCAGGGCAACTGGGCGGCCGAGGAACTGGTGCTCACCGGGGGTGACCGCGGAATTGTCGCGGTCGTCGCGGTAGTCGCCCTCGCCGCCCTGGTCATTGGGTACATCCTGCTCCGCGAGGTGCTGGCCGCAGGCCAGGGCACCGCGAAGATGCAGGAGATCGCCACCGCGGTGCAGGAAGGAGCATCGGCCTACCTGAACCGGCAGTTCCGGACACTCGGCATTTTCGTCGTCGTGGTGTTCCTGCTGCTGTTCGCACTGCCCGCGGCTGACTGGATGGAACGGCTCGGCCGTTCCCTGTTCTTCATCGTCGGCGCGGTGTTCTCCGCGGCGATCGGTTATCTCGGCATGTGGCTCTCGACCCGCGCGAACGTGCGGGTCGCGGCGGCGGCCAACGAGACCGGTGGCCGCGAGAAGGCCACCCGGATCGCCTTCCGCACCGGTGGCGTGGTCGGCATGATGACCGTCGGCCTCGGCCTGTTCGGCGCCGCGCTGGTCGTGCTGGTCTACGCGGGGCAGGCCCCGAAGGTGTTGGAGGGCTTCGGGTTCGGCGCCGCGCTGCTCGCGATGTTCATGCGAGTCGGCGGCGGCATCTTCACCAAGGCCGCTGACGTCGGCGCCGACCTGGTCGGCAAGGTGGAGCAGAACATCCCCGAGGACGACCCGCGCAACGCCGCGACCATCGCGGACAACGTGGGCGACAACGTCGGTGACTGCGCCGGTATGGCCGCCGACCTGTTCGAGTCCTACGCGGTGACCCTGGTCGCCGCGCTGATCCTGGGCACCGCGGCCTTCGGCACGCAGGGCCTGATGTTCCCGCTGATCGTGCCTGCCATCGGTGTGCTCACCGCGGTGCTCGGCGTCTACATCACCAAGGCCAGGGCCGGTGAGAGCGGCCTGACCGCGATCAACCGCTCCTTCTACATCTCCGCGATCATCTCCGCGGTGCTGTGCACGATCGCGGCCTTCGCCTTCCTGCCCAACACCTTCACCGGCCTGACCAGCGTCAGCCCGGAGATCGCGGCCACCGAGGGCAACCCGGCCATGGTCGCGGCCATCGCGGTGATCATCGGTATCGTGCTGGCCGGCATCATCCTGTGGCTGACCGGCTACTTCACCGGCACCGACTACCGCCCGGTCAAGGACGTCGGCAAGACCTCGCTCACCGGCGCGGCCACCGTCGTGCTGGCCGGTATCTCGGTCGGTTTCGAGTCCGCGGTCTACACCGCCATCGTCATCGGCGGCGCGGTCTACGGCGCGTTCCTGCTCTCCGGCTCCATCACGGTCGCGCTGTTCGCGATCGCGCTGGCCGGTTGCGGTCTGCTGACCACCGTCGGCGTCATCGTCGCGATGGACACCTTCGGCCCGGTCTCGGACAACGCCCAGGGCATCGCCGAGATGTCCGGGGACGTGCACGGCGAGGGCGCGCAGATCCTCACCGAGCTGGACGCGGTGGGCAACACCACCAAGGCGATCACCAAGGGCATCGCGATCGCGACCGCGGTACTGGCCGCGACCGCGTTGTTCGGCTCCTACACCGACGCGATCAAACAGTCGCTGCTCGGCGCGGGCCAGGCCTTCGCCGATGCCGACTTCGCCGTCTACGGCCCCGGCATCCTGGTCGGCCTGATCATCGGCGCGGCCGTGGTGTTCATGTTCTCCGGCCTGGCCGTCAACGCGGTCACCAGGGCCGCGGGCGCGATCGTGTTCGAGGTGCGCCGCCAGTTCCGGGAGAACCCCGGGATCATGGACGGCACCACCAAGCCGGAATACGGCCGGGTCGTGGACATCTGCACCAAGGACTCGCTGCGTGAGCTGGCCACCCCCGGCCTGCTCGCGGTGCTGGCCCCGATCGCGGTCGGCTTCGGCCTCGGCGTCGGCCCGCTGGCCGGTTACCTGGCTGGCGCCATCGCCTCCGGCACGCTGATGGCGGTGTTCCTGGCCAACTCCGGTGGCGCCTGGGACAACGCGAAGAAGCTGGTCGAGGACGGCCACCACGGTGGCAAGGGCTCCGACGCGCACGCGGCGACGATCATCGGCGACACCGTCGGCGACCCGTTCAAGGACACCGCGGGCCCGGCGATCAACCCGCTGATCAAGGTGATGAACCTGGTCGCGGTGCTCATCGCGCCCGCGATCGTCACCCTGTCCGTCGGCGCGGACGCCTCCCCGGCGATCCGGGCCGCCATCGCCATCTTCGCGGTGCTGGTCATCGTCGGCGCGGTGATCGTGTCCAAGCGGCGCGGCACCGCCATCGCCGAGGACAGCCCGTCCGAGGGCGAGAAGGTCAGCAACGGCGCTGCCTGATGGCAGCACCTGATGGCAGATAGCTAGACAGATGCGGCCCGTCCCCGGCTCCGGGGGCGGGCCGCACCTCGTTCTCACGGGGCGTCGCCTAGCGTCGGCGAGCGCCCCCAGCGAAGAGGAGAGCTTCATGGCCCGCCGTACCCCCGCCGGCGTCCTGGCCGCGGCCGCCGGACTCACCCTGGTCCTGGCCGCCTGTGGCTCCGGTGGCGACACGCCAGCCTCCCCGGGTGCCAACACGCCGTCCAGCGACTCCAGCGCCACCTCAGCCCCGGAAACCAGCGCCAGCGGCGGCGTGGACCGCGGTCCCGGCGGACAGCCGGGCGCGCCCGGCGGCGGCCAGCCCGCTCCCGGCGGCACCAACGCCGACCCGGTGCGCTGGAACGACGCGGTCTGCAAGGGCCTCGGCGGCTCCATGCGGGCCATGCTCACCGCGCTCAAGGCCAACTCCCCCGACCACAAGCCGGAGGACCGCAAGGCCGCCACGGTCGCCTACCTCGGCGCCACCGAAGGCGCCCTCGGCACCGCCAGGACCGAGCTGACCGGCCTGGGCCGCCCGGCCGCACTGCGCCAGGACACCCACAACGAGCTGATCGGCTACCTCGGCGCCGCGGTCGAGACGATCAAGCGCAAGCAGCCCGAGGTGGCCGGCCTGGACGTCAAGGACCCCCGGTTCGAGGAGAAGTTGCAGCCCTTCGCCGCCGAGGAACTCGATCCGGCCCGGCTGCTGGCCAAGTTCGAGGAGGTCCGCACCGCGCCCGGCATGGAGGAGGCATATCGCAAGGCCCCCGAGTGCCAGCGGATGGTCAAGGACACCGAGGGCGCCTTCGGCGGCTGACCCGGTCACTGGGACGATCGCGCGACCATGGCGCGTTTCGAGACGAAGAGCCTGGTCTTCCTGCCCGGTCAGCGGGTCCGGGCCATCGTGCGGGCCCACTTCACCTGCGGGCCAGAGCGTTGACCGTCGGGCGGAAATCGGGCTGAAGCACCCCAGAAATTCACACCATCGGGTGGATCTGACCGTCGCCTGAGTCGAACATGTGTTCTACGCTGCACCCGTGGGACAACTGTCCTTCTACTCCGCGGAGGCCAGGCAACCGAGGGTTGCCGACCTGGCCGGGCTGTTGTGCGGCCCTGGTCAGGCGGTCGGCTTCGGCCGGGGCGCCGCGGCCAAGGTCTCGGTCGAACTGGCCGAGCCGTGGCGGGCGCACGCCGTGGCGCTGGCCTGCGCCGAGCGTGGGGTGCAGGCCGAGGTCAGCCCCACCGAGGACGGGCGCAGGCTGCTGCGCACCGCCTTCCGCTGCGATCTCGCGCCACTGGCCACCGCCTGGCTGCGCGGCACCGAGAAGGCCGTCCCGGATGACCTGGAACTGGACGGACCGGCGCTGCGGATCTGGGCGCTGACCGCGGGCGCGCTGGAGACCAGCGGTTATCTGCTCGGCCTTGACCCGCTCGCGCCGGAAACCCACCCGCTGCTGGCCGCCGCGCTGCTCCGGCTGGGCCTGGCCGGGCACCTGCTCGGCCCCAAAGCCGGTGGTCCCGCACTGCGTTTCACCGGGCGACGGCGGCTGGCCCGCCTCGCCGAACTCGTCGGCCCCACCCCGGTGGCGGCCGCGCACAGCTTCTGGCCGGCCGCCTGAGTCGCCGGTCAGCGCGAAGCCGAAGGGGCCGTTCCGGGCACTCCCACCGTGCGGAACGGCCCCTTCGGGCACTAAATCGTGCTCAGACCCTCGGCTTGGGCAGCGTGCAGCCCGCCCTGTTCGGATCCACGTTGTTACCGGTGCTCATGCAGGCGTTGACCTGGAAGGTCTGCTGCCCGTAGTTGATGCCGCGGCGCACCGTCACATTCCCGGCCGCGTCCACCTCGCACGGGTTGTTCTGGGTGCACCGGCCACCGTTCTCATTGCCGGTGTTGTTCACCCCGACCACCGTGCCGTCGGCGGTGTCGATGATCGGCGAGCCCGAGGTGCCGCCGATGGTGTTGCAGCTGGAGGTGTAGCGAAGGGAGTCCTTCCAGGTCCAGTTCGCCTCCTTGAGCTGGTGCACGAAGGCGTCGACCTTGCAGGAGTAGATCCGCTTCCAGTAACCCGAGACCACCCGGATGTCCGCGCCCTGCTTCGGGTGCGCCGAGTTCAGGGTCAGCGCCTTGGTCCGGTACCGGCTCTCGATGTCGGCGTAGCTCTCCCGCAGCTGGTACAGCGCCAGGTCGGTGTCGGTCATGGTCGCGTAGGCCAGCTTGGTCGCGGTCAGCGTGCCCAGGTTCTGCGCCGAGGGGTTCAGCAGGGTGAAGGTGCGCGAGCTGGCCTGGTTCACGATCACCTCGCCCGCGGCCATGAACTTCACGCAGTGACCGTTGGTGAGCACCAGCGCCTTGTCCGTGCTCGCCGCGCCGGAGGGCCGGACCACCGAGCCGGAACAATTGTTCAGCGCCACGATCGCGGTGTAGTCCACCGCGTTCGGCGCGGCCGTCGCCGGGGCGGCCGCGAGTGTGCCCGTGATCGTCATCGCGGCCGCCGCGGCCGCCATAAAACCGACAAAACGCCTGGTCATCCGGGATCTCCTTCGAGCAGGGCGAAGAGGACTGGGGTGGTTCAGCACATCCTGTCGGCCGAATGGCCGCCACCCCCGGAAGTCGGCGGCGAAACACTGGAAGTCAACGGTCTTACCGGCTGTTGAAAGAGGTGCCCCAGGGGGCCTGTGACCACATCGGCGTGGGTGACCGCGCACAGCGGCTGTCATGATGGGTCATTGCACGGGGGTCATCACGGCAAGCTGGGGGGCCCGGCCGGGTGGACGGGCAGATCGGTCAGACAAGGAAGCAGGCGCGCGTGGCACGGACGAAGAGCAGCGAAAACGGGGCGGGCGGTGGCTCAGCTAACCGACGACTGGTGATCGTCGAGTCGCCCGCGAAAGCCCGTAAGATCGCCTCGTACCTCGGGCGCAACTTCGTCGTGGAGTCCTCCAAGGGACACATCCGCGACCTGCCCAAGAACGCCGCGGACGTGCCGGAGAAGTACAAGAGCGAGTCCTGGGCCCGGCTGGGCGTGGACGTGGACAACGACTTCGAACCGCTCTACGTCGTCTCGGTGGACAAGAAGACCACCGTCAATGAGCTGAAGCAGGCGCTCAAGGGCGTCGACGAGCTTTACCTGGCCACAGACGGTGACCGCGAGGGCGAGGCCATCGCCTGGCACCTGCTGGAGACGCTCAAGCCCAAGGTCCCGGTGCGCCGGATGGTCTTCCACGAGATCACCGAGTCCGCCATCCGGGCCGCCGCGGCCAGCCCGCGTGACCTGGACCAGGACCTGGTCGACGCCCAGGAGACCCGCCGCATCCTGGACCGGCTCTACGGCTACGAGGTCAGCCCCGTGCTGTGGAAGAAGGTCATGCCGAAGCTCTCGGCTGGCCGGGTCCAGTCGGTGGCCACCCGGATCGTGGTCGAACGCGAACGTGAGCGGATGCGCTTCCGCTCCGCCGGGTACTGGGACATCGCCGCGGTGCTCGACGCCGGCGCCCAGGCCGACCCGCGCACCTTCGCCGCCCGGCTGCACACCGTGGACGGCGCCCGCCTGGCCACCGGCCGCGACTTCGGCCCGGACGGCAGGCTCAAGCAGTCCTCCGACGTGCGGGTGCTGGTCGAGACCGAGGCCCGCGCACTGGCCGCCGCGCTGGAGGGCGCGCCCTACGCGGTCACCTCGGTGGAGGAGAAGCCCTACACCCGCAAGCCCTACGCGCCGTTCATGACCTCGACCCTGCAGCAGGAGGCCGGCCGGAAGCTGCGCTTCTCCGCCGAGCGCACCATGCGCGTGGCGCAGCGGTTGTACGAGAACGGCTACATCACCTACATGCGTACCGACTCCACCACGCTGTCGGAGACCGCGCTCACCGCGGCACGCAGGCAGGCCACCCACCTCTACGGCGCGGAATACGTCAGCAAGACCCCGCGCCAGTACACCCGCAAGGTCAAGAACGCCCAGGAGGCGCACGAGGCGATCCGGCCGGCCGGTGAGTCCTTCCGCACCCCCGGCGAGGTCGCCAACGAACTCGAATCCGACGAGTTCCGCCTCTACGAGCTGATCTGGCAGCGCACCATCGCCTCCCAGATGGCCGATGCCCGCGGCACCACCCTGAGCGTGCGCATCACCGGCACCGCCACCAGCGGGCAGGAGTGCGTCTTCGCCGCCTCCGGCCGCACCATCACCTTCGCCGGGTTCCTCAAGGCCTACGTAGAGTCGGTGGACTCCGAGGCCGGTGGCGAGAGCGACGACGCCGAGCGCAGGCTGCCCAACCTGGCCAAGGGGCAGGCGATCCAGGCCAACGAGCTGTCCCCGGACGGCCACACCACCAGCCCGCCGCCGCGCTACAGCGAGGCCGGCCTGATCAAGGCGATGGAGGAGCTGGGCATCGGCCGCCCGTCCACCTACTCGCCGACCATCAGCACCATCCAGAACCGCGGCTACGTCTGGAAGAAGGGCTCCGCGCTGGTGCCCTCCTGGGTCGCCTTCGCAGTGGTCGGCCTGCTGGAACAGCACTTCGGCAGGCTCGTCGACTACGACTTCACCGCCGCGCTGGAAGACGAACTCGACGGCATCGCCGGCGGGCGCCAGGAGCGCACCGCCTGGCTGTCCGGGTTCTACTTCGGCGGCGAGATCGGCCCCGAGGGCTCGATCGGCCGCGCAGGCGGGCTGAAGAAGCTGGTCGGCTCCAGCGTCGAGCACATCGACGCCCGCGAGGTGAACTCCATCCCGCTGTTCTCCGACGAGGCCGGACGCACCGTGGTGGTCCGGGTCGGCCGCTACGGCCCCTACCTGGAGCGGCCGGAACTCGACGAGGACGGCAACGCCACCGGTGAGTCGCAGCGGGCCAACCTGCCCGACGAACTGCCGCCGGACGAGCTGTCCGCCGAGATCGCCGAGACCCTGTTCTCCACCCCGATGGAGGGCCGCACCCTCGGCGCCGACCCGGTCTCCGGGCACGACATCGTGGCCAAGGACGGCCGCTACGGCGCCTATGTCACCGAGGTCCTGCCCGAGGGCAGCAAGAACAAGCCGCGCACCGGCTCGCTGTTCAAGGACATGGAGCTGGCCTCGATCACCCTGGAGGACGCGCTGCGGCTGCTGTCCCTGCCCAGGGTGGTCGGCGTGGACCCGGCCTCCAATGAGGAGATCACCGCGCAGAACGGGCGCTACGGGCCGTACCTGAAGAAGGGCACCGACTCCCGCTCCCTGGTCACCGAGGAACAGCTGTTCACGGTGACCCTGGAGGAGGCGCTGGCGATCTACGCCGAGCCGAAGAAGCGTGGCCGCCAGGCCGCCGCCTCGGCCCCGCCGCTCAAGGAAATGGGCAACGACCCGGTCTCCGGCAAGCCGATGGTGGTCAAGGACGGCCGGTTCGGCCCGTACGTCACCGACGGGGAGTACAACGCCTCGCTGCGCAAGAGCGACAGCGTGGAGACCCTCACCGACGAGCGCGCGGCCGAACTGCTGGCGGAGAAGCGCGCCAAGGGCCCGGCGCCGAAGAAGAAGGCCGCGCCGAAGAAGGCCGCGGCCAAGAAGACCACCGCGGCCAAGACCACCAAGGCCGCCAGCACGAAGACCACGGCCGCGAAGAGCACCACCACCAAGACGGCGGCCACCAAGACCGCGGCCAAGCCTGCCGCGAGCAAGTCCAAGGCGGCCAGCAAGTCCTGATTCACCCGGCTACCTCCCGGAACCGGCGTTAACCTGGTTCCGGGAGGTGGCTTCCGTGGCCAAGGACGCGCTCTCCGGTGGGGACGGCACCCAGTCGCCGTCACCCCCGGCCCCGATGCCCGACGCGCTGCTCCCACCCCGCAACCCGGCGGGCGAGGAACCCCAGCGCCGGATCGACACCCCGGCCGCGGTCGGCGACCCGGCCCAGCTGCGCGCCGCCATCGAGGCCGCGCTCAGCGCCGAGGCCGACCAGCCGCTGCCCGGCTACGCCCAGGCCACCCCGTTCCACCAGCAGGTCGAACCACTGCCCCGGCGCCGGTTCGTGCCCAAGGCCCGCATTCCACGACCCCGCCTGCCCGAACTCCGCCGCGCCCTGCCCGCCGGAGGGATCAGCGGGGCCACCCTCGCCTTCCTGGCGCTGATCATCCTCACCGTGGTGCTCGTGCTCGCCTTCCTCTCCAGCTTCATCAGCTGGTTCTCCGGCCTGCTCGGCTAGCGCCCGGCTACCCTGGGGCCCGTTCGGGGACGTGCACGTCAGCGCGAGCGAGGTGAGCAGGATCCGGCAGGAACCCGCCGAGTCGTCGGCCTCGACCGTGCACCGGGTGCGCAGCGTGCTGGCCATCGGCCCGTTCCGCAGGCTCTGGGCGGTCAACTCGCTGTGCAGCGTCGGCGACTGGCTCGCCCTGCTGGCCACCACCGCGCTGGCCACCAACCTCACCACCGGCTACCAGGCGCAGAGCTTCGCCTTCGGCGGCGTGGTCGCGATCAAACTGCTGCCCGCGCTGCTGCTGGCCCCGCTGGCCGGGGCATTGGCCGACAAGTTCGACCGGCGCAGGCTGATGGTCGTCTGCGATGTGCTGCGCTGCCTGGTGCTGCTGAGCATCCCCCTCGCGGGCTCGCTGTGGTGGCTGTTCGTGGCCACCTTCCTGCTGGAGCTGTGCACCCTGTTCTGGGTGCCTGCCAAGGACGCCTCCATCCCCAACCTGCTGCGCAGACCGGCCCAGGTGGAGACGGCCAACCAGCTGTCCATGGTGATGACCTACGGGGTCTCCGTGGTGACCGCCTCCGGGCTGTTCACCGCGCTCACCGTGCTCGGCCCGACCCTGTTCCTGCCGCTGACCCCGACCCAGATCGTCTACTTCGCGCTGGTGCTCAACGGCCTGATCTACCTGACCAGCTCGATCACCCTGGCCACCCGCATCCCGGAGATCTCCGGCCGGGCCGGGGCCAGAACCGAACAGGTGCGTAGCGCCAGCCTGCTCGCGCTGATCAGGGACGGACTGCGTTTCGTCGGCACCACCCCGCTGATCCGCGGCCTGGTGATCGGCATCGCCGGCGCGTTCACCGCGGGCGGCGCGGTGATCGCCTGCGCCAAGCTGTACGCGGTCAGCCTCAAGGGCGGCGACGCCAGCTACGGCCTGCTGTTCGTCTCGATCTTCCTCGGCCTGGGCAGCGGCATGATCGTCGCGCCCAAGCTGTCCCAGCGCATCCCGCACAACCGGCTCTTCGGCGCGGCCATCGTGGGCGCCGGGGCGGTGCTGCTGCTGGTCGCGGTGGCCCCGCACCTGTGGCTGGCGCTGCTGGCCGTGATCGGCGTCGGCGGCTCCGCCGGTGTGGCCTTCCTGACCGGCATGACCATCATCGGCGCCAGGGTCGAGGACGAGATCCGCGGCCGCACCGTGGCCTTCATGCAGTCCCTGGTCCGGCTGGTGCTGATGGGCTCGATGGCCCTGGTGCCGGTGCTCGTCGGCCTGCTGCCACCGCGGACCTGGAACATCTTCGGCGCCGAGCTGACCGTGGACGGCACCCGGCCGATCCTCTTCGGCGCCGGGATCATCGCCGCCGTGCTCGGCGTGATCGCCTACCGGCAGATGGACGACCGGCGCAGCGGCCCGATCCTGTCCGACCTGATGTCCGCGCTGCGCCGCCCGCGCCGCAGCAGCGGCCTGCTGATCGCGGTGGAGGGCGACACGGTCGCGGACACCTCCGCCCAGTCCCAGCGGCTGGCCGACTGGCTGCGCGAGCAGGGCCAGGCGGTGGTGCTGGCCGCCGATCCCGCCTGCGAGGAACGCACACTGCTGGCCGGGGCCGGACTGCACAGCCCGAGGGCCCAGGTGCTGATGTCCGCCGCGGTCCGCGCCGACCTGGTCGAACAGATCGTCAAACCCGCGCTGGCAGCCGGTTCGGTGGTGGTCATGGAACGCTCGGTGCACGGCGGACTGGCCGAACTGGGTGCGGGCGCGGGCATGGACGCGGCCGAACTGGAAGGCCTCGCCGAGTTCTCCACCGGCAGGCTGGCCGCCGATGTCACCGTGCTGCTGGACAAGGACCCGGCCACCCCCTCGGCCAACCTGGCCGAACAGCCCTGGCGGATGCACCGGCTGCTCACCGAGATGGCCGCCGCCGAACCCGACCGCTACGTAGTGGTGGAGGCAGGCGGCGGGGTCGAGGAAGTCGCCGAACGGGTGCGCGAGGCAGTCCGCCCAGTGCTCGCCGCGCGGCAGACCGCCACACCGGAACAAGGATTGTCGGCCGCCGAGGCAGGATAGAACCCGTGACGCTCACCGAAGAGGCCATCCAGCAGGCGCCCACCACCGGCGTGTGGGGCGGCGTGGTCGGTCAGCCCGGCGCGGTGCGCACCCTGTCCACCGCCGCGCGGGCAGCCGCCGACCTGGTCGAAGGCCGTCCGATCACCCCCGGCGCGATGACCCACGCCTGGCTGTTCACCGGCCCGCCCGGCTCCGGCCGCTCGGTGGCCGCGCGCGCCTTCGCCGCCGCGCTGCAGTGCGTCCAGCCCGACGCCGACGGGGTGCGCGGCTGTGGGGAATGCCGCCCCTGCCACACCGCGCTGGGCGGCACCAACGCCGACGTGCGCCTGGTCGTGCCGGAAGGGCTGTCCATCGCGGTCGCCGAAATGCGCGCGCTGGTGCAGATCGCCGCCCGCCGCCCCACCGGCGGCCGCTGGCAGGTAGTGATCATCGAGGACGCCGACCGGCTCACCGAGGGCGCGGCCAACGCGCTACTCAAGGCGGTCGAGGAACCCCCGTCACGAACCGTGTTCCTGCTCTGCGCGCCCTCGGATCACCCCGAGGACGTCTCGGTCACCATCCGCTCCCGCTGCCGGGTGCTCGCCCTGGGCACACCGACCGTGGCCGCCATCGAGGACGTGCTGCGCCGCCGCGACGGCATCCCCGCCGACCTGGCCGCCTGGGCCGCCTCGGTCTGCGGCGGGCACGTCGGCCGGGCCCGCAGGCTGGCCACCGACCCGGAAGCCCGCGCCCGCCGCGAGGCCGTGCTGCGCATCCCCACCGGCCTTCGCCGCCCCAACGACGTGTTCACCAGCGCGGACGAGCTGGTCAAGACGGCCGAGGCGGAGGCGGCCGCGGTCAGCGAGGCCAAGGACGGGGTCGAACGCGACGCGCTGGAGACCGCGCTCGGCGGTGGCGGCACCGGCAAAGGCGTGGCCGCCGCGGCCCGCGGCGCCAAATCCGCGCTCAAGGACCTGGAGAAGCGGCAGAAATCCCGCGCCACCCGCACCCAGCGCGACGCCCTGGACCTGGCCCTGGTCGACCTGGCCGGGTTCTACCGGGACGTGCTCACCGCCCGGCTGGGCGCGGACGTGCCGCTCAACCACCCCGACCGCGCCGCCGACATCCGCACCGCGGCCGCCACCTGGACCCCGGAGGCCACGCTGAAGCGGCTGGAGGCGGTGCTGGCCTGCCGGGACGCCCTTGGCATGAACGTCAAGCCCAGGATCGCCATCGAGGCCATGGTCACCACCCTGCATCACGGCTGAAGCACTCGCTGGTTGGTTGCGTCACAGGGCTGTGGACCAGCCGAACGCGGTGGAGACCTCCCGTGCCGCCCGGACCACCCGCGCGCCGTGCCCGGTCAGCTCGGCCAGCCGGTGTTCCAGCACCAGCGCGGACACGCTCACCCCGCCGATCACCGCGCCGGTGTGATCACGCACCGCGGCGGCCACACAGCGCACCCCGGGCTCGTTCTCTTCGTCATCCACCGCGAACCCGGCCGAACGCGCCCCGGTCAGCCGCTCCCGCAGCACGGCAGGGGTGCTCGCGGTCCGCGGCGTGCGGGCCTCCAGCCGCAGCTTGCCGAGCAGCGCGGACAGCTCGATCTCGGGCAGCGCGGCCAGCACCGCCTTGCCGATCGCGCTGGAGTGCAACGGCAGGCCCATGCCGATCCGGGAGGCCATCCGGTACGGCTTGTCCGCCTCGACCTTGTCCACGTAGACCAGTTCCGCGCCGAAGAGCATGGCGAAGTGCACCGCGCAGCCGGTCCCGGCCTGCAGACCGGTCAGCGCGGGCCTGGCCCGGCGGGCCGGGTCCAGGCGTTGCAGCACCCGCCCGGCCAGCGCCAGCACCTTGGGTCCGGCCAGATAGTTGCCGTGCGCGTCCGGCAGCGCGAAACCCTGTTCGGCCAAGGTCTGCAGCACCCGGTGCACGGTTGACCTGGGCAGGCCGGTGGCACGGGCCAGATCGGTGACCCGGCTGTGCTCGGCGAGCGCGTCCAGCACGGCCAGGGCCTTCTCCACCGCCCCGCCGGGGCCTTCGGTCACCTGCCCATCCAACCGCCGTCGACCACCAGCACGTGCCCGTTGACGTAGTCCGAAGCCGGCGAGGCGAGGAACACCGCCGCACCGGCCAGGTCCTCCGGATCGCCCCAGCGCCCGGCCGGGATGCGGGCCCGGATGGCCGGTTCGCGCACCGGGTCCGCGCGCAGCGCCGCGGTGTTGCTGGTGCTGATGTAGCCCGGCGCGATCGCGTTGACCTGCACGCCGCGCCCGGCCCACTCATTCGCCAGCGCCGAAGTCAGCCCGGCCACCGCGTGCTTGCTCGCGGTGTAGGCGGGCACCAGGATGCCGCCCTGGAAGCTGAGCAGCGAGGCGATGTTGATGATCTTGCCGGAGCCGCGTGCGGTCATCTGCCGCCCGGCGAGCTGGCAGAGCGCGAACACCGAGTCCAGGTTGACGCTGAGCACCCGCCGCCAGTCCGCCATGGGCACCTCGGTGGCGGCCTGCCGGTGGATGGTGCCCGCGTTGTTGACCAGGATGTCGATCTCCTGATCCGCAAGCAGCGCACCGACTTCGCGCTGCACACGGTCCACATCGGACAGATCGACGATCAGGCTGCGCGCGGTGACGCCATGCCCGCGGATCTCCGCCTCGACCTCGGCCAGGTCGCCGCCGCGGCCCAGCAGCACCAGGTCCGCGCCCGCGCCTGCCAGGCCGTTGGCGATGGCCCGGCCGATCCCGGTGCGCGCGCCGGTCACCAGCGCGGTCCGCCCGCGCAGCGAGAACATCCGCTGGACTGCCCCGTTCACCCTGTTCTCCTTCAGCGCAGTTCGGTGAGCGCGACCGGGTCCATGTCCTCGTAGGCCTGGTTCTCCCCGGCCATGGCCCAGACGAAGGAGTAGGCGTGCGTGCCCGCGCCGGAGTGCACGGACCAGCTCGGTGAGATCACCGCCTGCTCGTTGGACACCACCAGGTTCCTGGTCGCCGTCGGCTCACCGAGCAGGTGGATCACTCGCTGGTCGTCAGGCAGGTCGAAGTAGAGATAGCACTCGGTGCGCCGGTCGTGTGTGTGCGGCGGCATCGTGTTCCACACGCTGCCTTCGGCCAGGGTGGTGATACCGAGTACCAACTGGCACGAGGAGATTCCATTCACATGGATGAACTTTCTGATCGATCGGACGTTTGCGGTCCGCTGCTCGCCCAATTCCAGAATGTCCACATCCGTGAACCGCGCCAATTCCGTCGGATGGCTGGTATGGGCGGGCGTGGAGAAGAGGTAGAAATGCGGGGAGTCCGTCCCGTCCGATTCGAACACGACGTCGACCGCGCCGCGGCCGACGTAGAGGCAGTCCCGATGGGTCAACCGATACGCCGTGCCGTCGACGGTCACCGTGCCGCCGCCGTGCACCGCCACCACCGCCAACTCGCGTCGTGCCAGGAAGTTCTCGGCGCGCAGCGGGTCGGCCGACGGCAGCCGGAGCGGCTGGCCGGACAGTGGGACGGCGCCGCCGAGCACGGTCCGGTCCTCATGCGAGTACACCGTGTGCACCTGTCCCGGTTCGAAAAGATCCGCTACCAGGTAGTGCGCGCGGAGCTGCTCGGTGTCGAAACCGGCGATCTGCGCGGGATTTGTCGCATGCCTAACCTGCATGAATTGCCTCCGGCGGGAGCGTATGCGCTGGATGGCCCTTTACGTTTCGGACCGGGCGGTGTCACGATGTGCCCGCGCCCTATGGAACACCGTTCTGCGGAACGGAACAAGTCGGCGAACAGGCGAGGAGGTCGGCCCCGTGTACCAGCAGGACCCGAACCCCACGGGGTCGTTGTTCGTCTCCGCGCTGCTCGCCCTGCTGCCGCTGGTCGTGCTGCTGGTGCTGCTCGGCGTGTTCCGCTGGAAGGCGCACTGGGCCGGACTGAGCACGCTGGCGCTGTCCCTGGCCATCGCGGTGATCGGCTACTCGATGCCGGTCGGGCTGGCGCTCAACTCGGCCGCCTACGGCGCCGGGCAGAGCGTGCTGGTGGTCCTCTGGATCACCTTTAACGCGATCTGGATCTACAACCTGACCGTGCACAGCGGGCACTTCGCGGTGCTGCGGCGGGCCTTCAGCTCGATCAGTGACGATCCGCGCACCCAGGCGATCGTGATCGCCTTCTGTTTCGGCGCCCTGCTGGAAGCGCTTGCCGGCGGCGGCGGACCGGTCGCGATCTGCTCGGTGATGCTGATCGCGCTGGGCGTGAACCCGCTCAAGGCGGCCACCCTGTCCCTGGTCGCGGACACCGCGCCGGTGGCCTTCGGCGGCATGGGCAACCCGATCACCGTGCTCAGCTCGGTCACCGGCCTCTCCGCCGACGCCTACGGCGCGATGGCCGGCAGGCAGGTCTCCATCCTGGCCGTGCTGGTGCCGTTCCTGCTGGTCTTCATCGTCGACGGCAAACGCGGGCTGCGCGAGGCGTGGCCGGTGGCGCTGGCCGCCGGCCTGTCCTTCGGCATCACCCAGTTCGTGGTCTCCAACTACATCTCCTACCGGCTCTGCGACATCATCGCCGCGATCGTCTCGGTGGGCGCGGTGCTCGTGGTGACCAGGCTGCGCCGGTCCGCGCCGGTCCCGGTCACCGTGGGCGGTGGCGGTAGCGCGGACGAGCCCGAGCAGCCGGACTCGCGGCGGGACGTGGCCACCGCCTTCGCCCCCTACGCGATCATCGTGGCCATCTTCTCGCTGGCCCAGTTCGACGCGGTGAAGGCGTTGCTGGCCAAGGCCACCTGGGTGTTCCAGTGGCCGGGCCTGCAGGTGGCCAACGCCAGTGGGAAAGCGGTCTCCACCACGTACACCTTCAACATCGGCGGCGCGACCGGCACCCTGCTGCTGATCTCCGGGCTGTTGTCGCTGCTGGTGCTGCGGGTCTCCCCGGTCAAGGCGCTGCACATCTACGGCCGCACCATCCGCCAGTTCGGCTGGGCGATCCTGGCCATCCTCAGCGTGTTCGCCCTCTCCTACGTGATGAACCTGTCCGGCCAGATCATCACCCTCGGCGTGTGGCTGGCCGGCACCGGCGCGTTCTTCGCCTTCCTGTCCCCGATCGTCGGCTGGTTCGGCGTCACCATCACCGGCACCGACGCCGGAGCCAATGCCCTCTTCGGCGGGTTGCAGACCACCGCGGCCAACCAGGTCGGCGCCTCGCCGATCCTGTTCGGCGCGAGCAACTCCTCCGGTGGCGTGATGGCCAAGATGATCTCGCCGCAGAACCTGGCCATCGGCACCGCCGCGGTCGGCCTGGTCGGCAAGGAGGGCGACCTGTTCCGCCGGGTCTTCGGCTGGAGCCTGTTGCTGCTGCTGGCCATGTGCGTGCTCAGCTACCTGCAGTCGACCCCTGTGCTGGGCTGGATGGTTCCGTAACCAGCCCCCTTGAACCCTGGGCGCCACCCTTTCCCTGTGCGGCAATTCCCCGAGAGGACAACGATGACAGCGCTATCCCGACGTGTGCTGCTCACCGGAGCGGCGGCGACCGCCGGAGCACTGGCCATGCAGCCAGGTGCGGCGCTGGCCGCCGCGGGCGCTCCGGCCGGACCAGCCTTCGCGCCGAACCCGGCCCGGCTGCGCCAGACCCTGGACTACGCGGTCGCCAAACTGCGCCAGACCGCGCCGACCGTGGCCACCTTCCCCGAGGAGACCAAGTTCGAGAAGTGGATCCCGGTCAACGACGGCGGCTGGGTTGGCGGCTTCTGGCCGGGCCTGCTGTGGCTGGGGTTCGTGGACAGCCGCGACCCGCAGTTCGAGAAGTGGGCCAGGGAGGCCGCGCTGCGGCTGACCCCGCGCATCCCGGACACCGGCACCCATGACATGGGCTTCCTGTTCTACCCGTCCTGGGTGACCGCCTACCGGCTCACCGGGGAGGCGTCCTGGCGGGACGGCGCGGTGCGCGCGGCGGAATCGCTGAGCAAGCGGTACAACACCGCGGGCAAGTTCATCCGGGCCTGGGGTTCGCTGGGCTCCACCGGCAACGCGGGCCGCACCATCATCGACACGATGATGAACCTGGACCTGATGTTCTGGGCCACCGAGGTCACCGGGGACGGCAAGTACGCCGACATCGCGGCCAACCACGCCCGCACCACGATCAAGCACTTCATCCGCCCGGATGGCTCGACCCCGCACGTGTTCGACTTCGACCCGGTCAGCGGCACCGCGGTGGGCCCGAACACGGTGCAGGGCTACAGCGCCACCTCGACCTGGGCCCGCGGTCAGGCCTGGGGCATCTACGGTTTCGCCACCACCTACCGCCGCACCGGCGACCGCCAGTTCCTCAACGCGGCGACCAGGATGGCCGACCACGTGCTGCCCTACCTGGCGGAGAGCCCGGTCCCGATCTGGGACTACCGCTCCCCGCTGGCGCCCCACGACATCCGTGACTCCTCGGCAGGCGCGATCACCGCCTGCGGGCTGCTGGACCTGGCCAAGATCACCGGCAATGCCAGGTACCAGACCACCGCGCTGACCGTGCTGGACGCGCTGTCCCGCACCTGCCTCACCACCAGGTCCGACCGGCATGACGCGGTGCTGGCCCGCGGCACCAAGAACCGCAGGGCGGAGAACGGCATCGAGGTGTCACTGCCCTACGGCGACTACTACCTGATGGAGGCCATCCTCCGGGTGCTCAAGCCCAGGGAGATCGCCAAGGCCATCGGCCTCTGAGTCACCTGATCGCGTTGCCCCGTCAGCCGCGCTGGCGGCGGCGGGGCAACGCGGCCACCACGATCACCCCGCACAGCAACAGGATCATCCCGGTCCACAGCAGCGGCACGGTCTGGTACGCGGCGCTGGTGTAGGCCAACGGCGGCGGCCTCTCCTTACCCTGCGGCGCGGGTGCGGGCGCGGGCCCAGGCGAACTCGGCGCGGGCGTGATCGCCTTGCACACATACCCACCCGCGGGCGCCGCGGCCCGAACCACCTGTTCTCCCAACGAGATCTGCACCAGCGAGGTCGGCAAACCGGGCAGCTTCAACGCATCCGTCGGCAGCAGCTGCAGATCCAGCAGCCTGGCCACCGCACCCACCGCCGCCCCGTCCCGCTTCTCGTTCACCTGCGCGATGGACAGCCGCAACACCCCGATGTCCAGCAGCTTCAGCGCATCCGCCCCCGGCAACGGCCCGCTCACCGGCACGTCCAGCTTCGGCGCGGCCGCGTCCAGCTTGCCGAGTTCCTTGCCACCACGGGAAACCCGCAACACCGGCGCCTCGTACCGCACCGTCGAGGTCTTCGCGTCCCCGGTCGAGGTCGCCACCAGCTTCGGCGCGCTGACCACGTCGATCCGCACCTCACCGGGTGTCCCGGCCAGCAACTGGATGCTCGCCACCTGCACCGTGGACGTGGCCTGCACCGCTTTCCCTTGCCGCCCAGGCACATCCACCAGCCGCACGGTCGAGCGCGCGCTCAGCGTGTCCGGCAACCGCAACAGCGACCCGCCGTTCAGCAGCCCGGGAATGGCAGGCAGCACGTTCACCGCGGACAAACTCGCCAGCGAGGTCCTAGAGTCCGCGATCGGCTCCACACAGGGCCCCAGCTTCTCATCCCACCGGGCATGCACACTGCCCTGCAACAACCCCAGCTTGACCAGCGCGTCCAACGGCGAGGCCGGCGGCGTCAACCCACCCGACAGCGGCTCCGGATTGTCCGGAATCGCCAGCTGTGCCAACGATCCCGGCAACCGAGGCGCCCGCCCGTTCACCGCGAACCCGAACGGCGAGGACTCCGCGATGGCCCGTTCGAAGGACTGCACCGCCTGCGAGTTCACCTGCGCCGAAGCCAGCCCCAGCCCCAGTTCCCCGGCCGCCTGCTTGGGCAACTTCTTCTCGTCCTCATCGGTCAGCCCAGGCGAGTTCGTCTGCACCGCCCCCGGCAACACCCGGATGATCCCCAGCCCGGTCCCGGCATCGGCCACCAGCGGCGGGAACTTCGGCGCGTTCGGATCACTGATCCCAGGCCCATTCGGATCCACCGGCGAGGGCACCGGCGTGGTCGGCGGCGGCGCCGCCCCGGCCACCGGCCCCAGCGCGAGCAACACAACAGCAGGCACAGCACAAACAACGGCTAGGCGGCGTGCACGCATCAGGCCGGGCCCTCCTCGCGGTGTCACGGGCGATCCGGTCAGTGAGACCGGCGTCACGCATGGCCTAACGAGACGGGTACCAACGGGTAACGCGGCGTACCGCTTTCGCTGCCCACCGGGCCGGGTTTGGGGAGGCAGGCGAGCTACCGCTAGACTCTGTCGCGTCTTGCCGCCTTAGCTCAGACGGTAGAGCAACGCACTCGTAATGCGTAGGTCAGGGGTTCGATTCCCCTAGGCGGCTCAGCGAGCAGAAACCCCAGGTCATCTCGCATGACCTGGGGTTTCTCGCGTTCCGGGCAGGTTCTGTCGGTGCTGTCGGGATGATGGCGGGGTGACTTCAACGATCACCCGCTGCGAGCGATGTGACCTGCCGACCGGCCAGTGCCCGCACACCCGCCGCCGGGTCGTGGTCCGGGCCGAACCGGATCTCATCCTGGTCAGCCGGACCAACACCGCGCACCTGCCAGGGGCCTGTCACCACGACGCCCCGCCGGACTACCGGGGCTGGGGTGAGATCCGGGGGGTGCCGCGGGCGTGGGAGCGGTTGGGCAACGCCGAGCCGATCGCCGCGACGGGTGGGGACAACCCGTCGCGGGTGGCGGACAAGCGGTGCCGGCACTGTGCCAGTTCCTACTGAACCAGCTGGTCAGCCCATCGACTTCTGGCCGTCCAGGGACTCGCGGATGATGTCGGCGTGACCCGCGTGCTGGGCGGTTTCGGCGATCAGGTTGGTCAGGACGCGGCGGGCGGTCCAGGAACCCTTCTCGAACCACGGTTCCTCGGGGAGGGGGTGGGCGAGGTCGAGGCTGGGCAGGGTGGCGATCAGGTGGTCGGTGCGGGCGGCCACCTCGGTGTAGCGGTCCAGCAGGGCGGCCAGGGTTTCGCCCGGTCCAGGGGTGAAGGTGTCGGACCAGGCGCCGTCGGGTTTCTCTTCCCAGTACATCCGGTAGGCGCCGTGTTCGATGAAGTTGGTCCAGCTCACCTCCGCGCCGGTGACGTGCTTGATCAGGCCGGCCAGGGTCAGTTCACTGGCCGTGGTGCGCTGATTGGCCTGCTCGTCGGTGAGGCCCTGGGTGGTGTGGCGGAGGAAGTACCGGGCACTGGCGAACGCGGCCAGGAGGTCGGCGCGCTCGCCCGTGGGCTTGGTCTCGGTCATCGGCTCAGCCCATCGACTTCTGGCCGTCGATGGTCTCGCGGATGATGTCCGCGTGACCCGCGTGCTGGGCGGTCTCGGTGGCGATGTGCGCGAACACCCGGCGGGCGGACCAGGACTTGCCGGGCTCGAACCAGGGGGCCTCGGGGAGCTTGTGCGCCACGTCCAGGCTGGGCAGGGTGGCCAGCAGTTCGTCGGTGCGGGCGGCGACCTCGGCGTAGCGGTCCAGCAGGGTGGCCAGCGGCTCGGTGACGGTCCAGAGCGCGTGCCAGTCCGCCTCGTCGAAGTCCATCGCGGACGGGCCCTCGACGATGAACCTGGCCCAGGACGACTCGGTCTCGGCCACATGCTTGATCAGCTTGGCGATGGTCAGCTCGCTGACCGTGGAGTTCTGGTTGGCCTGCTCCTCAGTGAGGTTCTGCGCGGTGTTGCGGAGGAAGAAGCGGGCGTTGCCCAGTGCCTCCAGCAGGTCGGCGCGCTCGCCGGTCAGGGTGGCGTCGGTGCTGGTCAGCTCGGTGCTGGTCATCGGTTTTGCCTTCCTCGGTGGGCTGCTGGGGACTACGTTATGAGGCGTATAGGTCAGCTACGGTCCTATTTCCGAACCGGATTCCGGGAAATTTTCGGGAGGGGGTACCAGAGGGTATGAGCACCGCGGAAGGAACTGAAGCGATCGGCCGCAGGCTGCTGGTCTCGCTGGCAGCGGGACTGGGGCCCGGCCTGCTGTTGTTGCTGGTGGACGTGCTGCTCACCCGGCAGCTGATCTGCACGAACCAGGGCTTCAACTGCCTCGGCGTGGCCCTGCTGGCCATCCCACTGGCGGTGGCTCTCGGGGTGGGGCTGGCCTGGCTGGTGCTGTACCGCGCCCGGGTCGAGCAGGGCTGGCGGATCGCGCTGATCGGACCGGTGGCGGCCTGGGCCATCGCCAGGGTGCTGTCCGGGATGCCGCTGCCGCAGTCGGCGTTGTTGCTGCTCTACGGCATGCTCGGCTACCTGGCCGCCGGGTTCGTCACCGCGCCGAGGGTGGCCTGGCCGTGGCGGGCCGGAGTCGGGCTGCTGCTGCTCGCGGCGGCGGTGCTGCCCGGCCTCGGCTGAGCGCTCAGGGCAGCAGGCGGAAGTGCAGGCAGACCACCTGGGTGTCGTCCGCGACGCTCGCGCCGCTGTCGGTGAAGTACCGGGTGTGCACCTCCCGCCAGTGCTCGACCGAGCGGAAGTCTTCACCCTCGGCCTGGGCGAAGTCCCAGTCCACCGCGGCGAAGGGCACCACCTCGACCTTGGTCACCTCGACCGTGCCGATCCGCCGCTCCTGGCTGTCCACCAGCGCCAGCAGTTCGCCGATGTGCTCCAGCGGCTCGCCCTCGGCCTGGTAGTCGGCGCCGAGCAGGCCGGCGGTGGCCTGTTTGTGCCCGCCCAGCACGCGTTCGTTGAGCCAGTCGCGCATCTCGCCGGGGGTGCCGAGGCCGAGCACCCGCTGCCCATCGAGGCGGTCCCAGGCCATCTCAGTCCGCCGCCCGCTTCGCCTTGGGGCGCAAGCGGATCCCGGTGATCGCGTGCCGGTCCACCGCGGTGATCTCCAGCGTCCACTCGGCCAGCTCCACCCGGTCGCCCGGCTGGTCAGGGATGCGCCGCAACGCGATCAGGGCCAGGCCGGCGATCGTGGTGTAGTCGCCCTCGGGCGCGTCGCTCAGTTCCACGCCCAGGTCGATGAGGTCGTGCACCGGGAAGGTGCCGGGCAGCAGCAGGGCGCCGTCCGGTTCGGCCTGTACGGCCATGATGTCCCGGTCGGTCTCGTCGTAGATCTCACCGACGATCTCCTCCAGCAGGTCCTCCAGCGTGACGATGCCGTCCACCGCGCCGCGTTCGTCGACCACCAGGGCGAACTGCTGGTGGGTGGCCTTGAACTGGCGCAGGGCGTCGGAGACGCGCAGGGAGTCCGGGAAGATCGTGGCCGCGCGGGTCACCTCCAGCACGGTGGTGCTGTCATCGAGCAGCTCACGCAGGTGCACCATGCCCGCCACGTCGTCCAGGTGCCCGGAACGCACCACCGGCGCGCGCGAATGGCCGGAGCCGGCCAGCATCCGGCGGGCCTCCTGCACGGTGGCATCAGCGGGGACGACGAAGACGTTGCGCCGCGGCACCAGCACGTGCCGGAGCAGCCGCTCGTGGATCTCCAGCGCGCCGGTGATGATCATTCGCTGCTCGGCGTTGAGTCCACGGTGCCCGGCCACCAGATCGCGTAGTTCCTCCGGGCTGAGCTGTTCGGACCCGGCCTCCGGGTTGCCGCCGAACAGGCGCACCACCACGTTGGTGGACCGGCTCAGCGCCCAGATCGCCGGGCGGGCGATGGTCGCGATCAGATCCAGCGGGCGGGCCACCAGCATCGCCCACCGGTGCGCGTACTGCATGGCCAGCCGCTTGGGCGCCAGCTCGCCGAAGACCAGGGTGAAGAAGGTCAGCACCAGCGTCACCAGCGCCACCGCCAGCGGACCGGCCGCCTCCCCGGCGAAGCTCAGCGCCGGGACCAGCGGCTGGGCCAGGGTCACCGCGGCGGTGGCCGAGGCGAGCGCGCCGGAGAGGGTGATCGCCAGCTGGATCGCGGCCAGGAACCGGTTCGGGTCCCTGGTGAGCCGGATCAGCACCCGCGCGGTGCGGCCGCCGCGACGTTCGAGCTGCCGCAACTGCCCTTCCCGCAAGGAGATCAGCGCGATCTCACTGCCCGCGAACAACGCGTTGACCAGGATCAGGAACGCGACGAGCGCGAGGTTCAGCCAGTAACCGTCCATGGTGGCGACCACAGTAGTGCCGTCGCACCGGCGGCCAGGCGCGCACCGCGAACAACACGCCCAGCGCGGCCAGGCCACCGAGTACGGCGAAGGTCAACGGCCCCGGCCCGAGCAGCCCGGCGAGCAGGTAGGTCACCAGCCAGGCCGCGTGCGAGAGGGTGAACTGGGCGGCGAAGAGCCCGGCCCACCCATCCGGCGACCCGGACCGGCGCACCAGCCGTCCCACCGGCGTCTGCACCACCGCCCCGGCCGCGCCGAGCACCGCCCACAGCACCAGCAACGCGGTCAGCCCCGGCGCGAACGCGAACCACAGCGCACCCAGCCCGAGCGTCCCGGCCAGCGCCGAACCCCCGCCCAGCAGCACCGCCCGGTCGGACACCGCGCGCAGTGTGCGCGGCAGCACCAGCGCGGCCAGCACCGACCCGGCCCCGTAGCAACCCAGCGCCACCGCGACCGCCACCGCCGTGCCGCCGAAGCGGTCCCGCACCAGCACCACGGTGTTCACCAGCACCAGCGCGCCACCGGCCGCGGTGGCCAGGTTCAGCCCCAGCAACGCCCGAAGTGCCGGTGTGCCAAGGAAAGTGCGGAGCCCGCCGGTCCGGCCGCGGCGGATCTCCTTGCGTGGCAACACACTCCCGGCCACCAGCAACGCCGAGGCCAGGAATCCCAGCGCGGTCCCGAAGAACAGCTCGACCGGCGTGAGCACCAGCAGCAACCCGGCCGCCAGCACCGGCGACAGCAGCGCCTCCAACTCGAAAGCCAAGCGGGACAACGACAACGCCTGCGTGTAGTCCCGCTCATCGGTGAGCACCGCGGGCACGGTGGCCTGGTAGGTCGGGGTGAACGCGGCCGCCGCCACCTGCAACAGCACCACCAGCGCGTAGACCTGCCACAGCGCGTCCACCAAGGGCAGCACCCCGGCCACCACCGCGCGCAACACATCCATCGACACCAGGAACGCCCGGGTGGGCACCCGCGCCGCCACCGCGGTCACCACCGGCGCGACCAGCACGTACGCCGTCATCTTGATCGCCAGCAACACCCCGAGCACGGTGCCGGCCTCGGCCCCGGCCAGCCGGTAGGCCAGCAGGCCGAGCGCCACCGTGGCCAGCCCGGTGCCCAGCAACGCCAGCACCTGCGCGGCGAACAACCGACGGAAGACCGGGTTCGCCAGTGCGCTCATGGCGGCACCGTAGGCGCGCGCCACACGCTGCGACAACGCCGCAACAGCCGCACCCTGGCAACAGCGAAACCCTGGCACAACTGGGGAAAGTCCGGATATGGTGGGTTTGCGCGGTGTCGGGGGGCATGGGGCGCGCATCATCTTCTGTGGGGGAAGACCACCTTGACCACGTTCGGCTTTTCGCGCCGGGCTGGGGCACTCACCGCTGGACTCGCGCTTGGCGCGGGCCTGCTGGCGCCCTTGGCCCATGCTGACCAGACCAGTGCCACCAGCACGCCACCCGCCACCAGCAGCGCCACCCCGTCGGCTGTCACTCCGTCGCCAACACCGCCGACCACGGCGCCCTCGAGCGCCACCCCTTCGGCCACCACGCCGGTCACCACCAGCAGCAACCCGGCCAAGAAGGAGGCTGCCGACCAGCCGGATCTGCGCATCACCGCGGAACTCCCGGTCACCGGCGACCTGGTCAACGGCCAGCAGTTCAAGACCAAGGTCACCATCACCAACGCGGGCAAGGGCGTGGCCCGCTCGGTGCGGGCCACCGAGGTCTCGGGCAGCTCGCTGGAGGCTTACGGCTGGGGCGAGTTCGAGATGTTCCTGCCTGGCGGAACCATCGAGCCCGGCGCCTCGGTCACCCTGACGCCGGAGACCAAGGTGCACTGGCGGCCGGAGAACAACACCAGCACCAAGTTCACCGTGACCACCGACAACGAGGCGAATCCGGCGGACAACAGCACCACGGTGACCTACCGGATCGTCCCGCCCACCACCAAGGGCGACATCGCCGGTGTGCTCTACGGCGACCGCAACGGCAACCGCGAGCGGGATCCGGGCGAGGAGCTGGGCGGGATCAAGCTCATCGTCTCCGCGGCCAGCGGCGCCGAGAGGTTCGAGGGGCGCACCGACGCGTCCGGGCGGTTCGGTTTCCCCGGCCTGGTCGCCGGGGCGTACTCGCTGGACTTCCAGGACCTGCCTGACGGCTGGGTGCTCCCTGACAACCCGACGGTCCTGGTGGACGGCACCGAGCGCAGCACGAAGGTCGCGGTGCGCGCGGTGCGGCCGGAGACCGATGTGCTCACCGCGACCATGGCCTTCACCAAGAAGTCCTACCGGGTCGGCGACCAGGCCCAGGTCCGGCTCACCCTGACCAACAAGGGTGACAAGACGCTGACCGACATCGAGTCGGCCTGCAACCGCAGCGGCGATGGTCCGCACATCGGTGGCGGCTACGAGTGGCAGCCGCTGCCCGGCGGCAAGCTCACCCTCAAGCCAGGTGAGAGCCGGACATTCCAGCCGACTGGCAAGGTGCCGGATTCGGCGGGCAAACTCGGCTACACCTTCGCGGCCTGTGACTTCGGCCGGGCGGGCACGCCGGAGAGCGGCCGGGCCGAGGCGGCCACCCAGGCGCGGGTGCCGGGGGAGAAGGGCAGCTCCTGGGGCTACGTCTACCACGACAAGAACGGCGATGGCCGGCGCGAAGACGACGAGGGTCTGGCCAACGTCAAGATCGGGCTGATCGACCCGGACACCGGCAGGCAGGTCACCACCGCGGTCACCAACAGCACCGGCCGGATCGAGTTCACCAACATCCCGGTCGGCGGCTACCGCCTGCACATCTACGGGCCGTGGACGGTGGCGGAGATCTCCAGCGGACTCGTCACCGTCTACGCGCCGCCCTACAGCGGCAACGGCTGGCAGGCCAAGGTCAAGCCGGGCACCCAGCTGCCGGACCCGGCGCCCGCCGGGGACCCGGCCGACCCGGAGCCGCAGCCCGCTCCGGTCAAGAAGCTGGCCAGCACCGGCGCGGACGTGACCGGCCTGGCCGGGATCGGTTTCCTGGTGCTCGCCGGCGGGGCCGCGCTGGTGTTCGCGGTGCGTCGCCGCCGGGTCACCGGCTGAGGTGCTGCTCGCCTCCGGGTTCCCGACCGGCCCGGAGGCGAGCACTATGCGGGGTATGCACCCGGAAGCCGACGAGCACGCGCTGGCGCGCGGTCAGGCCGTCGCGCTGCTGCTCGCGTTGCGGGCGCACGAGCTGGACCGGACCCGGCAGGTGCTGGCGGAGAACGCGCGGGCCGGGCGGGGCAGGCTGGTCGAGCTGCTCTACGTGCTGGTGCGCGGGGTGGCCGCGATGCTGCACGAGGTGGGCTGGGACATCGCGGGCACGCTGGCGGTGCGGCTGGAGTCGCGGCCGGACCTGGTGCCGGTGGACGCCGAGGTGGAACAGGCGCGGGCGCTGGTGCTGCGGGCCGTGCAGCTGGAGGCCGACGGGGACGCGGCCGGGGCGGAGCGGATCGTCGGGCAGGTGGTGGACGCCGAACCGAGCGTGGTCCTGGTGTGGGGACTGGTCACCGCGGCTGAACTCATCGAGCAGTTGCTGGTGGTCTGCCGGGACCGCGGCGTGCCCGTGCCGACCTGGCTGGAACCGGCCGGATAACTGTGCGTAATGCGTTCTATTGTGCAAGATTCACCTGGACAGGCTATGTACTCCGGTACGCTCCGCTGTCCATAACAGACCCGTAGTGTTCTGGATCACTCTCGTTATGTGGATCTCTCCTCGGCAGAGCGGTTCTGCGCTACGCTTTGCTAGTCGTAGTCAGCTTTGCCTTGAGCGCCCGTGGGCTTATGACCACGGGTTTTGTTGTATGCCGAACCCTTCGGGGAAAGGGCGGATCTTGACTGCGGCCACGCCTCCAACCTGGGCGTGAGATCGGCCCTGCAAGGAGAGAAAAATGGCTTCTGGCACTGTGAAATGGTTCAACAGCGAGAAGGGCTTCGGCTTCATCGCGCAGGACGACGGCGGACCGGACGTGTTCGTGCACTACTCGGCGATCGTCGCCAAGGGCTACCGCTCGCTGGAGGAGAACCAGCGGGTGGAGTTCGAGATCACCCAGGGTCCGAAGGGCCCGCAGGCCGACCAGGTCCACACAGTCTGAGCTTTGTGGTTCTGATCTTCCTTTAGTCACACCCACGAATGGCCCGCACCACTCGGTGCGGGCCATTCGTGTCTGCGTCAACTACCGCCTGTATTGATTCCGTGCGCAAGATCACCCGCGCGGACCCTTGCGGTTAACCGTTTACCTGCGCTAAGTGCACCCATTTGGGTGATTACGCAGCGGAGCTTCGAGGCGAAGACTCCCCGCATGCGTGCTGACCTCGAAGAACATCTAACGGCCGTACCGCGGCGACTCCGTCTGCGGCATGGCGAGGCCACCCACTTGCTCGACGGACTACTCGGACCGGGGGAACGGGTCCGCGCGGCGGTGGCCGGGATGCTCGCCGGGGTCGGGCCGGTGCTGGTCGTCGCGACCAACCGCCGGGTAGTGGCGGCCGGTCGCGACGGGTGGAACCTCTCGGTGCTCTACTCGCAGATCTCCAGCGTCGACTCGGGTGGCTGGTTCGGGCACACCGTGGTCATCCAGTCCGCGGGGACCGTCTACGCGGTGCGCTCCAGCCGGGCCACCCAGCTCTTCACCGCCACCGTGCAGGCGGGCATTCCCTCCGGCGCGCCCACCGCGCGGCTGGCCACGGCCATCTAGGCCACCGCCTTCGCCGATGGCAGTCACCGGCTAGGCGGGCAGCTCCCCGATCACATGCGGCACCAGTCCGGCCAGGCGGCGGATCGAATCGGTGTCCAGTGCGATCGGCTCGCTCTGCCCGGCCAGCCGGTGGTTGCCGTGGAAGGTCACGTCCTCCTCACCCTGCAGGGCGACCAGCACGCAGCCGGGCACGTACAGCCACTGTGACCCGGTCGCTTCGTGCCGGATCAGCCGCGGGCCGCCCATGGGCCATCGACGCAGCTCGTCGACTGCTTGCTCTAATCGGATCAGCCGGTCCCGGTCGGACTGCTGGAACTGGTCCCCGTTGATCCACTGCGCGACTCCCGCCCGGAAGCCGTCCATATCGCCGGGCCAGCCGGCCGGGTCGATCTTGCGAGTGGGCGCCCACTCCTTGTGCGCGATCGCCCGGTCGACGGCCAGGCGCAGGTGGCGGAGCAGCACGGCGACCCCTCGCGGGTAGACGTCGAGCTGCGCCTGCGTCCAGTCGCCGCGTCCGGTGGACTCGGCCTCGATGCCGATGATGTGGTTGTTGCCGTTGTCCCGGCCGCACCACGCGACGTAGCCCGCGCCCGCGTGATAGGCGAGCCCGGCCGCGATGACGTACCAGGTGCCGTCCCGGGCCAGGCCCAGGTTGGACAGCGGTCCGGCCAGTCCTGGCCTGCCGTTGACGACCACGTCCAGCGACGGGAAGTTCCCGATCGCCGGTCCGGCCGTGTGGTGCATCATCACGCCGCGGATGTCCGAGACGTTGCCGTGGCCGCGGTCCTGCCAGCCGGCCACTTCCTGCACGGACAGCCCGGCCTGCCGGAGCACGGAGGCCATCCAGGTGAGTGCGTGAGCCATGGTGATCACCCCAAGCTCAACAAGAGTTGATAACAGAGAGTTACTAATTGGATGCGCTCGGTTATCTCTAGGGTGTGGTGAAAAAAGCACCTGGTCTAGCGCCAAGTGGGTGACTAGTCGACCAGCTCCAGCGTGACCAGCTCGTCGGTCGGCGCGGCCACCACCTGGGCGCCGCCGCGGAAACGCACCACCAGGTCCCCCGCCGCGGTGGCCGCGGTGCCGGAGACCTGACCGACCGGGCCCAGGCTGCCGTAGAGCCGGGCCCACTGACCCGGTCGCAGCACCGAGGCGAGCACCGCAGGGCCCGCGCTGAACCGGGAGGCCGGTTGCAGCCAGGTGGTCACCAGCTGCCAGCCGCCGAAGCCTGCCACCAGGCCGATGGCCAGGCCCAGCCAGCCCAGCACCGGGGTCAGCACAGCGATCCCGGCCAGTCCGCTGAGCAGTGCCGAGGGCACCGGGCGGCGGCCAAGCAGCAGCCAGCCGGTGGTGCGCACGGTGCCGTCGGGGCACAGTCCGCGCGGGGTGCGGCCGTCGGGCAGTCGCGGTGGCTCGACCTCGCCCGGTGGGCGTTCGCCGAGCACCTCGGTGACCAGCAGCGGGTCCACCGGCAGGGTGTGCGCGCACTCCGGGCACACCAGCAACAGGCCGGAGCCGTTGCGGATCGGCCGCAGCTCGCCGTGTCCGATCGGACAGCCGTAGGCCCGGTCGGGCTCTCGCTGCCATTCGATCAGCGCGGTGACGGCCGCGTCGTCGGGCTGCTCACCGGTCACAGGCAACCCCGTCGCCGTCCTTGTCCAGCTCCGGGCGGTACCCGGGCTGATCGCGCAGCAGCGGCGCCTTGCCGGCCTTCCGCACCTGCGCGCAGTTCTTGTAGAAGGGCGCGTCCGCGGTGCTCGTCGGCGCGGGGGTGTTGCTCGGCGGCGGTTCGGCCGTGGTCGGCGGGGCCTGGGCGGTGGAGCTGCTGCTCGGCGCGGCGGCGCTGGTCGTGCTGGCGCGCTGGCAGGCCGCCAGCCAGTCGGCGAGCAGGCTGGCGTACTCGTGGCCCGCGGTGAACACCCTGGCCGCCGGGCGGGAGTTCTCCTCGCGCAGGTCGAGCAGGCCGACCTTCTTGCCCAGCAACTCCTTCTCCGCGAACCGGGCCGCGTCCCCGGCCGCGCAGCCGGGCTGGGCTCCCGGTTGCGGCGTGCCCACCACCTGCACGGTCACCGGCGAGCCGCTCTCGTCGGTGCCGGTGATGGTGCGCGCGTCGAGCACCTTGGTCACCGTCAGCACCCGGCTCGGCCAGGCCGGGGTGCGCCCGGCCACCGGCGGCGCGGTGATGCTCGGGGTGATCTCACTGGAGGTGCCCAGCGGCTGCACCACGCCACCGGCCAGCGGATCGGGTTGCTCAGTCGGCAGCACCGGCAGTGAACCGGCCGCGCTGATGAGGGCCACCGTGGCCAGCGTGCCGCCGGTGGTGCTGAGCAGGCGCTGCCAGGTCGCCGCTCGCCACCACCAGCGGCGCAGCGTGGAGGCCCTGGGCAACTCACTCATCGCTTCTCCCGGCGGACTCGACTTGGCTCCGGGCAGTTCATCACTGTTCACCTGCCGTGACAATCCTCGCACTGTCGGCAGCCTCGAATGGGTAGGTATCGCGCAAAAAAGCCGGACCCGGACACGCATCGCGTGCCAGGCCCGGCCTTGATCCCGCGGCTGGGCGGGAAGGGCGCTACTTCGAGTGCGGCTTGAGGGTCCAGATGATGTCCAGCGCGCCGGTCACCACACCCTCGGCGTTGGTGATCTCCACGTGCACCGGGATCTCCGGGCGGGTGCCCGACTCCAGCTCGGCCACCGCCTCCGCGGCCGGCCTGCCCAGCGTGGCGGTGGCGGTCAGCGGTCCGAGCGCGAGCTTGTAGAAGCCGATCTGACCCTTGGTGGGCAACGGGATCGCGATCGCGAGCTGATCGGCGAAGGCGGCCAGCACCAGCGCGCCGGAGGCGGTCTCGGCCACGCCGAACATCATCGCCGCGTGCGGTCCGCCGACGTGGTTGCGCAGTTGTTCGGCATCGCCGAGGGCGGCGACCACCCGCTCTGGAGTGGTCTCGGTGAACTCGATGCCGACGGTGCGCACCCACGGCACGACCTGCTTCATCAGGTCGCCGACCTGGCTGGTGTCCACGCTCATACCCGGCATGTTACTCACGGGTAACCGAGTTTGGGAAGTGCCGGAACAACCCGCAGCGGCCGCTGGTTGGGCTGAAGGTGCTGATCGGCGAACTGTCCGCGCGCACCGGGGTCAGTCCGCGGTCGCTGCGCTACTACGAGAAACAGGGCCTGCTGATTCCCGGGCGCTCGGTCAACGGCTACCGCGAGTACCCCGAGTCCGCGGTGCGAACCGTCGGCGTGGTGCGCAGGCTGATCGAGGCCGGACTGTGCACCGGGACCATCGCGCGGGTGCTGCCGTGTGTGCGCGCCGAGGGCGCCGCGGTGGTGCCGTGTGCCGGACTGGTGGCCGAACTGGCGGCCGAGCGGGCCCGGATCACCGCCCAGCTGACCGAGCTGTCCCGCTCCCGCGCGCTCCTGGACGAGGTCATCGCCGCAGCTCAGTGATGGTCCGCGCACGCTGAGTGCGGAGATCCAGGTCACCGCAGAAATAGTTTGCGAAATAAGAGTTCTCGTCGCATGCTTGTATGCAGCAACTAATTGGATGATGCAAGCAACTAGAGGGATCGACATGGACGAGACGGGACTGGCCCAGGCCAACGAGATCGGCATGGCCCTGGTCCGGCTCAACCGCGCGACGGCGTGCATGGCGGCGCAGAGCGCCAAACTGGGGATCGACAAGACTTCGTTCACTCTGCTCGCCACGCTGGTGCACACCGGGCCGCTGCGGTCCAGCGCGCTGGCCGAAGCCGTCTACTCCGATCCATCCACGATCAGCCGTCAGGTGGCCCAACTGGTCAAGGACGGCCTGGTCGAACGAACCGCCGACCCCCTCGATGGCCGGGCCACCCTGCTGGCCGCCACCGAGTCCGGGCGTGCGTTGTTCCTCCGGCATCGCGACCGGCGCAACGAGATGATCGCCAGCATGGTCTCCGGCTGGCCGCCGGAGGACCGGCGGCAGTTCGCCACCCTGCTGCATCGCTTCGTGGGCGCCTACGAGGAACACATGCCCGGCCTGATCGCCGAACTGGTCGACTACGCCCGTTCGGGAGTGGAGAAGTAGATGTCAGACACCCCAACCGCTCCGGTCGCCAGTGGCCTGAGCCATCGCCAGATCATGGCCATCATGTCCGGTCTGATGATGGGCATGTTCCTGGCCGCCCTCGACCAGACCATCGTCTCCGCGGCCATGCGCACCATCGCCGACCAACTGCACGGGCAGACCGTGCAGGCCTGGGCGACCACCGCGTACCTGATCACCGCGACCATCTCGACCCCGCTGTACGGCAAGCTGTCCGACATCTACGGCCGTAAGCCGATGTACCTCACCGCGATCTCGCTGTTCCTGATCGGCTCCGCGCTGTGCGGGGTGGCGAACTCGATGTACGAGCTGGCTGCCTTCCGCGCCGTGCAGGGCCTGGGTGCCGGTGGCCTGATGTCCCTGGCGCTGGCGATCATCGCCGACGTGCTGCCGCCCCGGGAACGCGCCAAGTACCAGGGCTTCTTCATGGCCGTCTTCGGCATCTCCAGCGTGGCCGGTCCGGTCGCGGGCGGCTTCTTCGCCGGGCTGAACGAGTTCATGGGCATCGACGGCTGGCGCTGGGTCTTCCTGGTCAACCTGCCGCTGGGCATCGCCGCGCTGATCGTGGTCACCAGGGTGCTCAACATCCCGCACAACCGGGTCAACCACCGCATCGACTTCCTCGGCGCGGCCTCGCTGGCCGTCGGCCTGGTGCCGCTGCTGATCGTGGCCGAGCAGGGCAGGCAGTGGGGCTGGGGCGACCCGCTCACCCTGGGCCTGATCGGCCTGGGCATCGCCGGGCTGGTGGCCTTCGTGCTGGCCGAACGGCGGATGGGCGATGAGGCGCTGCTGCCGCTGCGACTGTTCCGCAGTTCGGTGTTCAGCCTGGGCAACCTGCTCAACTTCATCATCGGCATCGGCATGTTCGGCGGCCTGCTCTCGCTGCCGCTGTACCTGCAGATCGTCAAGGGCATGAGCCCGACCGAGTCCGGCCTGATGATGCTGCCGCTGACCTTCGGCATCCTCACCGCGAGCATGTACAGCGGCACCCGGACCGCGAAGACCGGGCGGTACAAGACCTTCCCGATCGTGGGCATCGGCCTGATCGTGGCCGCGCTGCTGCTGTTCAGCACCATCGGCTTCAGCACCCCGCTGTGGCTGAGCGCGATCTACATGGTGCTGATGGGCGCCGGGCTCGGGGCCTGCATGCAGACCCTGGTGCTGGCGGTGCAGAACGACGTGCCGCCCTCGGACATGGGCGTGGCCACCGCCTCGGTGACCTTCTTCCGGCAGATGGGCGGCACCATCGGCGCCGCGGCCTTCCTGTCCATCCTGTTCGGGGTGGTCGGGGACCGCATCGCCAGTGCCCTGCGCAGCGCCGCGCTCACCCCGGAGTTCCTGGCCGCGGTGCGCGATCCGGCGGTGCTGGCCAACCCGGCCAACAAGCCGGTGCTGGACATGATGGCCAACGGCGGGGTGGGCGCCCCGTCGCTGGATGACACGTCCTTCCTGATCCACCTCGACCCGCGGCTGGCGCGGCCGTTCCAGGACGGCTTCTCCTCCGCGATGGACACCGTCTTCCTCACCGGCGCGCTGGTGATGCTGGTGGCCTTCGTGGTGGTCTGGTTCCTCAAGGAGAAGCCGCTGTCCAACCAGTCCGGCATGCAGCGCCGGGCCCAGGAGGAGCACGCGGCCGCCGCACTGGCCGGCTGATCGATCCCACCA
This sequence comes from Crossiella sp. CA198, assembly GCF_052078295.1. Classification (NCBI taxonomy): domain Bacteria; kingdom Bacillati; phylum Actinomycetota; class Actinomycetes; order Pseudonocardiales; family Pseudonocardiaceae; genus Crossiella; species Crossiella sp. CA198. The sequence continues at coordinate 152,023 of NZ_JBQJIM010000026.1, forward strand.
CGACGACGGCCCCGGGCGCGCTGGGCGGTTTCAAGGGGTCGTTGCAACACCGCTGTGGTTTAGGCGGTGAGTAGATCACGCAGACGCTCGGCTGGGGTGGCCCAGCCGAGCGTTTTGCGTGGACGGCCGTTGAGTTCCTGAGCGACGTG